>JAFZKQ010000032.1 GCA_017553575.1 Paludibacteraceae bacterium
GCGGGAAAACAAACTTGAGAAGATAATGAAGCGTGGCCGTATTCGTAATGACATTGAGTATGACTATGTGATAGACACAATTGTGCCATTTCAGCAGGACGGAATTCTCTCGGATGAGGATGTTAAAAAACTGAATGAGATGATTGAAAAGTTTGAAAATTAGTACAGTAATGTAAAACAAACATAAAAGTCTATTCTTTATGGCAAGTAAAAAATACATAGAAGCACGTGATAACCTACTAAAGGCAATAGATTTAGCTATTGAATCAATTATAAGATATCCTAACGGAAGAGATAAACGGGAGATGCCTGGTGAAATTGAAATTTATAGTAATAATGGGGGCAAAATAGTAAAAGAAATAGTGAAACTAGATAATAAGGATAGCAACGGTAATACTTATACGGATCTCACTTGGGAATTGAAATTTTATAATGACAGAAAGGAAAGACTATTAAATGCAGAAAAGAAATTTCAAACGTTGCAAAGTTTAAAATATGATATTGAAGATTTTTTTATTTATTTCCAAGAGACTGCAGGACCTGACGTAGATGAGTTTTGGCGACGCATTAAGGAAGCGAATCTTCCGTATGAACGAGAAAACAAACTGGAGAAGATAATGAAGCGAGGACGAATCCGCAATGATATTGAGTATGACTATGTGATAGACACAATTGTGCCATTTCAGCAGGAAGGAATTCTCTCGGATGAGGATGTGAAAAGGCTGAATGAGATGATTGAAAAGTTTGAAAGTAAGAGGAGGTGACTTGAAAATAGTGAGCTTGGTGGTGGCTAAAGAGTGACTACGCGGCCTATTTGCGTAGTCACGAAAATTTTGAATTTTTTTGGAGAATCATCTGCCGGTTCGGTCTATTAACTTTGCTGATTCTTTTCTAAAATCTCCCTGATGAAATCTGCATACGCCTCGCCGATGGGTAACTCTTCTTCGAGATAAAGCGTTCTACGCAAGCAGGTTACTTCCTCTTTGGTTTGAGGGTTGAAGCCGATTTTCTCCACCTCTTTGAAATACATTCCCACACCGCGGCGTTGCCACAAGGGAAGGTTGTTGTAGTTGATGCCGTGCGAAAAGAGCAGTTCGTTCTTGTCTCCGATCGAGAGGCCAGCAATCTGCTTTTGCGCTTCGGCTGCGGATACACCTTCTTTGCGTAATAGCCAGTAGCAGTGTGCGTTTAGTGAGTTACGGTGTGAGTCCTCTTGTCTCCAACGGAAATAATCGACCACGTAGTCGGCGTTGGGGAGCGGCACAAGGCGGCAGTCGAACACGGCAGGGTGCCCCATCTGCGTAGAAAAGGCAACCGATGCTTCTGCGGCGAGTAGCGAAATCAGTTTTCGCTCTTTGCGACCGAAAGTGCTGTCGTCGATATGGAAAAGTAACGAGATCTCATCGCTTTGGGTATAGCCGTAGATGATGCGGAAACCGCAGTCCATCAAGTGTTTGAGGGTGGCAAACATGGCATCACGGAAGCGTAAGTCAAACGGCTTTTCAAGGTTCAACAGCTTCTTTGTCAGACGAGTAAAACCGTGCCCGTCAAGACGAGCAACAATGTAGATGCCTTCGATCATCGTTCGGTCAAGAGATTGCTCGAAGCTGCGCATCTGTTTGTCAAGAGTGTCAAAATCCATAACTTATCCTTTCCAATCGGTTATAACAAAATCATTTTCTGCGATTTGCACATAATAGAGTCGGTCGAAGCCTTCCGTGTAATCGGGCATCTCCAAACGGTTTTGGGTCCCTGGTATGGCTATACGAGGAACTTTGTTGGCTCGTGCTTCGTTCCGAGCGATGCAATCTTTTAGGATGCTTTGGAAAAACAAGCCAATTACCTCATAATTATGCTGTTTTGCTTCAGCTATGTATCGTATCCTCTCTGCCTTGGTTGGGTTTGTGTTGTCAACCACAAACGATGAGCCGACTCCCAAGCATTCGTTGATTGCGTTTTGCTCTTTGTGGCGTGTGTGCAAGGTATCAAGGTTGATATGGACATAGCCCTGTTCCGCAAGCACGTTGCGAAAAAATGTTGTTTTCCCACTGGCCTGTATGCCGATGAAGATGATCATCTGGCGGGCCTTTTTTATGTCGAATGGCAAAGTATCCATATCAAATCCCAATTTTATTGATGGCAAAAATACAATCTTGCTACGCAGCCTATTTGCGTAGCAGGAGGAAAAATGCAATTCCCCCTAAATGAAAAGGTTGGGTGTCAATAGGTCTGGAGACTTAAAAATCAGGTGTGGTGCCTTGGTGTCCCGAAAAGGTTCATTTCCTAATGAATTCGGCGCTTCTGAAACTTGACGTCGAATGCTTTGTAAAATAGCCCCAGACTTGGAACTGGGGCTATTGTGAATTATTATTTGATGAGGTTGATGATCTGTGTGATGACCGTTTTCAACGCAGAGGCATTGCTGCCGCTTCCTAAGAGCGAACTGAAGTTGCTGATGTTGAAGTTGTTGAGGTTGGTGCCTTTCAATTGAGAAAGGACAGCCACGATGATGCTGCTTGCGCTGTCTCCGCCCAATGCGTTGCCGATGCTGCTAAGCGCATTCTTTTTGCCGAGGAGTCCGCCTGCAGCCTTCAAAAGTCCTCCTACTTGGCTGCCTGAACTGTTGGCGTTGATGAGACTGATGACTTTGTCTATTTTGTCGTTGGAAGAGGACAAAGCGGAGATTGAACTCGAATTCTTCTGTACTAACTTTAAAATGTCTTGTGCTGTCATAGTAATCTGTTTTTGCGGAATTTCTTCCAGTTAATTATTGAGGTTGATTTACTTCTATTCCAAAGTTATTCTTTTTTCTCTTGTGGTGTCTCTTTTCTCGTTGATTTTTTTGTGGAAAACATGGTTTTTGTGTGAACTTTTTTACGTATAAAGCAAAGGAGCCCTTCCGACAGCGCCTATTGGTGCCATCGGTTATTAGTAGGGTAGGCTTTCAGTCTCCTCGTCTCACGAGGAGCTACAACTAATAGCCCCTTGCTTCCGTAAGGTTGCGATGTTATGATTTTTGATCGTCGGAACTGATGGTCTGTGCGATTTTCTCGATGTTGAGGCTTCGGGCCGAGGCGTCGAGAATCTCTTTGTAAACGCCCCCTTGCTTATAGATTTCATCGGGGTTGCCGTGCTGTTCCACGCGCCCTTTCCGTAACGCATAGATGACGTCGCTGTCGATGATTTGCGATATGCTGTGGGAGATGATGATGACCGTCCTGTCTTTCTTGATGGCGTCCAAACTGTTCTTTATCTGTTCGGTGGCGATGGCATCTAGGCTGGCCGTCGGCTCGTCAAGGAAGATGATGGGCGGGTTTTTCAAGAACATACGAGCGATGGCTATTCGTTGTTGTTGGCCTCCGGAGAGAAGCAAGGCTTTGCTCTCGAATTGTTGAGGCAACTCCATGATTTGCTCGTAGATGTAGGCTTTTTTTGCCGCATCGATCACCTCTTCGTGGGAGGCATTCGGGTTTCCGTAACGGATGTTTTCTTCGATGGTTCCGTCGAAAATGTGGTTCTTTTGTAGAACGAGTCCGATGTTTTCGCGGAGGAATTTCGTGTCGTAGTCATGTAGGTCAACCCCGTCGAGGGTGATGCTTCCTTTGTCGGGTGCGTAGAACTTGTCCAAGAGGTTGACGATGGTGCTTTTACCTGCGCCCGAGAGGCCGACCAAGGCGGTGATCTTACCGCTCTCTATCTTCATGTTGATGTCGTGAAGGGCTTTGGTGCCGTTCGGATAGGTGAAGTCGACGCCTTTGATTTCGAAAGTTCCTTTGATCTCTTTGGATTTGAAATCTCCGCTTTGCTCTATCTGGTCGTCGGATTTGATGATGTCGAAGAAGCTCTCCGCATAGATCAGGGCATCGTTGATGTCGTCGTAGATGCGGTGAAGTTGTCGGATAGGGGCAGAAACGTTGTTGAAGAGCATGACGTGGTACATGATCTTTCCGATGGTCATTCCTGGGTAGTCGATTAGGACTAAGTAAGCCGTCAGAATGATGATGAGGACGGTTCCGATTTGCTCCACGAAACTTTTCACACCGTCGAAAAGGAAACTGTATTTCCTTGTTGTCATCTGGTTGTCCGTCAGTTGGTTTTGGAGGTCCAACTGTTTCCTTGCCTCGATGTGTTCACGGTTGAACGATTTGATGACGTTGATGGACTCTAGGATGTTCATGATGCCATGGCTCTTGCTCTCCCGGAAACTGCGTCGTTGGGTTCTCCAACCTTTCAGTTTCTTCGCTTCGGCATGGGTGATGATGAAATAGATGGGGACGATGAACAATGCGGTCAGTCCCACATAGAAGTTGGCTGAGAACATCAGGATGAGGGCCAGAATGGCACTCGTGAAGAGCGGCAATATGTCGATGAAGAAATTTTGTACGGTTCGGGTGAGGCTCTCGACGCCTCGGTCTATACGGGTCTGCAATTTTCCTGGCTCGTTGTCGTTGGCGGTGAAAAAGGCCATTTGGAAGGTGAGCATCTTTTCGATGCACGATTGGGCGAGATCTTTGGAGATGAGAATGCGCATCTTTTCTCCGTAGTATTTCCGAAGGAAGGTGATAACGGCCGACAGCAACTCCTTGCCCAACAGGATGATGGAGATGGTGGTCAGAATTTTGGAAGCCTCTATCCATGCGAAGTTTTTGTCCTGTATCAGGGCATTGATGGAATCGACGGTTTTATCGAGGACGATGGCGTTTACTTGGGCTGCCAAGGAACCGATGAAGGTGAGGGCCAACGTGGCGATTACCAACCATCTGTAAGGCTTGACGTAGGGGTATATGTTCTTGAATAATGAAAGTAATGTCATGGGTCTGATTTTTTATTTATCGGTTTTGTTTCCTTCGTTTTTTCTTTTGTTTTTTGAAAAAGGGGTTAATCTTTTCTCGCGGGTAAAAGTAATAAAAAATGTAGAATGTAAATGGGAAAGGGTGGGCTTTCTTTCGCTTTGATGCATCTCTGGCCTGCGACTCCCGAAGGAACGACACAGAACGGTCATGGGAGAAAACCCATGGTCGGGGTATTTATCGACGGTTCCTCTTTTGAAAAATCAAGATGGGCAGCAAAAAAATCAATTCCGCCAATAGGGCGGGTAGGTTGATTCCATCGAAAACCATGATGTCAAAAGGGAAAGGCCAGAAGCGCCAAATGACCATCGACAAGGCAACGGCCAGCGAAAATTGGAGAATCATCGCCAAAACCTTCCATTTCATCGGGAGTTTTTTGATTAGGAAGAAGAACGCAATGCTTCCAATCAGGTAGGTGATGCTACCTAAAAGGAGTTGAAGAAGGAGAATCTCGCTCAATGTGAAATGTTGTTCTTCCATAACCTTGTAATGATAGATGTCACAAAATTATTGAATTTAGCCTTCGTTTGACTTTAAAAATGAGATATTTCTCTTTTTTTTGTGCTCTTGTTCAGTTGGTTTTTTGTCCAACGGAAATCTCTTGTTACATTTGTGTGGAATTTGAATGAGATAGAAGATATGGAAAAAGACGATGTGATAGCAAAGAATGTGCATATCCTTTCCGAGGTCTCTCCGGAAGAGCGACGTATGCAGAGTAAATGTTGGTGCTTGCCCTCTGTGGAGGATTTACAACATATTGTGGATTTGTCCACGCGTATTATTTTCCCTGGTTATTTCGATAAGAACAGTCGTAGTGAGAAGGGCCGGTATTATCACATAGGTGTGGATATGTCTGATTTGCGGACTTTGTTGCGTGAGCAGATTGCTAAGAGTTTCCTCGCTTTCTGTGGCGAATGCAAGTCGGACGAGGAGTCGGATGCGTTGGCACTCCAGTTCATCGATACGTTGCCGGAGTTGAAGCGGGTGCTTTATACGGATGTGGATGCCATGTTCCACTCAGACCCTGCCGTGACGGCCTATTCGGAGATTATTTTGTGTTATCCGATTGTCCAAGTGATGATCCATCATCGAATCGCCCATGCGTTGTTGAAGTTGGGCGTGCCTGTCATTCCGCGAATCATTTCGGAAATGGCGCATTCAAAGACGGGTATTGATATCCATCCGGGCGCGCAGATTGGCGAGTATTTCTGCATAGACCACGGTACGGGTGTCGTTGTTGGCGAGACTTGTATCATCGGAAAACATGTGATGCTTTACCAAGGTGTGACGTTGGGTGCGAAGAGCTTTACCTTTGATGAGGACGGTACGCCGATCAATACGCCACGTCACCCGATATTGGAGGATAATGTGACGGTTTACTCCAACTCCTCTATCTTGGGTAGGGTCACCATCGGCCATCATACCATTGTGGGTGGTAACGTCTGGTTGACCAATAGTGTGCCTGCCTATTCGAAGATTCTTCAGCACAAGGCGGATACGCTTTCGTTCCTCGATGGGGCGGGAATCTGATTCAGGTGTGGACTCCCTTCGCTTGTGGATGGGAAATGTGAACTTTTGAACGCATTTCTCTTTGTGTGTCAATGCTTTGTCGTTTTAAGTACACTTTAAATATGTTCCCTTATGGAAACGACATTTTCCGTTTCGACTCACAAATTTCGGACAAGATACATCTATATCTTACTTCTTGCCTGGGATTTGGTGATTCTCTTATTTTCTTTAAAGAGTTTCCTTTATGCCGTGCCTGCTGCTATTCTAATGCTCCTATTGTTGCTTTTGTTTTGGCACAAGTCGGAGTACAAAATGGCGGTTGAAGAGGATGGACTTCTTTTTGTGGAGGGCGGTCGGAAACGGAAATTGCCTTGGCAGTCTATTCGGGAGATGGATTTCCCTGATTATTCTAATCTCAACAAAATGGGTTCTTCTCAAAAGGTTTCGCCTAAGCAGATGTTTATCCGTATTGACAGAACGGCCTTGTTGGAAGATGCTGTTGAAGATAGGAAGCCTAAAAAGATGTGGCTTTTTCGGGAGGATGGATGGGTGAATCTTTCTCTCTTCAGTTCTTTTAGTCGTGAGGATTTCAAATCTGCGGTTGAGGCAAATACTTCGAAGAAGGGTCTCTTCCCTGAACAGCCGTATACGCAAATGCCGGAGTTGAATGTCTATAAAATAGGCTCTGACGAAAAGCTCGGGATAATAAAGGCCATTGTTGCGGGTGTTTTTGTTTTCCTTTCGTTTGTCTTTAGTGTGGTATGGATGGTTTTTTCTGGACTATCCGTTTTCTTTTTTTTCGTTATGATGGTGCCTGTGATGTTTAGTCTGCTATCGAGTATTCGATGTCTTTTTAGACAATATCAGTTTACTCTTTCCCATGAATCTATTTGCATTACGTATGATGCTGGAACTGTATGTGTGGATGCGACTTGGGATAATGTGGTATCTGTGGCTCGGAGTGCTAACGATAAGCATGGATCTTTTTGTATCTATATTAAGACGAAATGCCTTGAGCAGTCTCGTAAAACTGAATTTGTTGAAAAAACTAGTGAGGAGATGATTTCTAGTACTCAATTAACTGATTCTCTATATGGATCTTTGGATTGGGCTGAGTTTGTCACACTCGTGGCTTATTTTTCGAAGCGGGATTTGGTGGAGAAAAAAGAACGTTCTGTGTGGTACAATGTCTCATCGTTATTGAAAGGTAAATAACTGATTATTAGTATAGTCTATTTTGTAAGTTGGAATATTTATTCGGAGACGTCCTTTCATTTCCCTACACGGACTGAAAGCCCAACCTCTACATAGCTCAGGGCAACGCCCTGATTCAATTACATAAGAAAAGTCAAATGAAAATTCTGTGACCACGCATTGATTCGGGTATGTTTTGCACCCTTCGGAATAAATCATCTTTTGCCCTTTTAGGGCGGCGTCATTTACGTGCGGCATTCATCCTCAGGGCTGTGGACGGATAGGTCTTTCAGGCTACAGGTTGTATCTTGGCAAAGAAAAGAGACTTGCGAAACTTGAATTAGTATACTATATTGTGTAGAAAAAGAGGCGATGAGTTCAATAAAAACAGCACAGGATGACGCTCATCCTGTGCTGTTTGCTTATGAGGAGAGTCAACTGTTATTCGTTAATCTCTACCTTGAAGGTTTCTGATGGGGAAGAAAGAACGTAGGTTCCTTTTACAAGTCCCAATTTCTTCAACTCTGCTTTGACTTCTGAACCGTTTTTGATGGAAATTGCACCGACATTCTTTCCATCCAGTGCGAACACGGTGAATTCACCTTGGTATTTGTCCGCTTCGGATAGAATTGATTGGTTGCCGGTCTTCTCTCCCTTGAACTCAATCCAATCGAGGTTGAAATAGCTTCCATCCACTTCGAGACGTAGCACGTGCGTTCCTTTCTCGATGGCCGTGGTGGTTTTGCCTGTCAAGTTGTTGTATGTCTTCCAATCCTCGTAATTTGGCACTTTGATGCTTTCGGTGATCTCCTTTCCGTCGATGTATAGGTGGAAGGCCGAATTGTCGTTGGAGCAAGAGACGCGAGCTGTCCATTCATAGATGTCTGTCTCTTCTACGTTGACGGTATATTCCAACCATTCGCCGCTGATGGTCCATCCGATAACATATCCATTCCCGTCGGCGGCTGCGTCCAAGTCCACATCGTCATTTCGGTAAACTTCGCCCTTGTTGCCTTCGTCGGTATCGTAGTAGGCATAACCGTTTCCTCCATTGTCGTAGTTCTCGGCTTCGATCTTACCTGGAATGGTTTGCGGTGTGCCTCCGTATGGAGTCTGTGGCTCGTGTGCGTTGATGGTGACGGAAGCCGACGATTCGTTGCCTTCATTGTCTTTGGCAACGGCCTTGAGGGTGTGGTTTCCTGCCTCCAATCCGCTTATGGCGAAGGTATAAGGGGCGTTGGTCGATTCGCCGAGCAAGGTCGTTCCGTCGTAGAATGAGACGGATTGGATGCTGCCGTCTTCATCGGTTGCCTCAACGACAAACTGAATGTCGGAACCGGCCTCTATGTCGTCCGTGCTTGTAGGCGAGGTGATGCTTACCTTAGGTGCGCCCTTCTTCCCTTTTCCGACGAGGGTGACGGCACTTTTTGAACTTAGGGTAAGTTGGAAACTGGTGGATCCTGCCACGTTCGACTCCTTCTTCACGTTCCTTGAACCGTCGGTGACATACTGCTCCCATTCTGTGATTTCCGAATTAGGGATGGAGAAGGTGAGCGTCTTGGCACTTGAATTTCGGTTGACAGCCACGATGACAACGTCGTTCTCCTTCTTGTAGGCTGACACATTGAGGTTGTTGTCGTTGCCTGGGTGTTGGGTCGCACCGACGCGGACGAATCCAGGACGGATGAACTTGGAGAATTGAGCCATGCAATAACCTCTCTTCGTGATGTTTCCGTTGTCTTTTATGAAACTGTAGGAACGGCGGATGTACCACCAAACGTAGGCTTGGAAATTACCGACCACCATGGCGTTGCTGATGTGGTCTGCCACCTCAAGCGCCTCGGGCCAAGTGTCGGCGTCGCTGCTACTGTTCGGGTAATAGACCTCGGTCATCCAAAGTTCCTTTCCTTTGTTGTTGCTCTCATAGAGCGGGTAGGAGAATTGGCTTACCTGTGTTCCGTAGAGGTGGGTGCCGAGGATATCCACGTTCGCCCAAGCCTGCGCGTCCTTTATGATAGGGTCGCTCACCGATTTGGTGTATTGGAACGATTCTGGAGCAATGATGCGGCAGTTGATGCTGCTGGCATTGTTCTTTAGGAAGGTAATCATTTCCGATGAGGTCCACCACGTCCATTCGGAAGCGTAGTCGGGCTCGTTCTGTATGGAGATACCGTAGAGCTCCACGCCATTGCCTTTCATGTAGCTGACAAACTTGTTCAGGTGCTTGGCGTAGGCATCGTAGCCATCGTGTCTGACACGGGTTTGGTTGGCCTGTCCGTTCCTTGTGAACTTTTCTGCGATGGATGAAGGTGGAGACCAAGGTGAGGCGAAGACGTAGGCGCCTTGCTTGGCGGCGTATTGAGCCGTTGCCACCTCTCTGGACCATGCACTTTCATTAGGGTCTACGTGGATACGTAGGACGGAGAGTCCCAATTGGTTGTCTCCGTTGCCGAAGGCTGTGGCACGTTGTGATTCGTTCAAGTCATCAATCCAACCTGGGAAGTTGATGCCTCCGAATCCACGGATGAGCTGATGCTCTTCTCCTAAATTGATGTTGACTGTTTGGGCGAAAATGGATGCTGGCAATCCTGCAAGCATAAGTGCCCATGTTTTGAGTTGTTTCATATTTGGTTGTTTTGAGTATTGTGTTTCTCTTGGTTGCTGCTTAGCGACGCTTGCGTCTTTCTAAGTCTATACAAATATACTGTTTCCGAGAATCTTTCCGTTGAGACTAATGTTGCAAAATGTTGTAATTATGGTGCGCGAGGGCTGGAACTGAGCGTTTTATGGGCTTTTCTAACAGGAAAATCTATGAATAGGCGTGTGTCGGGATAAAAAAAAGAGACTGTCTCAACGACAGCCTCTTCCCAATAAATTTATTTGAGTGTTGTGTTGTTATGCTCCAAAGTTGTTGGATTCTGCATCGGCCAATTCTGGGTCGATGAGGATACGTCCGCAATATTCGCAAACGATGACCTTCTTACGAAGGCGGATGTCCATTTGTCTTTGTGGAGGGATTTGGTTGAAGCAACCACCACATGCGTCACGTTGAACGTAAACGACAGCCAAACCGTTTCTTGCGTTTTTACGGATACGCTTGAATGCGCTCAAAAGTCTTTGGTCGATATTTGCCTCGATAGTCTTAGCTCTCTCTCTCAATTTCTCCTCCTCTTGCTTTGTCTCCGAAACAATTTCGTCCAACTCTGCCTTCTTTTGGTTCAAATCCGCCGTTTTGTCAGAAATGAGCGTGTTGACTTTCTCCAATTCTTCTTGCTTCTCCTTGATGGTAGCATTGTTTTCGCGAATCCTCTTCTCGCTCAATTCAATCTCCAAACCTTGGAACTCGATCTCCTTCTCAAGGTTCTCAAATTCGCGGTTGTTGCGGACATTGTCGAGTTGAGCTTTGTATTTTTCTATGAGTGATTTGGAATTTTCGATTTCTTTCTTCTTGGTGCTGACTGCGACTTCCGCATCCTTGATTTCGCTTTCGTATTTAGCGATACGGGTGTTCAGACCTGCGATTTCGTCTTCCAAGTCTTGAACTTCTAATGGGAGTTCTCCGCGCAAAGTCTTAATCTTGTCGATTTCTGACGCAACCAACTGCAAGTCATATAGAGCCCTTAGCTTGTCTTCTACTGAAATCTCTTTTGTTTCTTTTGCTTCTGACATACTTATATGTAATTTATCGGATTTGTTTTACAACTTGAAATATGGATTGCAAATTTAGGATTATTTTTTGAAACAATCTCAAAAAATATCTCTTTTGTGAACCTTTCTGACTCAAAATGTCCTATGTCAGCAATCACAATTTTCTTTTCGGCATCAAAAAATTGATGGTACTTGAAGTCACAACTGATATAGATGTCGGCTCCTTGTTGGATGGCGTCGGGCAGAAATTCGGCTCCTGAACCGCCACAAAGCGCTACTCGCTTGATCTTTTTGCCTAAAAGTTCGGTGTGTCGGATGCCTCCCATCTCGATTGCGCCTTTCAGCCTATGCAGAAACGCCAATTCCTCTTCTTCCTTCTCCAACTCGCCGATAATGCCTAATCCCACCTTCGCATGCCTGTTTTTCAGCTCGTAGATGTCGTAAGCAGGCTCTTCGTAGGGGTGCGCCTCCTTGAGGGCGGCAACGATACGGTACTCGTTCCGCTTTTCCAAAATCACCTCGATGCGGGTTTCTGGTTCCTCATGGTCTTCGCCGATTTCACCGACAAAGGGGTGGCAACCGTCTGATGCCCGGAATGTGCCCGTTCCGTTCAGGTTGTAGCTGCAATGGTCGTATTCTCCGATACAGCCTGCGCCTGCCTTGTATAGGGCTTGCCTTACGTGTTCTGCCTGTTCGAGGGGAACGAAAGTCACCAACTTCTCCAATAATCCACCCTCAGGAACGAGCGTCTGGCAATGGATGAGGCCTAGCTTTTGGGCGAATCGTGCACTTACGCCGTTGGACATTTTGTCGATGTTGGTATGGGCGGCGTAGATGGTTATGTTGTTCCTTATGGCTTTGATGACGCAACGCTCAACGGCGTTCCTTCCGATGATTTTTTTCAGTTTCCCGAAGATAAGGGGGTGGTGCACAATGATGAGGTTGCAACTCTTTTCTATGGCTTCGTCGATGACGGACTCTGTCACGTCCAAGGTGATCAAAACGCCTGATATTTCATCGTCAGGGTTCCCGACTTGAAAACCGCAGTTGTCATACTCTTCTTGGTACGCCAACGGAGCGAAAGCTTCCAATTCTTTGGTTATCTCTTTTATTTTCATTGCCTCTTCTTTTTCAATGTGATGACTTCGTATTCCGGGGTCATTCCCAAACGTGCGGGAATGCCGACACATCCCACGCCACGGCTGGTGATGATGCATTGCTTGCCTACAAAATATTGGCCGTCGCAGTATTTGAATCGGATATGGGCAGGCGACCATTTGAAGCTGCCGATGATGAATCCGATCTGAGCCGAATGTGTGTGTCCTGAAATTGTCAGGGCATAGTTGCGTTTGCCGGCGATGCTGTCGTCAAATATGGTGGGGTCGTGCATGAGCAGAATCCGTATGGCGCTGTCGGAGACATTCTCGTCGCATTTGTCTAGGTTGGAGTAGGCGGGGATGATGTGTCTTTTCCTTCCGTTGCTATAGTCCAAGCCGGAAATCACGATGCTGTCGTTCCCTCTTCGGATGACATGGTTTTCGTTTTTCAGCAACTTGAATCCCAACCGTTCGATGCTTGCCTCTATTTTTTTGCTGTTTGCCTCCTTCACTTCGGGAGAACTCCACCTGAAATAGGGGGTGTGGTCGTGGTTGCCCATGATGCCCAACTTCGGATCTTTGGATGGAATGGTATGGAATAGGCTGTCCCAACCTAACGTCTCTTCAGGAAAGGTGTTGACCATGTCGCCTGTGAAGACGACCAAATCGGCATCTTCCTCCTTCAGCATGTTGAAA
>JAFZKQ010000033.1 GCA_017553575.1 Paludibacteraceae bacterium
AATAGATTCGATTACAATGGTCAGATTTATTATCGGATTGGGGCGGATTGTTTGCCGTAAGGTTCTCTGCTTGAGTTTGAATTGTATGAGATATCGTTTTGTTTATCAGGTTGTTTTATGTTTGGATATAAGAGTATTTTGCAGTTAAGTGGGGCTTTAAGTGGCTTGGCCGATTTGAAGTCTATTATGGGGAATGGCGTGAATTCGGAATATGAATTGGCTGATTTCTCTTATGAAATAGTTCAGGAAACAGATGTTTGCGGAAAACCCCAGGGAGAAGTTTGTTCGGGACTTATGCACATCTCCTTTTGGAATTTGCCAACTACGGAAATTGTGGAGTGGATGATAAATCCTCGAACCTATAAATCGGGTTCTGTTGTCATCTATGATATGGAAGATATGCCTTTGCAGAAGGTGACTTTTTCTTCTACGGCTTGTGTCTCCCTTGAAGTTGAGTATCAGGAGGATGGAAAAAATTATTGTCGGACAAATTTGACTCTTTCTGCGAAGGTGTTGAATGTCGGGGATGTCCGTATGGAAAATGAGTGGAAAAATGTATAAGACGATAATATGGTTAGTAAAGTTGTAAAAGCGTTCTTCAATAAAGAACCAGATGCGAATCTTATCGTGGAATTGAATTTTTTAGGGAAAGTATATCCTGTTTCTGCTTTTTCTGCCTCTTTGTCACAATCGATAGATAAGAAGGGAGAACCGGAAGGCGAGGTTAGGGGAGGTAAAATACGGTTGAAACTTTCTCAATTGCCTGACGAGTTGCTTTTACGATGGGCAGGAAGTCGTTGGATGCGGAAAAATGGGGAGTTGGTTTTCAAAAATGAAACGGGCTCGTCTCCTTTTCGGGTTGCATTTACAGATGCGGCATGTGTGGAATTTCGGCAAGAAACCAACATGGGGAAAGGGTCGTACACCTCCCTACTTATTTCTGCCAAGGAACTCTCCTTTAACGGAATCCTTATGGAGTCTGGTTGGGTGGAGTAGCCTAATGTGGAATCGAGAATTTTGAATAAAAACGCTCAATAAAATAGATTGGCCAATCGTGTGATTTTGAGTATTTTGTATTTTTTTATTAATTAATTATTACTATGGCATTTAGATCATCTTTGAATTTAGGTGGAAAGGAGTATGATGTACTTGATTGCAAGTATACGCTTCATCGTGATGTGGACTCGAAAGGTCGTCCTTCATCAAACATTTATGGCGGTCGTATTACAGTTCGTGTAGAGTCTACCGCTGACACTACTATTTTGGAACACATGGTTAATCAGTTCAAACCTTTTAGTGGAAGTATCGTATTCAAGAAAGGCGACGAAGAGTCTAAAATGAAGGAACTCTCATTTGAAAACGCTTATATCGTTGATTTTGAAGAGGGTATTGATATTGTGGGTAATGCTCCAATGTCCTTGTGCGTATCCATATCCGCACAGACCATTAAGATAGGTGGTGCTCAATACGAAGAGAATTGGCCTACTGCTTAAAAATGTTAGTCAAGAAGGTTTGGTGTGAAATTTTCCACCAAGCCTTCTCCTTAAAAAATGAAGAAAGTATGGGAATAATGAATTATGAAATTGGGGGTAATGAGGTGAAACAGACCTCTTCGGAAGGTATTGCGGATATTCCTCAGAACCGAACCCTGTTTGTAGGCCTTTTGACTGCGGATGAACCCATCTCGCCGGAGAGTGTTGCTAATTTGAAGACGGTGGAGGAGGTCTATGCTAAGTTCCAACCGAATGTGGATGTCGAATTTGAAGATGCGGAAGGGTTGACCATGAAGGAGAATTTCCGTTTTCAGGATACGTCCGATTTCCAAGTGAAGAAAATGACGGAGAATAGTCCTTTCTTAGGACGTTTGTCCGTACAAAAGGAGTTTTACGAAAAGTTGGTTAAGTCGCTTCGTACGAACAAGGTGCTTCAGAAGGCTTTGGAGAATCCTGATAGTCGGCAGGCTATGGTGGAGGCTCTTTGCCAACTTAAAAATGAACTTAATCAAACATCAACTATTTAGAGATATGTCAGAAAGAGAAGTTGTGCGACAGGAGGAGACTGGCGAGTCGCATTTGGCTTATAGTGAAAATGCTTCAACTGCGTTTTCTCAGCAATCATTGGATGTGGCATTGAATGGCTTGTCGCGTTTTGGCGGTTTCGGTTTTTTGGAGACGGCGATAGATGGCATTCAGAACTTGAACCCGGAGAGAAAGGCTCGAAAGAAGATGTTTCTTTTGGAAGACCAAAAGGCAAATGAGCGGAAGGATTTAGCCAATAAGATAGATATGTGGCTGGAACTTTTGACTGGGTGCCAGGACCTTTCGGAGATGGTGGAAAAGTGTAGGACGAACGCTGAGAATGTAGGTAAGTTGTTGTGTAAGAATCAAATGACGGCTGTTGAGGCTGTAAAGGATTTGGAACGTTCTTACCGTTCTATCCAGTTGTTTTACAAGAATACAGAGGCGGATAAACTTTCGAATGTCACGATTGTCAATGCTTCGCCTGAGCAGATTACGGATTTGGATAATTCCAGGTTCATAGATTTCGTGTCGGATGAGTTGAAACAGAATTATGATAGGCTTGACCTGCGGGATAATTATTCGTTGCTTGTTATTCCAGGTTATTTGGGCTCAAATACAGTTTTGGAGAAGTGGGCAAAAATAGCCAATGCCAATAAGGTGATGCTTTTTACCGATTTTGCGGATTTGGAGAATCCTGATGATGTGGTAGATATGTTCTATTCAGCCAATCATGCCGGCGGTGATGATTATAGGAGCAATACGGTGATGTGCTGTAATTGGTTGGTAGGTCGTCCTGCCTATAGGGAAATCGGGGAGAATGACGACTTGCATGTCTCTCCAGCTTCGGCCCTTGCTGGTCGGGTTTATTCGACTTTGATGTCGCAAGTTACGGCGGGCAAGAAATATGGAGGCTTGAATGAGGTAGGAGCCGTTGCTTTTCCTCTTCGTAAGAGTGAAATATCTCAATTGGATTCTATGGGCTTAGTGCCGATGGTGAACGAGTATGGAAAGGTGATGGCTTTCTCGGCAAAGACCTTGTTTAATGGTGACAATCTTGGTTTACAAACTTACTCTGTCGTGCGTGTGTTTGATTATATAACAAAGGTCCTTTTCGATTTCTTGAATAGGCGGGCTTTTGAGAATTGGAGCGGAAAGACGGAGCGAGATTTAAGGTCGCAAATAGTGAAGTTTTTGGATGACATTCAAGGTCCGGACAGATTGATTGAACGGTCGAAAATTATGCGTTTGGAGCGAGACCCGAATCAAAAGGATCGAGTCTATCTGGATATTCACATCACCCCATATTTCCCGGCGAAAAGTTTCGTGATTCGTTTGGATGGAACCAAGGGCGACGATGAAACGAGTTGGAGCAGTGAGTATGCCCAAGGTTGATAGTTGTAGATTTGTCTTTATACTAAATTTTTTATGATATGATTCAAGGACTTAACCCAATAAGACCCAAACTGTTTTTGGATGGAGATGAGTTGCTTTTTGAGTCGATGGTATTGGAACAGGAACTAAATTCTTGCCACCATTTTGATGTGATGAAGGAGTATCCGTCACAAGATGAACTATGGCAGGAGGCCCATCTATGGTTGACGGATAGAATCGGCTCAAGTGTGTTGATTCGTTTGGAGCACTTGGATAGCAGTAGTTCCTATGAGTTTTCGGGCGTCGTGACTGATGTGCGGGTTGAGACATGGGATTCTACGTCGGAGATGTCTAATCGTCGAGTTAATCGGCTCCATCTAATCGGGTCTGGAGATCCTCTTCGATTGGATGGGGCGAAGGGGCGTGATTCGTTTGTGGATTGTCAGTTGAGGGATGTATTCCTTCAACTGACGGATGGGGCTAGTTTTGAGGTGGTTTGTGAACCACGCTATCAAGGTGTTCTCCCTTATTTGATGCGATACGACGAAAGTGTTTTCTCTTTTATGAATCGCCTTTCTTCCTTATTTGGAGAATGGTTCTATTATGACGGAAGAGTTCTGCGTTTTGGAGAATCGGATGAGGAGAAAGTGGAATCGCTTTGTCTCGATCGTGATGTCTTGAACTTACGGACCATTGCCAAGGCAAAACCTTATAAAACATCTTTTTATGATTATTATTATGAAGATGATGCCTTCATTATGAAGGACTCTTCAGAGGACTCTTCTTCTGCCGAAGACATACGGAAAAGGGTGGATTTAATCTTTAGCGAGAAGGGTCTTTCCGAAAGTGATGCCTCTTTGTATTCTTCGGATGATTTGAAAGATATGGCGGATGTTCGTCAGCAGGCTTTGGCTGGTTCTATGTATACTGTTGAGGGTGAGTCGTTAACTTGCCGAGTTAGGATAGGCGGATTGGTTGATATTTCATTCCCGCATAAGATGCAGCATCCTCCTTTGGAGCGTTTCCGCATTATATCCGTGTCTCATAAAATTGATAAGAACGGTAACTATCGGAATCACTTTGTCGCCATTCCGGAAGGGGGCTTGTCGATTCCTTTGGAACTTTCAAAACGGGTGAAGGCTTATCCGGAAATTGCTGTCGTGTTAGACAATGCGGATCCATTAAATTTGGGGCGAGTTCTAGTTCAATTCGATTGGCAGAAACCTGTTTGGAAAAGTACGAATTGGATACGGGTGGTTTCTCCCGATGCGGGAGGAAGTGATGAGATCTCCCAGAATAGGGGATTGCTCTTTATTCCGGAGGTGGGAGACCAAGTGATGGTTGGTTTTGAATATGGTGACCCTAACCGTCCGTATGTGATAGGTAGTTTGTTTAGTGGAGGAACAGCAGCTGGAGGAGGTATGGATAATGCCCATAAGAGCATCACTACTCGATCGGGACATAAAATTTCGTTCAATGATGATATGAGTACGGATTGGGGAATCCGAATTGAGGACAAAAATGGCAATATGATACAATTGGATACTTCGGGAAGAAGCATTTCGGTTTCGTCGATTGGCTCCATATCATTGTTATCCCACGATATTAGTATTGATGCTACGAATACCATCTCTATAAGTGCTGGCGGTTCGTCGATTTTTAATTCGGAAAAGGATATGCGTTTTGTCTCGGCGGAAGAACTTGCTATGTCAGCTCGAAAAATACAAGTTGATTCCACAGAAAAAGAGGCGCATCAGTCAGACTCTTTCCTTTTGGAATCGGAGTCGGAGATTGCCATACACTCCAAGAAGGTAGAGGTGGATAGTTCGGATGAAAATTTAGTCTTGGCGACGGGTGGTGATGTGGATGTCCAAAGCAAGGGAAAGGTTAATTTGTTTTAGATTTATAGGGTGGGCCTAATGATTGACTTCGAGGAATTTTTGTTTTATCGGTATAGGTGTTTCCGAAACATCTATATAGCCTGTTTGTTGTTCAATCAGTTGAGCAAGATGCGCATCTGGCTGAATGATAGATAGAAAAATGCCCGAATAAAAACAAAAGCGCCGATAGGTTTCACGACCCACTTGTCAAGAACTTTATTGTTAAACGGTAAATTTATAGAGTGCGCTTAATGAGTAATGAACTTAAATTGAAAAGTTTTTCAAGAAATGTACAATATTTTGTTCAGAAAAAAGTTTTACTAAGGGGTGACCATTACAAAAACGGGAAAATACAATCGGTTGTAGATGGTAATGTTGCTGTGTTTTATAAGGATGAATCTTCCGTAAGGGTACAAAAATCGAATCTTTTGTTTGACGGAAGACGTTTTTTGAAAAATCCAGTGAATCAGTGCTTCGCAAAGGCATCAGAGGTGATGGATGATTTGTGTTTTTCATTGTCGAAAGAAGGCTCATTTCTATTCTTGGAAAATAGGGATGCTGTCTTGCGGAAATGGACGAATACAAAATTGTATCTTGAACGTTTTTTTGTCTGCGATGATCCTTTGGTTTCGGATAGGATGAGTGGGTATATCGAGTCTTTTGATTCGGCTATAAGTGATGAATCTCTATTCGTGTCTGCAATTAAGCGCGACTTGTTTTATTACGTTTTTTTCCGTGGTTACTATCGGGATTATGGGAAAGAGGGTGTTCTCTCTGTCTCTTCTCGCTGCGACGGTTTATTGGGAGGTGTCGTTGCCACTCTTTCGGAGAATTGGCAATTCTCTAAGGAGGGTGGGCAGCATTGCGTTCGGATGAAAGGGTGTTTGGATAGGGATGAATCAGAACAAGAGGGCTTTTCCAATTATTGGGGAATTGGTTCTGATCCAAAGGATTTAAGGATAAACCTTGAAGGAGAGTCTTTTTTTGATGACTGCGGAATTCCCATCCGAATGAACTTGAAACTAGAGGCAATGGTATCTCCGAAGAATTCTAAGCAATTTGTTGTTAGTATAAAAAGAAAGTGAACAATGGCAGAGAATAAAGATGATTTGTCTGGAGCGTTTTATGTAGTGCAAGGAGCTATATTCTCTTGCAATCAGGGAGCTTTGCCTTGTCAGATTGTAGTGCAGAAGAATGAGCAGGTCATGATTCAGGGAAAACCGGCCGTTACGACAGAAGAGACGATGTTTCAGATTCCAACTGCGCCGTTTGGACAGTGTGCCATGAATCCTAATACGCAAGCTCCATTGTGTGAGTATATGGGAGGCTCTTGGGATGTGGCGAAATGCTACGGGAAGTTTGTCTTAGAGGAAAGCAAGATGAAGTGTTCCAAATATGGAGGAGAAATCGAGTGTGTGTATCATGGTCAGAAGCAAATTGTCACGGTGTCTGATTTCTCTGATTTTGAGGAAGAAACGGCTGTCATTACGAATAGCTTGTTCTCCATGGATGGAAAGAGTCAGAAGCAGATTGATAAGAAAAAACCTCAGTTTGGTGTGCAGTCGATAAAGGCTTATGCTTTCTCAAAAGAGTTGGTGCCTCAGAAGGGGACAATCTATGTTCGTGCCAATACTCAAATAGAGTTGAAGGCCTTTTCTTCCAAAAAAGAGATTGAGGTGGATAAGCCCGTAAGTTGGGCACTTATGAAAAAGAAGAGCAGGGAAGTTTTTGATAAAAAGAAGAAAACTCGGAAAACGAAAGAGGAAATAGAGTCGTTGCATCTTTTTTGCATGGTGGGTCCATCTTATTCTCTCGTTATGAAAAAAACAGGAACGTATGTGATTGAAGGATTGGGAAACTCGAATCAATTTCGCACGTTAAATAAGTATAGGGCTCTTTCCGAACGGGTTAAATCGGGTGAATGTGGAGTGACGGAAACTCCTCCGTATGATAAAAGTTGTAGTTTGAAGATTGAGGTACAGGAAGATAATAAAATGATCTCGTTGTCGAGTCCTGAGAACAGAGAAAATCTTGTTATCGTAGGAAAACCTATAACTGTCACCGTGAATATGCGATATCCTCTTGATGAAGATCGAGATTTGTTGCGGTATTCAATTTTTGTGGTTGGCGAAGAAACCATGCAGGATGTCACGGAGCATTTGTCTTGTAATCTTTCTGGCAATGCATTGACTTTTACTCCGCTTAATTCCGAGACGGTATATCAGGTGGAGTTCTATCTGCATAAAAAGAACGGAACCCTTGTCTCTGAAAAGCCGATTCAGACGAAGCAACTGAAATTCCTAGGTGTTTCGGACATTGTTTCTGTGGTCTATCAAGAAAAAAGTAATCAATCTTTATTAAGGGTAGATTCTTCCCTGACTTTTAAGGTGAAGTTTAACGATGCTCAGTTGCAAGCAAACTATGATGAAGGAATTGTGGCTGAAGATTCTGCTTCTCCTTCTAAGGTGAATATGGAGAACGCCCTTTGGTCTGTGAAAAAAGATGGAAAAGTTTTTCTGAGTAATGTTAGAGGGGCTTTTCTTGTTGAGACTTTCAAGGAGGAGGGACAGTATGAGGTCAGCGTGGATTTGCGAGGAACACATGTTCGTTCGAAAGATGCAAAATGTGTGGTGGTGATTGTTGCTAATGAGGTGACAAAAATGACGGTGGATGCCGTATCTGGTTTATATTTCTCTGGAGTCAAATATGCTTATACTTCGATGTATAAGTATGGAGACTATAGTCCTTATCGTGATGGTTTTTCTCGATATGAATTGTTGAATATTGATAAGGACATATTTGTTCAAGAGCGAAAAATCAGATTTAATCATGAGGGAAAAGCGGAAATCAAAGTTTGGTTGGGGGAGAAAGGTCCGTATGTTAAGTCGTTTGATGTACAGACTCCAGAAGTCCAGTATTGGGAGTTTTGTGATAGCCAGCGACGACCGATAACTCATTTGGCGTTCAAAAAGTCGTTTTTGATTCACCTTTCTGTTCCTGCTTGGGCTCAAAATGAGGATGCCGACGGGAAAATCATGCTCTCTTTGTGGCTGCATAATAAGACTTGTTGGAAATCGGATCGTTTTGTGAAATTATCCGTTAAGAAACTTTCGGATTTTTTGCGACCTGACGAAAATGGAGAGTTGTTTGTGGAGGTAACGGAAGAATCTGATTTGTGGGAGGCATTGAAGCCCGACGAGGAATCTAAATTTTTCAAGGATGAGATCTATTCAGGCAAATATGCGGATCTCTATTTTTGCTTGTCGCATCCGATTTCAGAGACGATCGTTGGTTTGCGTCCGTTGGAGGGAGAACGGAAAGGTTATTTCTTTAGCGGCAGGGGGCGCTATTTGCGTGTGACGAACGAGGTGAATGTGTCAGGTTATTTTTCTGATTTCCGAGGACGTCCTTTGTATGATATCCAGTTGTACGGGAAACAAATCCCAATCCAGTTGTTTTTGAACAATGTGTCGGAGGAACAGCGAAAACGGTTGACCGTCCATTTGTATAGCAATGACCAGCAAGGGGAAGATGATCCGGAGATGGCGTTTGACAACAAAACTTGGAAATTGGGGCAGCCTGATGAGTCTGGTTGTTCTACGGTCTATGTTACGGTGAATTTGCCTGATCCGACGATCTCTGTGACACGTCCTCGTCTCTTCTATTTCCGTGTTTATGATGGAGATAAGTGTTTGTATGTTTATCCTCCATCTCCGTTGGATGTGTATGACGAAGAGTTTGCAGGCAAGGAGTCTTTGATTTTAAAAGATGCGGATTTAATAAGAAAATCTCGAAGTTATCTTAAACAGTTAAAATTAGTTTCAGAAAGGAACTCCGATTTGGCTCAGACATTGGAGGCAGTGGCTCCTGTCGTTGTTGGAGAGAAGATTGTAAGGCCCCAAGCACTTTCTAGAGATGCCCGGATTAAATGTCCGAGATGTCATGAGTCGGCAGAAGAGATGCAGGTGCGTTTGAAGAAGATATTTCCAAAGGCTTCGTCGAAGAATGTGGAGATTGTGGCTCAGACGTATACAAAATATATGCGTCGGATGCACATGGATACTTGCTGGGTAAAAGCCCATTTCTTTGCTCAGATCTCTGTCGAGTCGGGAACTGACCTTGTGCCTAAAGCTGAAGCGGGATTGTATTCTCGGGACAGGTTGGAGGCAGTAAAACAGAAGAAGATTTTTGAAAAAAGAATAACTAAGATTTCTGCAAACGGCTCAAAGGTGACGGATTCTGAAAATAGCGTATATAAGTCTGGCATGAAAAAACGTTTGGACGATATTTATAATATGTCTGATAATTCGAAGAAGAAAGAGGCTATCTACAATTTTATGTATTCAGAAGAATTGGATAATGGTAATTTTGAGTCAGGGGATGGCTATCGTTATCGAGGTGGTGCTTATGTCCAAATTACGGGAAAATGTAATTATCGGATGGTGCAACGTTTGCTGAATGTGTTTTATGATAAGGAGGTGGATATCATGAGTTCGGGATGTGATTCTTTTGTCAATGATATCGAGTTGGCTACTATAGCCAGCATGTGTTATCTCTTAGGAAAATATGCAAATCAGTATGCTTTGTGCAATGGAAAGGGAGAGTCTGATGATGTGAATAAGTATTGTGAAAAAGTGATGGGAAATGATGTCGAAATTGTGACAAAAGATGGAAAAACGACGAATTATGCATTAAAAGCAAGGCGATTTAAGGAGAATATGTCAGTCCATTTTGAGTTGGATAAGTGTGAATGGGAGGCCAGTCAGACTTCTGGTTTTTGGACAGATCCTGTTAAAAATCCGCAGGCGTGCTATTTTTCTCAAAATGGGTATGTGATGCCTAAAAATGCTGTGTTTTTAGATAAAGGTAGTGGTGGTTCCAGAACGCATCAAGGATTGGATATTTTCGCAGAGGAAGGAACTATAGTTCGTGCTTGTTTGGATGGAGTTGTACATAGGGTTATTCGTTGTGAAAAATATTCCGAAAAATTGGATTATGTTGAGACGGATGCCTTGCAATATGTAGTTATTAAGTTGAATTCTGAATCCTTGGATTTGTTTAGAAATAGACGGAGAGAGTATGTTCCAATATATAAAGGGGAAATAGAAGAAGGGCCATTGTTCTCTAAGGATTCCGATAAAATCTATTTCGTATATATGCATATGCGTCAGATTTTTGTAAGAAAAAATCAGAAAGTTTTTTCAGGGCAGCCTATCGGAACATCTGGAAGGACAGGAATTACTTATAAAGACGTGGGTAATGGAACATCTGGACCTCATGTCCATTTTGAGATTCATTCAGATGATGCTTATGCGAAAAGATCGGAATATACTAATGTATTGTCTTATCGTTGTAACCCTTCTTTTTATGTTTATTGTAAGCAATATAATGTATTAAATGAAAAAGAAATTCGGAAATATAATCCTGATGGAACCGAGTTGATTATCAATAATAAAGATTATTATTCGGATGAGGATTTGTCAATTCAATATGTGAGAAAATTAAAAGGCAATATACCACAACAAGGCAAAATAGAAAATTTTGAAGATGAATAAATATAGAATGTTATTAAGAGCTCTGTCATTTGCATGGATGCTTTTTTCTTGCGATTCTAGTAGACAGAGTAATGATGAATCATATACCAACAATGATAGTTGTCAACGCGAAACAGTGGTTGTCATTGACAGTTATGCTGTTAAATCTCTTTCGCCTACTCCTCGTATAGAAAGGATTGAGTATAATGTAGGGGAGGGAGATTCGATTGTGTATAATATGTTGGAAAATATGACCGTGGATGATGTATATGATTATTATGAAGGTTTGGATCATGCTGGATTTGCTTATAGTGATTTGAATTTCAGAATAAAATATACTGATTTTGCTATGGAAATTTTTGAGGAAGCATTACGTCGTAGAAACTATAAAAAACCGACAGAAGCGGAAGTAAAAGAAGGTTTTTTGAATTTTTTCGGTGTTGATATTGATGCTCCAAACAAAGAATTGTATGCCTATGGTTTGGGTAGGTATGTGTCGGATAAAAACGATGTGGAGGGGAGGAAAGCTCAGGAAGATTTTATGACTAATGGTAAAACAACCTTTTCTGAGTCTTTTATATACAATGAAGAGGGAGGGTTCGTCGTTTGGAATCCTGAATTATATGGGGTGATGTATGTGGTCGGTTCTTACGTTGACGTGTCTGATGGTAATTCGCTTGTTAAAAAAGGTGATACGGTTGCTTATAATATAACCCATGGTCAAATTGATTTTATTATGGAATTAAGTGATCTTATTTTCTATGCTGATAAATCGACTGTTGATATTTATAAGTTTGGTGATGAGTCTTTTTGGGAGGATTTGTGTCTGAAATACGATTTTGATAGAGTAGATGAGGTTAATAGGTTAGTGCTGAAAGAAAAGTCGGATTTTTGGAGTAAAAGTAGTTATTATGAAGGAAATGAAGAAAAGATAGGGTATGAGAATCTTTTCTTTCGGCATCTTCCCAATGGAAGATTGAAAATTAGAGACGGTTTGTTGGCTTATTATTGTGAACATTGGTATGATTCGAGTGATGGATTTAATGCTTATTGTACTTCGATTGTCTCTTCCTTAAGGGGGAAAACTCCAGTCTATTTGTCGGAATATTCCTTGGAGGAGCGTATGAAGATTGCAACCTATATAGCTTATTATAGAGAGATTTTTATTCCTTCAAATCCTTTCACTTCCTTCTATTCTGAGTTGAAAGAAAATCCTTCTTTTGTCCAATTCATCGAGACGAATGACTATTTTGGATTAGAAGGATTGAAGGAAATTGTGGATAAATATAAATAGAGTCGCGTATGATGGAAAGAATGACGGTGCAGGATGTCCGTGATTATTATGAAAATTTGGATCTTGCTGGTATTGCATATAGTGATTTGGACTTCAAAATCAAGTATGCCGATTTCGCTATGGAGTTTTTCGAGGAGGCTTTGCCACAGCGGGGGTATAAGAAGCCGACAGCATCTGTTGTAAGGAATCGGTTCCGTGAACTTTTCGGGGTCGAGTTGGATGCTCCCAATGAAGAATTGTATGTCAGAGGCTTGGGGCGTTATGTGTCGGACAAGAACGACGTTGATGGCCGTAATAAGCAGGCTGTTTTTATGGATCCGAATGGTAAAACATCCTTTTTTGAGTCTATTCTTTACGATGAGAAGGGTGGCTTTTTCGTGCGAAATCCTGACCTATATGGATTGGTTCTTGTGAATGGATCGTCTGCGGATTCGGTGGACTATCGCTTCGCCCATCCTGATGTCACGTATGCTTTGTTCCGAAACAATTATGTTTTTCATAATAGCCGATCGGCTCTCGTTTGGATGCTTGTTAACGACAAATCTTTTTTGAGGGATTTGTGTCGGCTCTACGATTATGATATCGTTCCGGAAATCAATGATTTGGTCATTGCTGATGCGTTGGATATGTGGACTGATTATTCCAACGGCAATAGGGAAATAATGGCTTACGATAATCTTTTCTGTCGTCATTCGGGCGATGGAGAACTTAAGATTCACGAAGGTCTTTTGGCCTATCTGTGTGACTCTTTGAAGAAGGATTTTGACTTGTCATGGTATAATCTATTTAATTGTTATCGAGTGGATGTGCTCTTTTCTTTAAGGGGAAGTCTCCCCGAGCATTTGTCTAAATTCTCTTTGGAGGAACGTATGAAAGTGGCGGCTTATTTGGGTTATTATAGTAGAAAGGGATTGTCTGATGCTTTTCCTTTGTTTTCCTCGGAATTGAACGACAATCCTGCTTTTGTCGATTACCTCGTCTCGAACGATTACTTCGGATTGGTCGGGTTTCAGGAAATGATTGCCGATATGTGTGTTGAGGCAGCAGAGTCGAAGGCGTTGCAACAATTGAGAATGGAAAACAGGTATCCTGAATAGGATGAGCCCAACGAGGAGGCTTTGACATTTGTTTTGCTTTAGATAGAGAATTAGTATTGTTTAAATTTAACTTGTTTTGGAAAAATGGAATGTTTGAATTTGAATGAGGAGATGCGCTCTGCCATGCGGATAGCGGAATCTATGGCTAGGGAGTATGGAAATGGAAAAATTTCTCCTGCGCATTTGTTGAAAGCGATGCTTCATAATGAGGTGGGATTGAGTGCCTTTGTCCGTTCGATAGGGAAGGATGTCGGCTATTTGGCGGAATGGGCGGAAATCAGGATGGAACAATATGAGAAACGTGTTGGGGTGACTCTGCTCGAACCAGACGAGGATTTGATTCGCGTTTTTGAAGAGTCTGATACTGTGCGTCTTAAGATGGGTTTGCTAGAGGTGACTCCGATTTGTGTCCTTTGTGCTCTCTCAAAACCTCAGGTGGCCTTTTCTGTGGACCAATTGCGTTCTTTCCCGATAAGGGAACGGGAAATCTTGGATTTTTTTCAAGATGAGGACACAACGGCTAATCCGATAGGAGAAGTTCCGCAAGGAAATACAAATAAGGTGTTGGGAGGAAAGTCCTCGGCTTTGGAGAAGTATTGTATAGATAAAAATGTGCTTTGCCAATCTGGAAAAATACGGCCTGCGGTAGGTCGGGAGAAGGAGTTGTTGCAGATGATGGAAATCTTGGGACGTTTTTCGAAGCCGAATGTGATGCTGGTCGGAGAGGCGGGCGTCGGCAAAAGTGCGTTGGTTGACGGACTGGTTTTCAATATGATGTCTGGACGTGTACCGGTCTTTTTGGAGGGTGTCCAAGTCTGGGAGTTGGATCAGGGTGCTCTTATTGCAGGAGCAACGTATAAAGGAGAGTTGGAGGAACGTATGAAGTCCATTCTCAAGGAGTTGCGTCAGATCGGGCATGCCATTCTTTATGTGGATGATATCCATCTTTTGCTCGATGCCAAGCAAGGCGTACCTAGTGTTACTAATATTTTGAAAACGGAACTCTCTTCAGGATCCCTTACTATGATAGGAGTGACTTCGGAAGAAAACTACCGAAAGATGATAGAGCCGGATCAAGCCTTCTGTAGTCGCTTCGAGCCTTTGTTTCTGGGTGAGCCCACCGAGTCACAAGCCGTGGAGATGTTGAGGTCTGTCGTGCCCGATTATCAGCGATTTCATCAGTTGGAGGTGGAAGAGGGAGCGATACTATCTGCCGTCCGTTATGCCAAGCGTTATCTCAAGGATCGTAGGCTCCCAGATTCAGCTGTCGATTTGATTGATAGGACGATGACGGCGGTAAAGGTGGCCAATGAGTCTTTCTCTCCCATGTTGGCTTGGTTGACGGAAAAGTTGTTGTCTGTGGAGTGTGACCTTGATGGGAAGGAGGCCTCCTCTCTTTCTTTGAAATTGTATGAATGGGAGTCGGAAATGCTCGCTCGTTTGAATCCCATCGCCTTGTTGCAGTTGGATTACAGGACTGAAAAAGATTGTACAACTCAAGAACGGTTGAGTCGTCTGCAATCTCTCCAAAAACTCCTGACAGAGCAGGAAGTGGGAATTGCCCGAATAGAACCGAATCATGTGGCGGCCGTTGTGGCCTCTAAGACGGGAATCCCTATTGGAAAGATTCAGGCGGAAGAGAAGGATCGCTTGTTGCGTATGGAGGATTTGCTTCGCCAAAGGGTGGTCGGGCAGGATAGGGCAGTGAAGGTCTTGTCGGACGCAATCCAAGAGTCGAGAAGTGGCATGAATAAACAGGGGCAACCGATAGGCTCTTTCTTTTTCTTGGGGTCGACAGGAACCGGAAAAACAGAACTGACGAAGGCCTTGGCGGAGGCTCTTTTTAATGACGAGAAGGCGATGATCCGCTTTGACATGTCCGAATTTAAGGAGGAGCACTCTGCAGCTTTGTTGTATGGAGCTCCTCCCGGCTATGTGGGTTATGAGGAGGGTGGTTTGTTGGTGAATAAAATCCGTCAGCAGCCCTATTCTGTGGTTTTGTTTGACGAGATAGAGAAGGCGCACCCTTCCGTTTTCGATGTCTTCCTCCAGATTTTGGATGAGGGCAAATTGCATGATCGTTTGGGGAAGAGTGGCGATTTTTCTGATTCGATTATAATCTTCACTTCCAATCTTGGTAGCGAATGGATCTCTTCTGAAATAGGAGCGGGGAGGGTTCCCTCTACGATTCAGTTGATGGAGCGGATGGGACAATATTTCCGTCCCGAGTTTTTGGCACGTCTTTCCGAAATCGTTCCTTTTTCTCCTATTGGCGACGATGTTTTGATGCAGATATTTGAGATTCAACTCCAAACTTTCCGTAAAACGCTTGATTCCAAAGGTTTGCGTATGGAGCTTTCGGAGGAGGCGAAAAGAGTGTTGGCCTACAAAGGATTCACGCCTAAATATGGAGCCCGTCAAATTACAGGAGTTATCCGTAACTATCTGAGACGTCCCATCTCCAAAATGATACTTTCGGGTGAACTTCGGGAGAACGATCTATTGAAAGTGGAACTGGGCGCATCTTCTGATTTGACGTATGTAGTGGAGCATCCTTCCTGATCTCTTCTTGTTTTTGGGAATAGGGAGCCCGCGTATGGAATTATTTTCGTAATGCGTTTATTTAAGCTTTTATGACTGTGCTTAAAAAAGCAACTTCTTTCTCTATGGTAATAAGATTTTGATTACCTTTGTAAGATATTACAGAAAAAGTAGAGAAGATGGAAGAGAAAGCAGATGATAGTAGGTTGCTGTCGACAATTGAGTATCCTTCGGATTTGAAGAAGTTGAAAGTGGAACAACTACCTCAATTGTGTGATGAGGTTCGCCGTTTTATCATTGACGAATTGTCTAACAATCCGGGACATTTTGCCGCCAGTCTAGGAACCGTTGAGTTGACTGTCGCTTTGCATTATGTTTTTGATACGCCGGAAGATCGGATATTGTGGGATGTGGGTCATCAGGCTTATACCCATAAGATTCTGACGGGTCGTCGATCTGTTTTCCGTACGAACCGTAAGTTCAGGGGAATCTGTGGCTTCCCTAACCCGAAGGAGAGCGTTTACGACGCTTTCATTGCTGGACATGCCTCTAATTCCATATCGGCAGCTCTTGGTATTTCCGTGGCACAAAGGCTATTGCATGAGAATCATCAGACCGTAGCGGTGATCGGAGATGGGGCTATGACAGGAGGTTTGGCTTTCGAAGGCTTGAACAATGCCTCTTCCTGCGACAACAACTTGATGATCATTTTGAATGACAACCACATGGCTATTGACCATGTCGTTGGAGGTCTGAGTGAGTACTTGGTGAAGTTGACCACTTCTCAAACTTATAATAAGTGGCGTAATATACTCTATCGGTTCTGTCTTCGTGTGGGTTTGGTGAAGGAGTCTCAACGAGAGGGTCTTATCCGAATGAATAATTCGTTGAAGGCCGTTTTGACGAGTCAGCACAATCTTTTTGAAGGACTCAACATCCGTTATTTCGGTCCGGTAGATGGGCATGATGTGATTCAACTGGTGAAAGTCCTACGCGACGTGAAGGATTTCAACGGTCCGAAAGTTTTGCATATAAAAACCAAAAAGGGCAAGGGCTTCAAGCCGGCGGAGGAGTCGGCTACGGAATGGCATGCTCCGGGCAAGTTCGACAAGAACACGGGCAAGCGAATCATTCCTCCAATTACGGCAGACATGCCTCCTTTGTTCCAAGATGTCTTCGGCCATACGTTGGTGGAGTTGGCACGTATGAATGATAAGGTGGTAGGTGTTACGCCGGCGATGCCAACAGGGTGTTCCATGTCTTTTTTGATGCATGAAATGCCAGAACGTACTTTTGATGTGGGAATTGCTGAAGGTCATGCAGTTACGTTTTCTGCAGGACTTGCGAAGGAAGGTTTGATGCCTTTCTGTAATATATATTCGTCGTTTATGCAACGTGCATACGACAATGTCATTCATGATGTTGCGTTGCAGAATTTGGATATGGTAATCTGTCTTGATAGGGCAGGTTTGGTCGGTGCGGATGGAGCGACACACCATGGTGCATTTGATATGGCAAGTTTCCGCTGTGTACCTAATTTGACCATAGCATCGCCTCTCAACGAAATAGAATTGCGTAATTTGATGTTCACAGCGCAGGAGCCGGGACATGGTCCGTTTGTCATTCGTTATCCGAGGGGAAAGGGTGTCATTGCGGATTGGCATAAGCCGATGGCCAAAGTGGAGGTCGGTACGGGTGTCTGCCTTCGTGAGGGAAATGACATAGCCGTGCTTTCAATTGGTCCGATAGGCAACAAGGCGGCAAAGGCGATTGACCGAGCTGAAGCCGCCGGACTTTCGGTTGCCCATTACGATATGCGTTTCTTGAAGCCACTTGATGAAAAGATTTTGCATGAAGTGGGACGTAAGTTTAAGAAGGTGGTTACCGTCGAGGATGGAGTGCGTGAGGGAGGATTTGGCTCTGCCGTATTGGAATTCTTCGCGGATAATGGCTATTCTCTCCAAGTGAAGCGAATCGGCTTGCCGGATTCTTTCGTTGAGCACGGTACTCCAGACGAATTATATTCGATGCTTGGAATGAATGAAGAGGGAATATCGAAGGTTTTGATGGGTTTTTAAAGAAATCCATACCTTTTTTGTCTCTTTTTTTGCTGAAAAATTGCAGAAAGACGAAAAATGTTGTAATATAGTGTGCTATTTTGCCGCTTCTTGTGATAATGCCATGAAACGGTGGGTTTTTAATGAAGCGGAGGTCTTCTCTTGGTGAATCGACTTATCACGAACTGCTTTAACTCGATGAAGGGGTGGCCTAATTTAGAAATAGTAGAATTCAAAAGGATTCGTTAATGAGATTATTAACCAATTCATAGGTGTAAAATAATGATTTTCGGGTGTTTGTGATTTTTGGGGACCATTTATCCAGAATCTTAAATCTCGATTTCTACTATTCACCTTAAATATAAAACACACCATAACGTGAACACGAAAGAAGTTATATCAGAGTTGAAAAAAAGGTTGTCGATGGATGACAAGTCTATCGAGTCCCTTCTTTCTGCCACTGTCGATTCCATTAAGGAGGAGTTGACGGAGGGGAATTCTGTTGCCGTTCAGGGGTTTGGTACTTTTGAGGTCAGGAAGAAGGAAGAACGAATTTCTGTAAATCCGTCTACAAAGCAACGGATGTTGGTTCCCCCAAAATTGTCCGTAGCTTATAAACCAAGTGTCACGTTGAAGGATCGATTTAAAATAGGTAAAGAATGAATGAGAAATTGACATTGCAGGATGTGACCGATAAAGTTGCGGCTCGTATCGGCGTTACAAAGAAGGTGTCTGACGATTTCCTTCGTGAGTTCTTTGCGCTGATAGTTGATTCGTTGGAGAAAGATGGATTGGTCAAGATTAAGGGATTGGGTACGTTCAAACTCAAGTCGGTCGAAGAGCGTAAGAGCGTCAATGTCCAGACGGGGGCGGAGATGGTTATTCCGGCTCATGTGAAGGTGACGTATACGCCTGACAAAGGGTTGAGTACCGAGATCAATAAGCCGTATGCCCATTTGCAAACCTATATCCTTGATCAGGACGGACCGATAGAGGCTCCTTCTTATGAGGAGGATTCGGAAGAGGGCACAACCAAAGTGGACAATTCTATTTTCGTGAATAGCGTCGATGACGAGGATGACGACGAGGCATTGGGCCATTACTATTTCAATGACGAAGCCGACTTGGCCGTTGGTCTGCAAGAGGAACAGTTCTCTTCTTCGGAGGCTAAAGAGGAGAAGGTGGAGGAGCCAATGGTGATTTCAACGCCTGATCCAGTCGAGAAGGTCCAAGAGCCCATCCAGCAACTTCCTTCTTCTGAAACGAAGGAAGTGGAGAATCCAACTCCTGCTCCCGAAACGAAAGAGGAGATTGATGCCGTTCCTTCTTTTGTCGAGGCTCAACCTCAGGAGGGACAAGTCATCCCTACCTTTACGGAACAACCTTCTGTCATCGGAACGCCTAGCATCAATCCTGGCCCTGTGGTGACGTTGTTCACGGACGAGCACCCAGAGGAGGAGAAACCGGTTTCTGTAGATTCTCAAACCAACTCTTTCGAAACTCCGCATGACTTGAATGTGGAGAAAACGGAGACTGTAGAGAATACGCAAGAGCAGAATCCTGTCGTGACAGAACCTTCTCCGGAACCTCAAGTGCATGAGCCGGAACCTCCAGTGGAAGTGCCGCTTCCATCCGAAGAGAAAACTTCTGTTGTGGAACAAGAAAAAGTTGAGAATAGTGGTGTTGAAGAAACGAAGATGGAATCTTCGCAGGTTTCTGGAGAGGTACAAGGAGATTCGGAAAATGTTGAAAAACAAGAGAATAGTGAACAAGAAGTAGAAAAAGAGGCAGAACCAGATAAAAAAGAGGAGGGAAAAGCTGATCTTGAACAAAATCAGGAGAAAAGGCGCTCGACTAATATCGTGGGTTTGTTGATTTTCTTCTTGATCCTACTTCTTTTGGGCTTGATTGGTTATATCTATAAAGACGAATTGAAGCCGCTTCTTTTCCCAACGGAAGAGACGGAGCAAGTGGAAGAAGCTACGCCTCCAGCTCTTTCTGAACCGGAAACGTCAAATGAGGCGGAAGAGGAAGAGGTCATCAACGAAGACCTTTCTGATTCGAATGTTTCGGGTGATATCATTCAACGTAGCGACGAGGGTGCATTGGATCAGCAACCGGAAGTTCCGGAGGAGCCTCTTTATAGTTTTGCTCCTACATTGGTTCAATATATGAAGGAGAATCATCCAAATGAAGACATCTCCATCTCGGGCATAAAGGATGAGGTGAAGTTGACTTCTGGAAGACGTTTGGTCGATTTGTCTTTACGTTACTATGGCCATAAATTCTTCTGGGTTTACATCTACTTCTTCAATACGGATGTCATCAAGGATCCTAACAAGCTTGTTCCAGGCACGATGATTAAGATTCCAGAATTGAATCCTGCTTTGGTGGATAAGAATGATAAGCAGAAGTTGGATATGGCGTTTGAAATTAAAAATTTGATAGGAAAATAAAAAAACTGATGGGGTGGAGGCTATTGGCTTCCGCCCTATTTTTAGGGGTTTTGTCAGTATAAGTCGTTAAGAAGTGACGTATAATAATAGGGTCTGACAATTTTGGAGGAGTGTGCTCATGAGGAAAAATGGGCAAGCCTAGGCTCTCCAAGGATCGCAACTCTTAATTTTAACTCTAAATTCTTAATTAATTCTAATCTCGGATATACAACCCCCTAATTTTATATATTTGCACATAGAAAAGAAAATTTAGAAAAAAAGATATAAGATATTATGGTTGATTATGCAGAATTAAACGCAAGAATCGAACAGCAAAGTTCTTTCGTTGATGCTCTTGTAAAGGGCATGAATCAGGCTATCGTAGGTCAAAAACATCTTGTTGAGTCATTGTTAATCGGTTTGCTTGCCGATGGTCACATCTTGTTGGAAGGTGTGCCTGGTTTGGCAAAGACTTTGGCGATTAAGACGTTGGGAGAGTTGATTAACGCTAATTATAGTCGTGTTCAGTTTACGCCCGACTTGTTGCCTGCCGATGTGATCGGTACAATGATTTACAGCCAGAAGTCGGAAGATTTCAGCATTAAGAAGGGACCTATCTTCGCCAACTTGGTTCTTGCCGATGAGATTAACCGTGCCCCAGCAAAAGTGCAGAGTGCATTGTTGGAGGCCATGCAGGAGCGTCAGGTTACCATTGGAGAGTCTACGTTCAAATTGCCAACTCCATTCTTGGTTATGGCTACGCAAAACCCAATCGAACAAGAGGGTACCTATCCGCTTCCAGAGGCGCAGGTCGACCGTTTTATGTTGAAGGTGGTCATCTCTTATCCTAAGTTGGAGGAGGAGAAGCTCATTGTTCGCCAAAACATCAAACGTGAAAAGGTGGAAATCCAACCTATCTTGAAGCCAGAGGATATTTTGGAGGCTCGTAAGGTGGTTCATGATGTCTATATGGATGAGAAAATCGAGCAATACATCTGTGATATTGTCTTTGCAACCCGTTTCCCTGACCAATACGGATTGGGACACTTGACGGAGATGATCTCTTGTGGTGGTTCTCCTCGTGCTTCCATCAATTTGGCGCTCGCTTCAAGGGCTTATGCGTTTATCAAACGTCGTGGATATGTCATCCCAGAGGATGTGCGTGCTATCGCTCCAGATGTGTTGCGCCACCGTATCGCTCTTACCTACGAGGCAGAGGCAAACAATATGACTACGGAAGATATCATTAGCCAAATCATTAATGCTGTCGTAGTTCCATAATTGGTTGCGAGTAGGGGCATTCTTTTGCCATTTTTCGTTTACTCATAAATCAAAAGAAATTATGGAAGCAAGCGATTTGATTAAGAAGGTCCGGAAGATCGAGATTAAGACTCGCGGACTTTCCAAAAATATTTTTGCGGGTGAGTACCATACTGCCTTCAAGGGTAGGGGTATGACCTTCTCCGAGGTGCGAGAATATCAATATGGGGATGATATCCGTAACATCGATTGGAATGTTACAGCTCGTTTTAATCGTCCTTATATCAAGGTTTTTGAGGAGGAGAGGGAGATGACGATGATGTTGCTTGTCGATCTCTCAGGAAGTGGTGAGTTTGGAACGCAAGTCCAGCTGAAGCGGGAATTGATGACCGAGGTTGCGGCTACGTTGGCCTTCTCTGCCATCCAAAACAACGATAAGATAGGTGTGATCCTTTTCACTGACCGTATAGAGAAGTTCATCCCGCCTCAAAAGGGAAAGAAGCATGTGCTCTATATTATCCGTGAACTCTTGGGCTTTGAGCCTCAGAGCCGCAAGACGAATATCGGCGGAGCCTTGCAGTATTTCACCAATGTGATCAAGAAACGTTGTACGGCATTCCTCATCTCCGATTTCATGGACCATGATTATGAGAAGGCTATGATAATTGCCAATCGTAAGCATGACATGGTGGCCTTGCATATTTTCGACAAGCGCGAGACGGAGCTGCCGTCTATCGGACTTCTGAAGGTGAAGGATTCCGAGACGGGTGGCGATATGTGGGTCGACACTTCGGACAAGCGGTTGCGCAAGGCGTTTGAGGAGCATTGGTTGAAACGCCAAGAGGAAATTAAGCAAGTATTCAATAAGAGTGGTGTCGATTCGGTTTCCATCGCTACGGATGAGGATTACGTGAAGGCATTGCTTAAGTTGTTCAGTTATAGGTCGTAAGGACATTGTCCTAATTTTATTTAAGTGAAATGATGAGATTGAAATTCTTTTCGTCGTTGTTGCTGTTGCTCCTTACGTATGTGGGGGCGAATGCTCAATACCTTTCTGCTACGGCGACGATTGATTCTTCTTTTATAAAGATAGGTCAGCAGACGCAGATCCGTGTGGTGGTTGATGCTCCAGAGGGTGTCTCTTTCGATTTCCCCGATTTGCATCAGGGCGATTCCTTGACGTCGGGAATTGAGGTGTTGATGGTCTCTAAGACGGACACTTCGACCAACAATGGAAAGTTCCGCTATAAGAAGGATTATCTGGTCACTTCGTTCGATACGGGTGTTTACAAGATTCCTCCTTTCTTCATGACTTTGCGGGATGGCTCTAAGTCTCAGACGAATGAATTGACGTTGGAGGTCCTCAATATCGATAGGCAGATTGAGGAGGGCAAGTTTGAGGACATCAAGGATATTATGGAGATTCCGTTTGACTTTGTCTATTTCATAAAGATGTTGGTTCTCTTCTTGTTTGTCTGTCTCGCATTGGCAAGCATCATCTACTATGCGTATAACTATTGGAAGAAGCATAGGGCGAAGCCTGAGCCTGTCGTTGTGGAGCCGGAACGAGTTTTGAAACCGCATGAGGTGGCATTGATGGAATTGGATCGTATCAAGGCTGAAAAGATTTGGTGTACAGGTGAGCATAAACGCTACTATACGGAATTGACGGATGTGTTGCGTGAGTATTTGAGCAAACGATTCTCTATCGCAGCATGGGAGATGACCTCTGCCGAAATCTTGGATGAGTTGCAGTACAAGGAAGAGGCTCGTTCGGTTTGTGATAAGTTGAAGCAGATCTTCTCGATTTCCGATATGGTGAAATTCGCCAAGATGGTGCCAGATTCGGATACTTGTACGTTAAGCCTTGTCAACGGCTATTTCGTCGTCAATCAAACCATTGAGCCTGAACCGGTTTCCTTGGATGCTAAGCCTGCTGAGCAAGAGCAACAGGGTCCGGAGAGCATAAAAGTAGCGAAATAAGTAGGTAAAAAATTAATTTGTTCAAGATGGAATTTGAAAGTCCAGAATATTTATATCTGCTGTTGGTCTTAGTGCCGATGGTCGTTTGGTATGTGTGGAAAAGAAAGCGGCAGACTGCCAGTTTGCAGATGCCCAGTACCGAAGTTTTCCTTACTGTGCCAAAGAGTTATAAGTACTATATTCTCCATCTTCCTTTCGTTCTGAGGTGTGTAGCTTTGGCTTTGCTGATCGTGGCTTTGGCGCGTCCTCAGACAACGAACAATAAGGTGAATAGGAATGTGGAGGGTATCGATATTGTCATGGCGATGGATATCTCGAAGAGTATGATTGCGCAGGATTTGAAGCCGGATCGTTTGGAGGCTGCCAAGAAGGTGGGTTCTGAGTTCGTTGCTTCCCGTCCGAATGATAATATCGGTGTCGTCGTCTTCTCTGGAGCTAGTTTCACGTTGACGCCTTTGACGACCGACAAAGGGGCCATTGTTTCGATGATGAATACGATCAACAGTGACATGGTTGACGTGGGCGGAACAGCTATCGGTATGGGTTTGGCGAATGCCGTGAACCGTATCAAGGATAGCCAAGCCAAGTCTAAGGTGATCATCTTGTTGACCGATGGTTCCAACAATGCGGGTGAAATCGATCCGCTGACGGCTGCCGAGTTGGCTAAGACGTTCGGAATCAGGGTCTATACGATTGGTGTGGGTACGAAAGGTATGGCTCCGTTCCCTGTCCAAACTCCTTTCGGAATTCGTATGGAGATGATGCCGGTCGATATTGATGAGGCGACGTTGCAGCAAATATCCAAGACGACGGATGGTGAATATTTCCGCGCTACGGATAATAAGTCGTTGGCTAACATTTATAAGGAGATTGATAAATTGGAGAAGACGAAGATTTCGATAGAGGAGTACACCTCAAAGTCGGAGGAGTATCTTCCTTGGCTGATTGCGGCGTTCGCTTTGCTCCTTTGTGAGCTCTTGCTTCGCTTGACAATACTTCGTCATAATCCATAACAAAAATTGATTGTAAGAGTATGTTTAGATTCGCAAATCCGGAATATTTATTTCTGTTGTTGATTATTCCGATATTGATTTTAGCCTTTGTGTTCTATCGTTATAGGAGGGCACAGAACTTGAAGCGTTTCGGAAATCGAAACTTGCTGGATACGCTCATGCCTTCGGTTTCCTCGTCTCGTCCGATTGCAAAATTCGTCCTTTTCTCTTTGGCCTTGGCTGCTGTCATCATTGCGTTGGCTGAGCCTCAAATCGGAGCGAAGAAGGAGACGGTTAAACGGAAGGGTGTAGAGGTGATGGTCGCACTTGATATTTCCAATTCGATGATGGCGGAGGACGTCGTTCCGAATCGTTTGGAGCGTTCGAAGCAGATTCTTTTGAAAATGATTGACAATATGAACAACGATAAGTTGGGCGTGGTGGTCTTCGCCGGCGATGCCTTCGTGCAGTTGCCTATGACGGGCGACTATAAATCGGCCAAGTTGTTCATCTCCTCCATCTCTACGTCGATGATTTCCCGTCAGGGTACGGCTATAGGTAAGGCTATCGACATTTCTTCCCGTTCTTTCTCGGATAGGGAGAACGTAGGACGTTCCATCATAGTCATTACGGATGGTGAGAATCATGAAGACGATGCAGTTGCTGCGGCGCAGAAGGCGATTGAGCAGGGCATCCATGTGAATGTTGTGGGTATAGGAAAGCCTGAGGGCTCTTTGATTCCGTTGAGCCCAGGCAGCAATGACTATAAGAAGGATCGGTCGGGCAATCCGGTTGTTTCTAAGTTGAACGAGCAGATGGGACAAGACATTGCCGAGGCTGGAGCCGGTATCTATGTCCGTGCCGATAATTCGAATGCGGCTTTGAACGAGTTGAATTCCAATTTGGCGCAACTCTCTTCCGGCGACATCGAGGCGGAGGTCTATTCCGCTTTCAACGAGCAGTTCCAAATCTGTCTTTGGATTGCTTTGGTCTTGTTGTTGTTGGAATTCTGTTTGTTGGAAAAGAAAAATAAGTTATTCTCTAATATTAAATTGTTTGAGTGATGAGGTTGGTTGATTTTATAGGGAAAAGGGCTTGGAACAAGTGGCTTCTCTGCTTCTTTGTCTGGCTTGCTCTCCCTTCGGTTTCTTTCTCGCAGAATGAGAATAATTTGATTAAGGATGGCAATAGCCTGTATGAGGATAAAATGTACGACAAGTCCATCTCAAAGTACGATGAGGCTATGAAGCAGCAGGGTAAGTTCGGTGACATTGCCTCCTACAACAAGGGAAATGCCCTTTATCGGAAAGGAGATTACAAGGCGGCTATTGAAGCCTATGAGCATGCTGCCAAATCGGTTCCTGACCAAGACCCTAAGAAGATGGGTCAAATCTACCATAACATTGGGGATTCCTATCTTCAGGAGAAGGATTACAAGAATAGTTACAAGGCATTTAAGCAGTCGCTTCGTTACAATCCGAATGACGAGGATACTCGTTATAATTTGGCTTATGTGAAGCGTTTGCTCGAACAGCAGCAACAGCAAC
>JAFZKQ010000002.1 GCA_017553575.1 Paludibacteraceae bacterium
CTGTATTCGACTGTCTTACTATCAATCCTGATTCATTAGTTCAAGTTGTTGATGGCGTTTGCGAAGTTCCATTCCAAAGTATCCAATTTAACGACTATGAGGCGGATGATAATTGTGATGTGAAAGTCAAAGGCGTTTTGTCTTGGACTGAGGATATGGCTGATAGAATTAAGGACGACGAACTCTTCAAGGTCGGTGAGTTGTATAAGATGCATTGGATCTTCCAAGATAGAACAGGTAATAAGATTACATGTGATCAAAAGTTGATGCTCAATTCTAATTTGAAGCCGGTGTTCGACTGCGACTCTTTGCATAATGCACCAATTGATACTGTACTTCACGGTGTATGTGAGATTCCAGCGGCAGCGTTGAATATCAACACTCCATTTGCATTGGATGCTTGTACGAAAGATACCATCTTGGGCGTGCCTACAAGGAAGAGTGGTAAGTCGATGGATGATAATTATGAGGTGGGCCGTGATACGATTGTTTGGGTCTTCGATAGCAAGTATTCTACTTTGAATGATACTTGTGAACAGTATGTCTTCATCCAAAGCGATATGAAGCCGGTGTTCGACTGTGACTCTTTGCACAAGGCACCAATTGATACTGTGTTGCATGGTGTTTGTGAGATCTCTCCAGCCGATTTGAAGATCAACACGCCGTTTGCGTTGGATGCTTGTACGAAGGATACTATCTTAGGTGTGCCATACAGAACAAGCGGCAAGTCGATGGAGGAGAACTTCGTGGTAGGTCGCGATACAATTGTTTGGGTCTTCGACAGTGAGTATTCAACGTTGAACGATACGTGTGAGCAATATGTGTTTATCCAAAGCGATTTGAAGCCGATCTTCGATTGCGACTCTTTGCACAAGGCTCCTATTGAGAAAGTGCTCCACGGCGTTTGTGAAATTACGCCAGCCGATTTGAACATCAACACGCCATTTGCGTTGGATGCTTGTACGAAAGATACCGTTTGGGGTGTTCCTTCTAGAACGAGTGGAAAATCGATGGAGGAGAACTTCGTGGTAGGTCGCGATACGATTGTCTGGGTGTTCGATAGTGAGTACTCTACGCAGAATGACACTTGTGAGCAGTATGTCTTCATCCAGAGCGATTTGAAGCCAATCTTCGATTGCGACTCTTTGCATAATGCACCAATTGATACGGTGCTTCATGGCGTGTGTGAGATTTCACCATCTGACTTGAACATTAATACTCCGTTTGCTTTGGATGCATGTACGAATGATACGATTTGGGGTGTTCCTTCCAGAACGAGCGGTAAGTCGATGGAGGAGAACTTCGTAGTGGGTCGTGATACGATTGTTTGGGTGTTCGACAGCGAATACTCGACGTTGAATGATACCTGCGAACAATATGTCTTCATCCAAAGTGATCTGAAGCCAATCTTCAACTGCGACTCTTTGCAAAATTCTCCGATAGATACTGTTCTTCATGGTGTATGTGAGATTGCTCCATCCGACTTGAACATCAATATACCAGTGGCTAAAGATGCTTGTACAGGAGATCCAATCCCTGCTGTCGGACATAGGACGAGTGGCAAGACCATGGAGGAGAACTTTGTGGTAGGTCGTGATACAATTGTTTGGGTATTTGAAAGTGAATACTCGACTGAGATTGATTCTTGTAAGCAGTTTGTCTTCTTGCAAAGTGATTTGGCTCCTAAATTCGATTGTGACTCTTTGAAGAACAGTCCGATAGTGAAAGCTTTGGATTTGGATGTCTGTGAGATTTCTCCGTCTGACTTGAACATCAATACACCATTTGCATTGGATGCTTGTACGAATGATACGATTTGGGGTGTTGGTAGAAGGACAAGCGGTAAATCGATGGATGATGTTTATAAGATTGGTAAGGATACCATCGTTTGGGTCTTCACGAGTGAGTACTCTACGAAGGTCGATTCTTGTGAACAATACGTTATTATCAAGGATACGATAGCACCTCAGGTGGATTGTTCCGTATTTGCTGATGTCGCTATCATTTGGACGGAACTTGGTGATGAGGTCCCTTATGAGAAAGTGGTGGAAGCCGGTTTGGTTGTCAATCCATTTGTGACAGACGCTTGCGATGGCGATATCTATGGTACACCAGTTCGTAGTGATGGTGCTGCATTGGAGGCTCCGTTTGCATTGGATACGACGACCGTGGTTACATGGACATTTGTCGATGCTTCCGGAAATGACACCTCATGTTCTCAGAATATTCATATCACTAATTTGATAGAGATTCCGATAGAGTGTCCTACTTTGGCAAAGACGTTGTTCTCTTGTACGGAGGAGTTGCCTGCTCCTTACTCTACTTGGGAAGAGTTTAAGTTGGCTGGTGGATCGGCTGCCATGGAGAAGTATTTGGACTTCTCAACCTTTGGATCCGTTGATACGATCACTGGAAAATGTACGAAAGAGGTTAAGCGTACTTATTTCATCTATAATTTGAAGGGTATGCGTTCTACGTGTGATCAGTTCATGACAATCGTAGATACCTTGGCTCCTGTGATTACTACGGAGGTTGAGAATCTGGTTTTGGGTTGTAAAGATGACATTCCAGAGGCTCCTAAAGTTTATGCTACCGATGCTTGTCAGGAAGGTGAGATATTGGCAGCTATGGTGGAGACGAATGATCGTTCGACAGATCCTCACTCTTGCGGTTACTTCAACTATACGATTACGAGAACATGGCATGCCGTTGATTCTTGCGGAAACATCAGTTTGCCATTGATTCAGACTATCACAGTGGTAGATACGATCAATCCATATTTCGAGTTCCCTGATGATTGGAAGGATACGGTTTTGGCGGTGATGTATAAGGGATGTCATTTTGAGATTCCAGACTTCTCTTCTGCTGTACGTTCCATCGTTCAAGATAACTGTACGGAAACGGAAGATTTGACTATCCAACAAATTCCTGCGGCTGGTACACAAATCACGGCCTCTCAATTCGTTCGGGTTTATGTTTCTGATTTCTGTGGTAATAGGGATTCATTAGACATGTTCGTCCTTGTTTCTGCTCCGAAGACGATTGTCTCTTTGGCAGCAAACTCATTGACGACCTGCGTCTCCGATACGACTGCTATCAGTTTGTGGTCTCAGAATGTCAGGGTGGCTCGTGGTAGCTTGTACATCGAAGATTGGGATGGATCGATTACAACAATTCCATCTACGTTTACGTATGACTGCTATATAGACTCGATTTCAGATTCGACGTTGATATTCAGTGATAACCCTCACACTTATGCAAGCAAGTTCTATTATCCAGATAGAGATGTTTACAATAAAAACAGGGATTCGTTGATAAATCTGACAAGGCGTAGCCAATCTGGATTGTACTATTTCGTGGCAATGGATACCATTACGTTGTGTTCGGATACGGCATCGGCTTATTTGGATTTGAGAGAAAAACCAAGAATCAGTATGGACTCGGGTGACTTCTCTGTCTGTGAGTTTGACTCCTTGCCGTTGAACCAAATTTTGACTCAATTCGGTGTCTGCATTGACGATATGGGTTATCCTTTGACGGAAGAGGGTTGGATGATTGATGGAGTTAAGTATACGTCAGAAGATTCCGTATTTACAGGTTCTAATAGGCTTTCGCTCTATTATTATGCGGAAAACGAGTGTGGTATGACGAATTCGTTGGATTCTTACTTCGGTGCATGTTTCGTCTTCCCTGTTGGCGCGGATTCTGTGGATGTCTTCGGCTCTGAATTGAATGCTAAATTGTTCAGGGAAGAGCGACTGAAGGTCTCTTCTTCCATCGTCTTGGATGTCCATCGTAGGTTCGATGCAAGTTCCATGATGTTGACCTCTAATCCTCCGGCTCCTGCAACTTTGTTTGAGGGAGATAACGCTAAACTGATCTTGAATACGGATCAAAAGCCGGCTCGTGTTGATTGGTATCGCGTGGTAGATCATTATGATGCTCGTTTCGGCAATCTCTATGACATTTATGGAGGCTTGTTGGATGCTGATTCTTTGATGCTTGAGCATGATGACGAGTTGATTGATGTGACGGATTCTACTGAGGCGAAGTATATGCAGCAGTTCCTCTATAACTTGACTGATTCGGCAAGCTATTATGTTGTAGTTTCTGATGATGTTTGTCCTGCAATGTCTTCTAATGTCCTCAGCATCAACGTGAACAACTTCATTCCTACGGCCTTCACTCCTTATGATAGGGATGGTATGAATGACGTGTTTATGCCTAATGCTTATGTGGTTATCTTTAACCGTTACGGACAACGTGTACACGAAGGCATGGGATGGGATGGCTCTTATGATGATGGAATGGCTGATCCTGGCGTTTATTTCTATGAGTTGGTTTTGCCGAATGGAAAATCACGCCAAGGAACTATAGAAGTTGTGAGAATGTAAGTTCAATGATTTATAAGGAAGGGGTGGGTTTTCAAACTCACCCCTTTTTTGTTATAGCTTTGTCTACTCCTAAAATAGCGCTCATTTGCTCTACCTTGAAGTCTATTGCTGTTGAAAATAGGAATACGCATGGATGCCGAAAAAGATTGTTTTTGCTTGGTCAGAAGTCTTTTGCTTATATAGACCGTCTCTTGATGGATTCGGATTTCTTTATTTCCTTGTAAGCCTATATCTTTGTCCTCTGTATTGTAGATTAGTGATATGTCAGAAGTTTATTTGAAGATCAATGGCGTTCGTTATGGAAGGGAGCAATTGTGCAATCGCGAACTCCTCCTTTCTTGTACAGATGGAGATCTCTCTTTCGTGGATTTCCTTAGGGATTGGTTCGATGACTCGGATTTTGTGATGGGGCATACCTCGGGATCGACGGGAGCTCCTAAGCCCATTCGTTTGTCGAAGAATGCGATGCGAGAATCGGCTCGTAGAACTAATGCGTTTTTTAAGATAGGGGAGGAGTCGTCTCTTTTGCTTTGCTTGTCTACTCAATATATTGCGGGTAAGATGATGGTGGTCCGTGCTTTGGTGAGTGGTTGTAACCTTTGCATAGAGAAACCCTCTTCGACTCCTCTTTTGGCTGGAACTTTTGATTTGGTTTCAATGGTACCCATGCAGGTCTACTCTTTGAAACAGACCAAAGATGGAGTGCTTCGATTATCCCATGTCCGAAATCTTTTGGTGGGAGGTTCTCCTCTTGCCCAAGAGGATGCGGATTGGCTACGTTCGCTCTCTTTGCACACCTATGTCTCCTACGGTATGACGGAGACCGTATCCCATGTTGCTTTGGCTGATTTGAATGAGATGACATCTGACGGCATGCTTGTTTACCATGCTTTGCCATCTGTCTCTTATGAACAAGATGATAGGGAATGCCTCATCATCCATGCGGAATATCTCTCTTCTGAACCTTTTGTGACGAATGATGTGGTGGATTTACTTACGGAGACTTCCTTTGTTTGGAAGGGGCGTTGGGACAATGTTATTAATACGGGTGGAGTCAAGGTCCATCCCGAAATCATAGAGAAGAAGGTGACTTCCCTTTTCCCTTGTGCCTTTTACTTTGTCGGGGTTCCTGACCCTAAATATGGACAAAGGGTGGTTTTGAAGATAGAGGGCGCTCCTTATCCGACAATTGATTTGGAGGCTTCTTTGCAAGATCTCCTTTCTCCTTATGAGTTGCCCAAGGAGATTCTGTTTCTCGATCACTTTGAACGGACAGAGTCGGGGAAAATAAAGCGTAAATAAACAGCATATGAAAAAAGAAAAACGGATTGTTCCATCTCTTTGGAGCAATCCGTTTTTTGAATTTCTATGAATTTCTCTTATTCAAATTGGCTGCTGTAAATCTTTTCATAGACACCTCCCTTTTGAATGAGTTCCTCGTGTTTGCCTGATTCAACGATTCTACCGTTCTCCATGACAAGTATTTTGTCTGCATTCTTGATGGTGCTGAGCCTATGGGCGATGATGAAACAAGTCTTCCCTTGTGTCAAGTTGGCGATGGCTTTCTGAATCAAGATTTCTGTGCGGGTGTCGATGTTACTGGTTGCCTCGTCGAGGATGAGAATCGGTGCGTTGACAAGCACGGCTCTTGCAATGGTGAGTAGTTGGCGTTGTCCGTGGCTGATGTCTTCTCCTTGCTCGTGAAGTACGGTCTCGAAGCCATCGGCAAGGCGAATGGTGAAATGATATGCGTTGGCAGTTATGGCTGCTTGGCGTATCTCCTCTTCTGAGGCATTGGGCTTTCCGTATCCAATGTTGTATTTGATGCTCTCTGAGAACAAGAATGGCTCTTGAAGGACGATACCCAATGCATTGCGTAGACTCTGTTGGGTGAGGTTGCTGATCTCTTCCCCGTCGATGGTGATACTACCTTCGTCTATGTCGTAGAATCTAGTGAGTAGGTTGATGAGGGTACTTTTTCCTGCACCAGTTCCTCCTACGATGGCTATCACTTCTCCTGGCTCTGCCGTGAAGGAGATGTCTTTTACAATGGGTTTGCCCTTTTCATAACCGAACGTTACGTGGTCGAAGCAGACCCTTCCAAGGGTGCCTTCCAAGGTTTTTGCTCCAGCCTTATCCGTGATTTCTGGTTTTTCGTCCAATAATTTGAATATTCGTTCCGCACCGGCGATGGCTGATTGGACGGAGTTGAATTGGGTGGCGATCTGGTTGACAGGTCGCTGGAAGTTGCGGGAGTAGAGTAGGAATGATTGTATGACTCCGACCGTGATGGACCCTCTGGAAGCTAAGAAACTTCCTGCTATGGTGACAATGATGTAGGAGAGGTTGTCCAAAACTCGCATGAGAGGCATTAGTATACCGCTGTAGATCTGTGCGGAGCTTCCTGTGTCTTGAAGTTTCTTGTTTAGTTGCCCGAATTTCTCGGTCTGTTTCTCCTCTTGCCCGAAACTCCTGATGACTTTCATGCCGACGATGTTCTCTTCAATCATTCCGTTTAGGTTGCCCAACGCTTGCTGTTGCTCGGAAAAGAACTTTCGGGTACGGGTCATGACGAATTTGCTGAGCAGAATGACCAATGGAATGGTTAGACAGACCATACCTGTGAGCTCTAGGCTAAGGGATAGCATGAGAAAGGCTGTTCCGACGAGGGTGAATACGCTGCTGATGAGTTGGATGACTGTTCGCCCGAGAGCATCTCTGATGAGTTCCACGTCGTTGGTGAAGTGGCTCATGGTTTCGCCTCTGAGTTTCGTGTCGAAGAAGCGGATGCTCAACGTGTGTAGCTTCTCTATCATCTCTTCTCGGATGGTCCGTACGATGTTGAGGGAGGCAATCGCCATCAAATATTCTTGTAACCAGCTGCAAAGCGCGCTGCCGATGTAGACGAGCGTTAATGCAATCAGTGTCCATTGAAGTCGTTCGAAATCGACAGATCCTCCTTCTTGGTAAGCCAAGTTGATGCATTCGTCGATTGATTTTCCGATGAGCAACGGCGCTAAAAGTTGCAGTCCGACTTCAGCGGTCGAACAGATCATGACGAAAATTAGTTTCCATCGGGAACTCTTCCAATAGGAGAAGAGTCGCTTGATGGTTGCCCAAGAGTCGTTCGCTTTCTCAACGGGGCGTCCCATGTCGCTCATCCGTCGCTGTGGTCCATTGTTATTGAGTGCTTTCAATTCTTTTCGATTTTAGGTTGTTGCATTAATTGGTTTGGGAGTTGAGGATTTCTTGGTAGACGTTGTTGTCTCGAATGAGTTCCTCGTGGGTGCCATAGCCTACCATATTGCCGTTTTCCAGAAGGAGAATCTTGTCTGCCTCTTTGATGGAACTGATGCGTTGTGCAATGATGATTTTGGTGGCATCTAATTCGGTCAGGACATGGCGGATGGCCGCTTCCGTCTTGAAGTCGACGGCACTAAGACTGTCGTCCAAGATGATGAGCTCCGGCTTGCGGATTAGCGTTCGGGCAATGCTGATGCGTTGTTTCTGTCCGCCTGATAGGTTGTTTGCGCTTTGTCCCAAGATATAGTCGTACCCTTCTTTCAAGGAGGAGATGAAATCGTCTATTTGAGCCTCTTTGCAGCATGCTTTGATCTCCTCGTCGGTGGCATCTTCTTTGCCCCATTTGATGTTCTCTGCTATGCTCTCGGAGAAGAGAAGCGGTTTCTGCATGACTGTTCCGATTTGTTTTCGAATCTCTTCCCTTTTGTATGATTTGATGTCTTTGCCATTGATTTTTACGGTTCCGCTTGTGGCATCGTAGAATCTAGGAATAAGGTTGACGAGTGTTGTCTTTCCGGAACCCGTACCGCCAATGATAGCCAAAGTTTCGCCTCTTTTCAGTTTGAAGGATATTCCTTTCAAGGCCATGCGGTCTACCTCTTTTTCCTCTTCCTTCTTTTTCCCCTCATATTTGAAATAGACTTTGTCGAATTCCAGTTCTTCAATCCTGTCGAGATTCAACTCTCCGCCTTCGTCGTCCGGACGGTTTTGGGTGTCCAATACCTCTTGTATTCGAGTCAGGGAGGCTTGTGCTTCTGTGATATTCATGATGACCATGGAGGCCATCATGAGGGAGATGAGGATTTGGGAGAGGTAGTTGGTACAAGCCATGATTTCTCCGATGTTCATCTCTCCTGTATCCACTTTGATTCCTCCCACCCAGATAACGAGGACAATGCCGATGTTGATTGACAAGGAGAGGGACGGCATCATATACATCATGATTTTTCGTGCTTTCAAGGAGGTGTCGGTCAGGTCGTTGTTGGCTTCCGCAAACCGTTTTTTCTCACCCTCTTCCTGTACATAGGCTTTGATAACGCGTATTCCTGCCAAGTTCTCTTGGGTCACGGAGTTGAGTTTGTCCGTCTTCTCTTGAACCTTCATGAAAAGAGGGTAGGAACGTTTCAATATTGTAATGATGCTGAAAAGAAGCACGGGGAGCAGGGCGAGCAGAATGCCCGTTATGCTTGCGTTCATGGAGAGAACCATGAAGAAGGCTCCGATGAATAGGAACGGTGCTCGAAAGAGCAGACGCATGGAGGCTTGCACTACTTGTTGTATGCGTGTCACGTCATTGGTCATGCGGGTGATTAGTGAGGCACTCTCCATCTTGTCTAAGTTCTCGAACGAGAAGTGTGTGATTTTCTCGAATAAACTTGCCCTCATGTCTGCCCCGAAAGCGTAGGAGACTTTTCCTGCCGCATAGATGGACAGAATGCCGCCGACCAAGCCGATAAGGGTGGTGACAATCATTTTTAAGCCTAAAGGCAAAATGACGGATTGGTCGCCACCAACTACAGCCTTGTTCACTATTTCGGACATCAATTCGGGCTGAATTACTTCTGCTGCCACTTCCAATAGGACAAGTAGCGGTGCCGCCAATGCCAATTTCCAATGCGGAGTGAGATATTTAATGATTAGTTTGATTTTTTTCATCCTTCGTAAATTTCTGGATTATATCTTTTTAAGATTGTGGTTCGTTATTTTTCTATATTCTCTTCCTCCACTTTCTGGGCCTCGGGAAGATCATCTCTTTTCAAAGAAAAGGAGCCTATGATGGGGTTGTGGTCGGAATTCTCAAACTTTAAATCAATACATTTGATGTAGTTCACCTCTACGTTGGGAGATGTGATGAAGAAGTCGATCAATGTGATTTTTGTTTTCCCGTATTGGTAAGGCTCAACCACACGACGATTGGAAGGAACAGAATTGTCGAAGACGTAGTTCCAATCACTAGGGAGCAGCGTGTCGGGGATGGCAACATAATCATCGAAGTCGAAGGGCTCTTCTCCAAAGTCGGTGTTGAGGTTGAGCGGACATTGGTTGAAGTCGCCTCCTGTGATGACGTAGTTCCCTTTCTCGTATTCGGCCACCAAAAAGTTGCGGAAAAGGTTGAGTTCGGCTTTGCGGATGGCTCCGTTGTCGTCAAAAGCCGAGTTGTGGGTGTTGATGAGAACTAAATTCTTCCCATTGCTTAAGGGGTAATAGATGGCTAAGAAGCATCGGTCTAACAAAAATACTTTTCGTGGCCATTCGAAATTGAAAGGGAAGGCACCTCGCTCAGCAAGGCAAGGAGTTTTGTCGGCAAGCGTGTGGATGCCTGAGACTACGGAACCCATAGGGTTGTGAAGAGGCAACGGCACGTATTTGACATTGTAGTTCATGGCGAAGAAGGAGGCGTGAGACGGCAACCTTTTTTCTACTTCCCCCACTTGGTCGTAGTAGTAGCTGCGTTTTGCGCGCTTGTCGATCTCTTGTAGAAAGATAAAATTGACGGAGTCGTTCTTCTCTAAGAAATTGGCTATTTGATTGATGTTGTTTTTGGAGTCTTCTTCCTTCGGACGAACTTTTGTCCCTCCATCGTAAAAGAAATCCATGTTTTTGTCGAGACCAGCGTAGCCGATGTTCCAAGATAATATGGAGATGGTGTCGCCTATGTTTAAGGTGTCGCAACGTTCTGAACGGAAGAGTTCTTCCTTTTCATCGGGTTGATAGTCGGCGAGTGTGGCGTATGCAAAAAATAGACTGACGGCTAAAACTAAAAAGGCCGTAATGTAACCAAATACTTTTATAACTTTCATTTTCAGGTTGTTCAAATGACTAGTAAGATGACTCTAGATCGTGCGTGACGAAAAGAATCAAAATTTATTTTTGTTAATTCTCTAATAGCAAAGTTAAGATTAATCTGTGGCCTTTGCAATTTTTATTTTGATAAAAGAGAAGTGTGTGAGAATTTTGATTTTCCCCACATTGGATGTTTTATAGCTACGAAAAAAAGAGGCGTTTCGAAATATTTCCGTTGTGAAAAATGAAGAACTTCTGAATATTTGTGAAAAAATTGGGAAGGCAATAGGTGAAAATGAATTTGATATAGGTAACTTTGTGAGAACGATGGAGGAGGGTCAATTAAGTTCATTTCCTCTACTGATTAGAATCTCCGATTCTGCAAGGTGCTAAAGGTGAAGTCAAAGATGATGAAGTTTTCTTGAAATTTGGAGAAAGTAGTGCTGAATCATTGAAAAATAAAAAGTCAAATAGAAGGTATATTCGTATTAGCAGAGTAAGCAATGAAACAGATAGAACAGATAAACGAGGTAAGGCAATTTTTCCTATATAGGGGACTTCCTGTATTGGCCTTTAAGGACAAACTTCATGTAGGCGAAGTCGTGTTGGATGCTGCGGAAAGCGATGATTATTTCGTGGAGAA
>JAFZKQ010000034.1 GCA_017553575.1 Paludibacteraceae bacterium
AGGGGGAGAAGGAGGGTGGTAGCAAACTCTCCACAATGACAATCAGTACGCTCAGGATGATGAACCCCATCAAGCAAACGTCGAAGAGTTTGGCGAGCGGAGTGTCCGATTCGAAGATGATGTTGCCTACCGTCTCTTTAAACTTTTCATCCGTAAAAAGGCGAACGACGAGATTTTTGATGTATTTAAAACTGAATTTGGACATGTAATTATTTTTTTTCTTGCGAAGATATTCAAAATTTTGGCTGTAGTTGTTTCTTGAAACTGATTTTTTACAATATAAAACAAAGGAGGCAAACGAAAGATACGTTTGCCTCCTTTCTGGAATGTCTTGTTTTTTATTATTTCGCCAAAGCTTGCTCGATGTCAGCAATGATATCATTCGCGTTTTCGATACCGACAGAGAAACGGATCAAGTCAGGACGTACGCCTGCTGCAATCAATTGCTCGTCAGAAAGTTGGCGGTGTGTGTGGCTGGCAGGGTGAAGCACACAAGTACGTGCGTCGGCAACGTGTGTCACGATGCAAGTCAATTTCAAGTTGTCCATGAAACGGATGGCACGTGCACGGTCTCCCTTCAAGCCGAATGTTACGACACCGCAAGATTGTCCGTTGGTGAATTGTTTTTGTGCCAACTCATAGTATTTGCTGGATTTCAAACCGCTGTAGTTAACCCAAGCCACCTTGTCGTTTTGCTCCAAGAATTCGGCCACCTTTTGTGCGTTTTCGCAGTGGCGAGGTACACGGAGGTGGAGCGTCTCCAAACCGAGGTTGAGGAGGAATGCATTTTGTGGAGATTGGATAGAACCCAAATCACGCATCAATTGAGCTGTAGCCTTTGTGATGTAAGCACCCTTTCCGAAAGCCTTTGAATAGGCCAATCCGTGGTAAGATGGGTCTGGCTCGGTCATGCAAGGGAATTTGTCCTTGTGGGCTTCCCAATCAAAGTTACCGCTATCGACGATACAGCCACCTACGTTCGTAGCATGTCCGTCCATATATTTAGTGGTAGCATGAGTGACGATGTCTGCGCCGAATTCGAACGGACGGCAGTTGATTGGTGTAGGGAAGGTGTTGTCGATGATTAGAGGCACACCATGAGAGTGGGCGATGCGAGCGAATTTCTCGATGTCGAGGACGCTCAACACTGGGTTAGCGATGGTCTCACCGAACAAAGCCTTTGTGTTTGGACGGAAAGCCTTGGAAATCTCCTCTTCGCTTGCGTCTGGATCGACGAAGGTACATTCGATGCCCAATTTCTTCATCGTAACAGCGAACAAATTGTATGTTCCTCCGTAGATTGTGGAAGATGAGACGAAGTGGTCACCAGCTTCGCAGACGTTGAAGATGGCGTAGAAAGAGGCAGCTTGACCAGAAGAGGTCAACATGCCGGCCACTCCACCTTCCAACGCTGTGATCTTGGCTGCCACGGCGTCGTTCGTTGGGTTTTGGAGACGAGTATAGAAATAGCCGGAAGCCTTCAAGTCGAAGAGGTCGGCCATTTGCTCTGTATTGTCATATTTAAATGTAGTACTTTGGTAAATAGGAAGAACACGGGGTTCTCCTTTCTTTGGGGTCCAACCTGCTTGGACGCAGAGTGTCTCTAAATTTTGTTTGTTATTCTCCATTTTATACGTCTAAAGTGTATGTTTTGACTATGTTTTATGTCCCCTAACCCTAATGAGTTGGAACTTAAATTTATAATGCAAAATTAGAGGTTTGGTTTTTCTTTTCAAACAAGAAAAGATAGATAATTCTTCTTTTTTAAGGGGATTTGTATGCTTTTTATTCTGTGTTTGTGTGTGGAGACGATGTGCATATCGTTTCTGTAGAACGGGATTTTTTTGTTCGTCATCAACAAAAAATAGGGGCAGCATTTTTTTATGTGCGAAAAAAGTCGTTAATTAGCGCAATTTTATTGGCGGTAGTGCCAGGGATTGATTATTAGTTAAAAATTAGTATAAACTTAAAATTGAAAAGATGAAGAAAACTTTACTCGCTTTATCTACTTTGTGTGTTGCTCTTTCAGCAACAGCAGAGGAACGTTATTATGTGATTAAGGATGGCCAAGTGGCTGATGGTATTGTTCAAAGGGCATATTATGTCCCTGAGAAAACTGATGTAGAGCCAGGTGCTTATGATACAATCATAAGCGGAAAAGAGTATGATGGCAGAAAAGTGGCTGCCTATATTCATGGAAATGCACAGTACAAGGATGTTCGTTTCGACTTGTCGGAGGCTCCTCTTGACTTGACAAAGACATGGGTGATGACTTTGAAGTATCGTATGCCTTTCGTCGCAGATAGTGTTAATTATAATACTTATCAAGCTATGGTGGATTGCTCGGCTAATGATGGAACAAAGCCTGCGATTTTCTTCGGTCTTTCTGAAGAGGCTGACTCTATGGCATTGAATACAATGGACTATATGTTTAATGTCCAAGCTGCGGTTGAATCATTCAAAGCAAACGGAGATTGGATGACGAAGGAGTTGTATTTGGTGGCACCTTCTTTCTTGAAGGAGGCAAAGAGTTTCATTATCGGTTATGCTCGTGAAGCGAGTGAGAGTCGTGATATGACAGAGGAACCTCTTTATATAGAGGAGTTGTCTTTCCATTCAGCAGGTGAGTTCCCATTCTTTGCAGAGGATTTCTCTCCAAGAATGTCGAATGTGTGGTCGGATGGTCCTAAACTTAATGCAGCTACTGCACAATGGAAGAGTGGTGCTACATTTGAAGTAGGAAAGAAGACTATTGCTTCTGCTCGTATATGGAACAAGCCATGGGATGATTCAGAGGTGCCTGCTACTGAGATTGCTCATGCTGTTAACTTGGCAAAGTCTATGAGCTATTTTACAATTAAGGATATCGCTCTTCCTGAGGGTGCTGCTTCTATCGCTGTTCATGCATTGGTTAAATCTGATGTGACAGATAAGAACCAGGCTGCTTGGGATGCTTTGGCAGAGACTCCTGCTGAGCGACCTCTTACGGTAATTGCTACTTTCGATGACGGTACAGAGACTCCAGTTTTCCCTGATTACGTAAGAAAGTCTTTGTGGAACTGGGCTATTTCTGAGGTGGCTGTGCCTGCAGGTGCAACGAAGGTGTCTCTCAAGTTCGTTTCTGAGGATTGTGAGGTTGCCCTTTTGGTTAACGAGGTGTTGGTTTCTAAGGCTCCAATTGATTTGGCTCCATACTTTGCAAAGGCAGCTTCAAATGGTGTGATTGATTTCGCTTCTTCTATCTCTCTTGCTGATGTTTACGTAGCAGGTGACGAGGTAGTTGCTGCAGAGAACGCATCAAAGGTTGAGGTAATCTCATTGAATGGTGTCGTTGTTGCTTCTGCAAACGCTAACAGCGTAAATATCTCAGGTGTTGCTGAGGGTGTTTATGTAGTTCGTGTTACTACTGCAGAGGGTGTTGCTGCTGCAATCATCAAGAAATAATCCGAATAGAAGATATATTTCGAAAGGGATGGCTTCGGTCATCCCTTTTTTTGTTCTATGGTTTCGACTTTTTTGCTATTATTGTTTTAGGAAGTGTAAGATGAGGCTTGCATTTCCTATTTAAGTTTTAATAGTTCTATTTGGGCAGTGCCCTAATTTTTATAGTATGCAAAAGAGAGAATGGAAAACGATTAAGGAATACCAAGACATCAAATTTGAATTTTTTGAAGGTATTGCCAAAATTACGATCAATAGGGAAGAGGTGCGTAATGCGTTCCGTCCGTTGACCAACCGAGAGATGTTGGATGCGATGAACATTTGTCGTGAGACTCCTGAGATTGGAGTGGTGGTCTTGACAGGTGCAGGTGATAAGGCCTTCTGTTCGGGAGGTGACCAACGTGTGAAGAGCCGTGGCGGTTACATTGACGATGGCGGTGTGCCTCGTTTGAATGTGTTGGATCTTCATAAGGCAATCCGTTCTTTGCCGAAGCCGGTTATTGCCATGGTGAATGGTTATGCTATCGGAGGTGGCCATGTCCTTCATTTGGTCTGTGATTTGACGATTGCTTCCGAAAACGCTATTTTCGGGCAGTCCGGTCCAAAGGTGGGCAGCTTCGATGCTGGTTTCGGTTCCTCCTATTTGGCTCGTTGTGTAGGCCAAAAGAAGGCGCGTGAGATATGGTTCCTCTGTCGCCAATATTCCGCAAAGGAGGCAGAACAGATGGGTATGGTCAACAAGGTGGTTCCTTTCGATCAGTTGGAGGATGAGACCGTAGAGTGGTGTGAGACGATTATGCAGCGTAGTCCGATGGCTATCCGTATGATTAAGCGAGGACTGAATGCCGAGTTGGACGGACAGCATGGTTTGATGGAGTTTGCCGGCGATGCCACGCTGATGTTCTATATGATGGACGAGGCACAGGAAGGGAAGAATGCCTTTTTGGAGAAGAGAAAACCAAACTTCAAACAATTCCCTAAATTTCCGTGATATGTTACATTGCTCTTTTTCTCCATACGTCTTGGATTTCAAGTCTCCAAGTTGGACCTCAAGAGGGGTGCTCACTCATAAGGAGATGTATATTATCCGACTTATGGATGCTGACCAACCAGACAAAGCAGCCTTGGGCGAATGCGCGCTCTTTCGAGGCTTGAGTGCTGATGATGTGCCCGATTATGAGAAGGTATTGGCAGATCTTTGTTGGAATATCAACGAATACAAAGATTCGTACCAAGAGAAGTTTAAAAAATATCCATCCATCGTCTTTGGTTTGGAAACTGCCTTTGCCGATTTGGCTCATGGTTGCAGGATGCGTCCTTTCCCTTCTGATTTTACGCAAGGGAAAGGTCATATTAAGATAAATGGTTTGATTTGGGTGGGACCGAAGGATCAGATGATAGCACAGGTCCGTTCTAAGATAGAGGCCGGATTTACGTGCATCAAATTGAAAGTTGGTGCCCATGATTTTGACGAGGAGGTGGATATGCTTCACGCTATCCGTTCCGAGTTTTCCCGTTCGGATATAGAACTCCGTGTGGATGCCAACGGGGCTTTTAGTCCCGAGGATGCTCTGAAAAAATTGGATGTGCTTTCGAAGTTGGACTTACACTCGATAGAGCAACCGATAAAGGCGGGAAATTGGGAGGCTATGGCGAGCTTATGTAAAGAGACGCCTCTTCCTATCGCTTTGGATGAGGAGTTGATTGGTGTTTTTGAAAAGGAAGAAAAGGCTCGTTTACTGCAGGAGATAAAGCCTCAGTTTATCGTGTTGAAACCTAGTCTGCATGGTGCCTTTTGCGGTACGGACGAATGGATTTCTCTTGCGAAGGAACAGCATGTAGGTTGGTGGATTACGTCGGCTTTGGAATCGAATATTGGTCTCAACGCCATTGCCCAATGGACTTATACTCAAGGTGTCACTATGCCTCAAGGGTTAGGTACAGGACAATTGTATCTTAATAATTTACCTTCTTTCTTGTGTTTGGAAGGTGACCGCCTTTCGTATGATGTGAATCGTAAATTTACGTTCGAATAAAAATGAAAGGGAGGAGCGTCGGCTTCTCCCTTTTCTCTTGTTCGCCCAGCACGAACGTACTCTAACGGGTGTAAGTCCCCAAGCCGCCCTAACAGTGGGAAGGCTACAGCCGAAAGCAAGGGTGTCCATCGTGAGGTGGAATCTGAAGGAAGCCGTAGGCAAACATCTGACCCGA
>JAFZKQ010000035.1 GCA_017553575.1 Paludibacteraceae bacterium
AACTACGCAGAGTTTACTCCAAATCCATTGGTTCTAAACAATACTAATAGTGCTACTGTATTCTCTAAAGGTTTTGTAAGAGGTACGCGTACTTACATCAACATGAAGGTTTCTGGTAGCAATACGCTTGAACTTGTTGATGATATTGCCTATCCTGGTGGCTGGGGAAATCATGATGAAGAGGATGATGTTACAGAAGAGTAAAGTGATTAATAATGAATTAATTGACTGAAAAATGAAAAAAATGAATATTTTTAAATATGCGGTTTTTGCAGCTGCCCTTTCTGCAGGATTTACCTCTTGCTCTGAAGATGAGTTCGAGCAAGGTACAAATAGTGCTCAAGTAGTTACTGTGGGTGGCTTAAACTTCCAAATCGGTGATTACCCTTCTGCAACATTGCGTTCTGATGTTCCTGGTTTTAGGGAGAAGGATGCTAAGTCGGCATGGGCAGTAAATGATGAGATAAAGTTGATCTTGACTTGTCACAATAGTGAGGATAATATAAAGGTCTATGATGTGACTCTCGCTTATGGTGAGGATGGCTACTGGCACAACCTTTCTGGTAATGCGGTGTTGGAGACTTCATCAAGCAATGTTCTTGTTGATGTTAGTGCAGCCTATGGTGAGCATATCACATGGACAAAGTCAGAAAGTGGAAGAGAATGGGCTCCTCAATTGACGGGTACATCTGAGTATTTCTATAACATCTCTACTGGAAACCGTGCTTCCGAACCGATCAATATCGAGTTCAATAGGGAGTATTCTCGTATTCGTTTGAATGTCCTTCCTATTGAAAATGAGGATGGCGAATATGAATTTGAGGATGTAGTGGTTAACTTTGATGGGGCTAAGTTCTTGGCAAATGGTTTGCAAGAGGTGTCATCTGTTACGATTCCTGCTGAGTTGATACAGGCTAATTTCCAAAATGGTGTTTACTCTGGTAACGCTTACATTTATGGTGCTTGGGATAATGGTGCTAAGATTCTTGTAGGTGAAAGAACTTTCGCACTTCCAGAGTGCACTCCTGGTAAGAGTTATGGTGTCAACTTGAACCCTGTTCAAGCTCCTGCTGTTGAGGTAGATGCTGCAACCAATACGATTACTCTTGCTGAGTATGCAACTCCGGATGATATAACAGAGGCTGTTGTCGTTAAGGCTTTGAATGGAGGTACTTCATTTACTGTGTCAGGTGTTATTACGGATGAGTATGTTTATAGGGCATTCTTTGATGTGTTGCTTGAAATCGCAGGAGATGATGATTATTATGATGTTGATTTTTCAAATGTGGCTGGACTGACAACACTTACGGCTGTGGCAGCATATGAAACTATCAATAGTTTGAAGTTGCCTGCTTCTTTGAATGAAGTTGGTCGTGGTGGAGTTGATGCAGCAACCATGCTTGATTTGTATGTGTATAATACGGAGATTACGACAGTACCTAAAGAAGGTAGAAAAAAGCCTTCTTTCATGAATACTTCTGAGTGTACTTTGCACTTGCCTGCTTCTGCAGCAGCTGAATATGCAGACGAAACAGAGTGGGGTGATGCAGAATGGGCTGAAATCCTATTTGATGCAGACTAATTCTAAATTCTCAGTTATAAATAAAAAAGCTGTCCGACCTTCGGGCAGCTTTTTTTGTTGCTTATTTCATGACGTCTTGAGGTGCTGCACCCATGGGGCACGGAAATTTCATTTGACTTTTCTTGTATGGTTGAAAATCTTTACCAATCAGTGTTTATGGAAGAAAAATGAGGCAGAATGTATTTTTGTATCAGGCACCTGTACGCCTTTGCCTGGAAGCAACCCCTAATACAAACGATACGAAGGCTTCCAGCCTATAAGGAGTCGAGTGCCTTTGGGTGTCTGTAACTCTAAAGTTGATATGGTTACAGCAATGATGAAATAGGAAAAATGCACTAAATCCAGTGCATTTTTTTGTTTTCCCGTTCTTTCACTCTTGCCGCTATGAGAGTCGTCTCCTGTAGCATGCACCTTAATTCTTACCCCATCCCTCTTCATTCTTAATTAAAATCCGTATATTTGTCAAAAATCTGTATTTTATTCGGCTCCTATGTTGGGCTATCGACTAAAATCGACTAAAAAATCAGAGGTATGAGAATAATAGAAGGATTTTGCCTCCGTAACGTCATGGGACGTCCTACGGTGATAGGGGAGTCGGCAAGCCTTGTCGATTTCAATAAGTTGGTGACATTGAACGAGTCGGCCGCCTTCTTGTGGCGTTCGGTGGAGGGTCGTGATTTTACACTCGACGACCTTGTGGGTATGTTGGTCTCCCGTTATCAAATAGCGGAAGAGGTGGCCAAGGCCGATGCGGCTGATATATTGGAGGGGTGGAAAAAAGTAGGGTTCATTAAAGAGTGATGTCTGAGTTTAACGCTTTTCTTGAACTGCTTCGTTCGGCCCTTTGGCAACGGCCTATCGATCCATCTCTTTTCCCCGCAACGACAGATTGGAAAAGAATGTATGCTATCGCCAACCATCAGGCTGTGGCGGGAATCGTTTCGGAGGGAGTACCATTCCTTCCCGAGGCTTGTCGTCCTTCTGAGGAACTTTTCTCGGAGATGCACCGTATGTCTGTTGCCAATGTGAGGATGCATGCGCGTATGAATGCGGTCTTGACCGAGGTGACTACCCTTTTGCGGAAGGCGGAAATACCCTCCCTTCTGCTTAAAGGGCAAGGATTAGCCTCCCTTTATCCTATACCACATTCGCGCCAATGCGGAGATATTGACCTTTATGTATCGAAGGACTACCAAGATGAACTCCTTTCCCTTGTTCGCCAGTGGAAGAAAGCCTCCCATCTCGTCAATTCAGAGAAGCATTTGTCCTTCGATTATGACGGTGTATGCGTTGAGTTGCACTACGGAACGGAGCATTTCTATACGCCGAAGGTGGATAAGGCCTATCAGCGTTGGTCTCTCAATAACTTGGAATATGTGCTTTTAATCTTTATGCATCCTCGTGGTTTTCAACAACCTTTGACGGCCAAAGAGGTGGAAGATAGGTATTGCCGTTATATAGAGGTGAACGGGGAAATCATCCTGATTCCTTGTGTCGAGTTTGATGCAATCTACCTTTTGCACCATCTATGGAACCATTTTATATCTTCGGGCATTGGACTTCGTCAAATATGCGATTGGTGCCTCTTTATGCGCCGCTACTCCTCGCAGTTGGAAACGAAAAAAATGCGTACTTTGCTTACTACTTTCGCTTTCTTCCCTGTGTGGAATCTTTTCGCTTCGTTCGCTGTCCGTTATATGGGGATGGAATGGAAGGATTTCCCTTTTGCTGAACCTGTGGAGGATGCCAAGGTCGAGAAGCTGATGGAGATTATCTGGCAGGAGGGAAATTTCGGTCGTCGAAAACCTCGTCCAAAGGGCTATATTGTCGGCAAAGTGAATATGTATTGGCGTGTCACGAAGATGATAAAGGCCATCTATCCTTTTTATCCGCGGGAGGTGGTTGGCTACTATTTCTATTTTATGACTCTGGGTGTCAAACATTTCTTTTTGGATTGGCGACACATGAAGTGACGTTTTCTAAAGTGAATATTGAATGAATAAGATGAAGTTGATGGGTAGCCTTAAGTGGCTGTGGAGGGCCTCCAAGGGCGTTCGTCTCCGTTCTGCATGGCTTTCTTTCGTGGGTATACTCTATATCGGAGCTGTCCTGACGTTTGTCTGGTGCTGTAAACGGATGGTCGATTTGGCGACGGGCATAGTGGAAGGTGATATTTTCGCTATGGGGTGCCTATTGGTGGCTTGTGTCATTTCCGAAATACTCCTTTCTGGTCTTTCTCTCCGTTTGGAGACGATGACGGTGGTTCGCTTCTCGAATAGTCTGCGTCACCGTATTTTTGACCATGTCTTGAATAGTCGTTGGGCTGGACGCGAGAATATGCACACGGGCGATATCATCAACCGTATGGAGACCGATGTACAGCAGGTCTCCTCGTTGCTTTGTAAGTCGGTTCCTTTGTCGTTGGTCACACTCGTGCAGTTGGTGGCCGCTTTCATCTTCCTGTTGCGCTTGGACGCTCGTTTGGCTTGGGTGTTGCTTTGCATTATGCCTTTGGCTGTGGTGGTCGGAAAGGTTTACCTGAAGCGTGGCCGTGAGTTGACTCGTTCCATCCGTGAGATGGACTCTGCGGTGCAGTCGCATGTGCAGGAGAACCTCCAGAATCGCTTGTTGGTGCGGACGATGGAGCGGACGACCGACGTGGTGGACCGTATGGGCTTTTTGCAAGGCAACTTATTCGGTTTAGAGTCAAAACGTTCCTATATATCCCTTTTTTCCCGTGCTTCGTTGCAGTTTGGTTTTGTGACGGGCTATGTCACGACGTTTATCTGGGGAGTCTATGGCATTCAGAGTGGCGAAGTGACCTTTGGTATGATGACGGCCTTTCTTCAGTTGGTGGCGCAGGTTCAACGTCCGGTTGTCCAACTGAGTCAAGAGGTCCCAGGCTTCATCAAGGCGATGACGGCGGCAGAGCGTTTGGAGGAGTTGTTCTCCATGGAGACTGAGCCGAAGGGAGAGCCCGTCCGTTTGGAGGGTGCAGTGGGCGTGTCCGTGGAGGATGTTTCGTATACCTATCCCGACGGTAAACGTCGTATCTTGGATCATTTCACGCATGATTTCAAGCCAGGTTCCGTGACGGCTGTTGTCGGTGAGACGGGCGTGGGAAAGAGTACGTTGATGCGTCTGATTTTGGCGCTGATGGAGCCCAACGAAGGACAACTCTGCTTTTACAATGCGGAGAAGAGAGTCCAGGCTTCGCCCCAAACGCGTTGCAATGTAGTCTATGTGCCACAGGGCAATACACTGATGAGTGGAACGATCCGTCAGAATCTCTTGATGGGAAAGCCTGAGGCGACAGAGGAGGAGTTGCGCGAGGCCTTGCATACGGCGGCGGCAGATTTCGTCTACCAGTTGCAAGATGGACTCGATTCCTTATGTGGCGAACGGGGTTCTGGCCTTAGTGAGGGACAAGCGCAACGAATTGCTGTGGCACGAGGGTTGCTTCGTTCAGGAGGTTTGCTGTTGCTTGATGAACCGACGGCTTCGTTGGATGCCGAGACGGAAAAACTTCTTTTGCAACGCCTCTCCGAGAATCTGAATGGCCGCACGGTGGTGCTCATCACCCATCGGGAGGCGGCTGCGCAACTATGCCAGTATGAGGTGCGGCTGTAGGGGAACGGTGCAATCGGAGGGTCATAGGGCAGGAATATTGATAGAACGCTCAAAGAGATTCGTACATTTTCATGATACGCAGGCTTCCAGCCTGGGTCCCCGTCGAGACCGTCAACCGACAGCACCTGCGGTGCAATCGGTTACTAATAGGGCAGGCTTCCAGCCTGTGTGATGACCGAGAAGTTCTATGCTTTGTGCCTTAAGGCAGTTTTTCTGAAGCTATATATTTTTTGCTCCGTAATTGGCTGGAAGCCAATCTTATTAGTAACCGGGTACGAAGTGCCCGGAGTTGAGATATATGCGCTGAGTGGCTGGAAGCCACTGCTTTTTTTGTTTTATTTTTAATATCTGTTTTGAAATATGAGTCATGTCTGTTTTACCTACCATATTGTATGGAGGACAAAAAGAAGCGAAAATACAATATCAGAACTGAATGAAAGGCAATTATATGCCTATTTGTATGGTATCTGTAAAAAAAGAAATTGTTATGTATATCGGATTAATTCCATGCCCGATCATGTGCATATCTGTTTGGAGATTCCCCCTGAATTTTCTGTTTCTCATTTTGTGCAAGTTCTCAAGCAAGAAAGTTCGAAGTGGATAAGCAACAATAGAAATTTGTTCCCTTATTTCAATGGATGGGGAAACGGATATGCTGCGTTTTCTTATTCTCGAAAAGAGAGACCTGTTCTGATTGAATACATAAAAAATCAAAAGTCACATCATCGAATAACATCTTTTCGAGAAGAGCTTGTTGGATTGTTACAAGAAATGGGAATGGAATCTTCTGTTGATTTGTTTTTTAAGGATTAGCAACGTGATTTTATTGGGTGTGGTGGCAGTATCTTTTTTTCATGATACGCAGGCTTCCAACCTGATTCCCCGTCGAGACCGTCAACTGACAGCACCTGTGGTGCAATCGGTTACTAATAGGGCAGGCTTCCAGCCTATATAATGACCGAGAAGTTCAATACTCTGTGTCTTATGACAGTTTTTCTGAAGCTATATATTTTTTGCTCCGTAATTGGCTGGAAGCCAATCCTATTAGTAACCGGGTACGAAGTGCCCGGAGTTGTGAAGGTCATCCATGTGGCTGGAGGACACCCCTTCAGAGTTCCGTTGCACAAACCAACGACAGAGTCCCGAAGGGACGGCACAGAACAGCCATGGGTGAAAACCCATGGTCAGGGGTGTCAAACACCAATTTTCAACCTCCACGCTCATAGCGTATTAGGTATTTTTAAGATGTATGAAAAATCCCGCAAATAGTTGATAATAAGCTGAAAAATGTCATTTTTGAGAAACATTGCCTAAAATAATTCTAAGGGGAAAATGCAATGTTGTTATCGAAATATTGCTATATTTGCAAACTTGAATGTAAAATTTGTGATATGGGAAAGATTATATCATTGGCAAATCAGAAAGGTGGAGTGGGCAAGACCACTTCGACGGTCAACCTCGCAGCGGCTTTGGCTGTGATGGAGAAGAAAGTCTTGATTGTGGATGCCGATCCGCAAGCAAATGCCTCTTCTGGTTTAGGTGTGGATATCAAGGAGCTGGAGAGTACGATCTATGAGTGCTTGGTGGACAATGTTGATGTCCATACTGCTATCCGCGATACGGAGATAGAGACGTTGAAGATTATCCCTTCCCATATCGATTTGGTGGGTGCCGAATTGGAGATGGTCAATCTTCCGGAACGTGAGACTCGTCTAAGAAAGATCTTGTCACAGATCTCCGATGAGTTTGACTATATTCTGATTGATTGTTCTCCTTCTTTGGGCTTGATCACTTTGAATGCTTTGACGGCGAGCGATTCGGTCATTATCCCTGTACAATGCGAGTACTATGCGTTGGAGGGTATTTCCAAGTTGCTCAATACCATCAAGATTGTGAAGAACAAGTTGAACCCGACTTTGGAGATTGAAGGATTCCTCCTCACGATGTATGACCCTCGTACGCGCCTCAATAACCAGGTGGTGGATGAGGTACAGCATCATTTCGGAGAGATGGTCTTCAAGACGATTATTCAACGCAACGTGAAGTTGGGCGAGGCTCCAAGTTTCGGCCAGTCTGTCATCTCGTATGATGTGGAATCACGTGGCGCACAGAACTATATGCAGTTGGCCAGGGAGTTGGTTGAGAAGTCGGAAAAGGAAAATCAACAATAAAAAGGAGTAGATAACACTATGGCAAAGAAATTAGGTGGCTTAGGTAGAGGTCTCGGTGCTTTGATTGACGGGGCGGACGATGATAAGGATGTTGTGGCAGCTGGTGCTTCCTCTTTAAACGAGGTGCCTTTGTCCGAGATTGAGCCTAATCCTGATCAGCCAAGGAAGAATTTCGAGGCGGAGGCTTTGCTGGAGTTGTCCAATTCCATTCGTCAGTTGGGGGTGATCCAACCGATTACTTTGCGGAAGGTCGAAGAGCATAAATATATCATCATCGCGGGTGAAAGACGTTACCGCGCTGCCAAGTTGGCTGAGTTGACGACTATCCCGGCTTATGTCCGTGAGACGACGGAGGAGCAGATGATGGAGATGGCTCTTGTCGAGAATATCCAACGTGAGGATTTGAATGCGGTGGAGGTGGCTCTTTCCTACAAGAGTTTGATGGAGGTCTGCAATTACACGCAGGAGCAGTTGAGTGAGCGTGTGGGTAAGAAGCGTGCCACGATCTCCAACTATCTTCGTTTGTTGTCTCTTCCTGCTGATATCCAGATGGCATTGAAGGACAAGAAGATTGATATGGGCCATGCGCGTGCGTTGATTAATGTGGTGGAAGAGAAAGACAAGTTGGATATCTTCAACCAAATAGTAAAGAACAACCTCTCTGTTCGCAAGGTGGAGGAGTTGGTTCGTAAGTTGGCCGAGAAGTCAGTCGACGAGGAACCAAACAGTGCCGGCCAAGCGACGGATGCCGGAACGCAGTCTGATGAGTATTTCCTTTTGCGGGATATGCTGACGGATTTGTTCCCTTCCAACAAAGTGGACTTGACTCGTAACACCAAAGGTAAGGGCAAAATTACCATCTCCTTTAAGAATGATGAGGAGTTGGAGCAATTGATGGAGTTGTTCGATTCATTTAAACATTGATTCTCTGCATGAGGCGGATTTTGTTCGCCGATGCTGATAATAATTAGTGGAGTTCGTGGAGACTGTGGGATTTTTTGACAATAGACATTTTTTGCGACTCTCCGCTTAAAATTTTGATAATTGAAAAAGGCTTTTTTTATATTAAGTGTTATCTTGCTCTCATTCCTTGGATGGAATGTGGGGTCTGCTGAGGCAGCTGAACTTCGTGATTCGCTTTTGCTTACGGATGACGGAGGCGTTTTAGTCTTGGCCGATACGGCAGGGGTAGTTACGGAAGAACTTCCGATGTTGACTCCCGATTTTCATCCAGATCCAGCGAAGGCAACGTGGTATGCCCTCGTATGTCCGGGTTTGGGACAAATCTACAACCGGAGTTATTGGAAAGTCCCTATCCTTTATGGAGGTGTGGCGACGTTGAGCTATTTGATTATTTGGAACGGCAGAATGTACAATGATTATAAGAATGCGTACCATGATTTGATGGATACCGATCCTACGACGAACAGTTATCAGACCTTGGTGCCTTCTTATGGTGATTATGGTGCGGATTGGATGCAGAGTGTCTTGAAGAAACGTCGTGATATGTACCGCCGTTACCGTGATTTGAGTATCTTTGGCATGGCTGCACTCTATGTTGTGAGTGTGGTGGATGCTTTCGTAGATGCACATTTGTATGATTTTTCTGTTACCGACGACCTCTCTTTCCGGGTAGAGCCTTTGGTCAACCCGTGTGGATATAATCCGGTAGGTCCGGAATCGTCTATGTATGGATTCCAGTGTTCGGTACGGTTTTGAATTTAGACATCCCTATATTTTCTTGTATGGTTTTATGAAAATGGCTGGTTTGTCTTTTTATTTAGTTTAAGTGGTTAATTTGTTGAGTTTTGGATTATTTGCTATTTTTCGGTTGCTATGCAGTGGGCTCTTTTCTTCCGGGGAGGAACGAGAAGGGTATTTCCTTGTATTCAATTGAGAAATCGGCACAACAATTTTTCTGATTATGAGGTACTTGTATTTTTCCATCGTTTTTTTTGCATCATCGATTTCTTTTGCTTTCGCTTCGAAGTCGAATGAGGTTGAGGTGGCGGGCAATCCTCCTTTTGTTGAGGCCGACTCTTCGGATTCGTCGATAGATGAATTTACTGATATTGATATGAATTTGGATAGCCTTCTTCATGATTTGAAGTTTAGGTCGATTCCGAATGAAGAATGTTCATCCGACAGTGTGGGCTATGTCTTGAACGACAGCGTCTACATTGCTCGCCTTAGCCAGATTCCTGCGATCATGGAGTTGGCCTACAACGACATCGTGAAGCGTTTCATCGAGCTTTATACGGTGAAGAAGAGAAAGCAGGTGGAGTATATGTTGGGTGCGGGAAAGTACTATTTCCCTATTTTCGAGCAGGCTCTCGATGCGGCAGGCCTTCCTATTGAGTTGAAGTATCTTCCAGTCATTGAGTCGGCTTTGAATCCTCGCGCATTCTCCCGTGCGGGTGCTTCCGGTCTTTGGCAGTTCATGTATTCCACGGGTAAGATTTATGGCTTGGAAGGAAACAGTTTGATTGACGAGCGTCGTGATCCGATCAAATCGACCAATGCGGCAGTTCGTTACTTGAAGGATTTGTATGGTATCTACAATGATTGGGCATTGGTTATTGCTGCTTACAATTGTGGTCCTGGTAATGTGAACAAGGCAATCCGTCGTTCTGGTGGCAAGCATGATTATTGGGGTATCTACCCTTATTTGCCAAAGGAGACGCGTGGTTATGTGCCTGCTTTCATTGCGGCGACTTATACGATGACTTATTACAAGGAGCATAATTTCTGTCCGAATTCCGTTGATATGCCGATTACTTGTGATACGTTGATGGTGAGCGACCGTTTACACTTCCTCCAAATTTCGGAGGTTTTGGGGCTCGATCTTTGTGAGTTGGAGGCATTGAATCCTCAGTATCGTCAACAGGTCTTGCCAGGTAACGGAATTCCTTACACTTTGTGCTTGCCACAGCGTTATGTGAATAGTTTCCTCGATAAGCGTGATTCTATCGTGGCGTATAAATCGGATTCGTTGCATACGAATCGTCTGACGGTAGTTCCTGCTTCCATGGATCCATACTATGGCCGTGTGAGAGGAAAGGGTAGAGGTGCCCGAGGCAAAGCCATTGCTTCTGCCAAAGCGGGAGGAAACGAGTATATTGTCCGAAAGGGTGATACGCTCTCAAGCATTGCCCGCAAGTATGGCATGAATGTGGCTACATTGAAGAAAATTAATGGATTACGTTCAGATAAAATCAATTTAGGTCAGCACCTTCGGGTACGATGACTTAAGGGTGGAATAGAAGGGAGGTGTCTCTGCATCTCCCTTTTTTATTGTTCGCCCAGCACGAACGTACTCTAACGGGTGTAAGTCCCCAAGCCGCCCTAACAGTGGGAAGGCTACAGCCGAAAGCAAGGGTGTCCATCGTGAGGTGGAATCTGAAGGAAGCCGTAGGCAAACATCTGA
>JAFZKQ010000036.1 GCA_017553575.1 Paludibacteraceae bacterium
AGGCTATTTTTGTGAGCGTTAGCCATGATGGCATGGGGAAATTCGACGATAAGAATTTCCAATGGACATTAAACATAAAGACAAAAGAAACGTAAGCGTCGTCTAATACGAAAAACATTATTGACTGTTTGTCATTCCTCCATGAATGGCAACTATATTAAGAAGTGAAGCGATTGTAACTAGTTTTTCTGAAAGAAGACCAAACGACAAGAGGATTTTGTGGAGTTGAAATTGGTGTATCCTAACTAGCAGGACACTTGTTTATTTTTCATTTTAATTTAACGGGAAGGATTGTTATGTAAATACATTTACAAACAACCATCCAATCTAAAACAGGAACCAAAGTTATGCATTAAACATAAATACTTTAATATCATATCATTAAACAAAAATGAAAAACACTAAAATCTTTTTCCTCGCGGCGTTAGCAATGCTGTTAGGATCAATTGTGAACAGTTATGCGGACCCGGATCCGAACTTTCACATTTATCTATGCTTCGGTCAATCAAACATGGAAGGCCAAGGCAACATTGAGAACCAAGACAAGACGGTCGACAGCCGTTTCCAAGTGCTCTGCTCCTATGACAATTGCGGCAGCCGAAAGAAGGGCAGCTGGTACGACGCCACGCCTCCCCTATCCTGCTGTAGCGGTCAGCACCTCGGCCCTGTAGACTATTTCGGTCGTACGCTGGTAAAGAACTTGCCAGAGAAAATCAAAGTCGGCGTCGTTGTCGTAGCTATCGCCGGATGCGACATCCAACTTTTCGAGAAAGAGAATTACAAAAGTTACCGTGCCGAGTCCTATATGCAAAGCACCATCCAATCTTACGGAGGCAACCCTTACGGACGATTGGTCGAGATGGGAAAGGAAGCTCAGAAAGTGGGTGTCATCAAGGGTATCCTCTTGCACCAAGGCGAGACCAACTCTGGTCAAAACAACTGGCCAAGCCGTGTGAAAGCTGTTTACAACGACTTGCTTAACGACTTGGGGTTGAAATCGGCTGACGTGCCTTTGTTGGTCGGCGAAGTAGTCCGTTCTGACCAAGGCGGCCAATGCGGAGGTATGAACAGCATCATCGCCAACGTACCCAACACCATTCCTAACTCCTACGTCATCTCGGCACAAGGACTTGGTCATAAGGGCGATAACCTCCACTTCTCTTCTGCAAGCTACCGCACATTGGGCGAGCGTTACGCAGATCAGATGTTGAAGGTATTGAAATATGACGAGACCGGTGGCGGCGAAGGCGGCGGCACAACTGGTGGTGAAGGCGGCGGAACTACCGGCGGCGAAGGTGGTGGCTCTACCGAAACCACTATTGATCCATGCCAAATGACAACATCAATGTCTGGAGGCCAAAAAGCACAGAACGGTGGAACACACGACATAGGCAATTCAGGTTTCAACTACGAGATGTGGACAAATTCAGGTAACAACGCCTCCATGGAATACAAGGCGGAGAAAGGCAAATTCCAATTCAAGGCGAACTGGAACAACCCAGATGACTTGCTTTGCCGTATCGGTCTGTACTGGGGTACAGGACCTAAGCCAAGCCAATTGGACGGAGACCTCCACTGCGACTTCAACTACGAAATCGGCCAAGGAAGTTCCGGTGGTGGATACAACTACATCGGTATCTATGGATGGACTAAGGCTCCTAACGAGGTGGAGTACTACATTGTAGAGAACACCTTCTTTGGTACAACCTCTAAGCAACAAGGTTTGTACTACGGTGCAAATTCCAGAGGTACTTATACTTTGGATGGAGAGACTTACGAAGTGTACACAGGTACACGTACAGGTCCTTCCATCTCAGGAAACTCAACATTTACGCAGGTATTCGCAGTTAGAAAGAGCATCCGTAAGTGTGGTCACATCTCCATCTCCGAGCACATGAGAAAATGGGAAGAGAAAGGATGGGTGACATTGGGTCAACTTTACGACTGTAAGTTCCTTTGCGAGGTTGGTTCTGGTTCTGGTAGCTTCGATATGAAGTACGGTAACATCTGGATCGGCGAGGCATCTGGCGGCGGCTCTGAAGTGGTAACACCACCAGTAGAGCAGAAGCCATACAAAGAGGCCATCAGCATCCCTGGCGTTTTGGAGGCAGAGAACTATGACATCGGCGGAAACGGCAACGCTTACAACGATTCCGACAGCAAGAACGAAGGTGACGCCAAATTCCGTACCGACGAAGGCGTAGATATCGTAAAAGGCGGAACAGGCATGGCTATCGGCTACACCACCTCCAGCGAGTGGTTGGAATATACCGTTGACGTTAAGGAGACTAGCACCTACGACGTGACAGCCAACTCATCCAACGGAAACGGAAGCATCAAGTTCGACCTCTATATCGACGACAAGGTAGTGGCCAACTTCTCAGGAAGCAAGACAAGCAATTGGGACACTTATACTGAATTGACTGCCACAACAAAGGAAATCAAGGCAGGAAAGCATATCTTGAAAATAAAATTCGAGAGCAACAACAACAATATAGACTATCTCAAATTCGCTTTGCCTGACACTTCATCACACGGTCATGGCGAGGGAGGACACGAAGGTCATGGTGGCGAGCATAGCGGTGGTAGCACCGTCATTGAAGCTGGCATATTCCCATTGAGCTACTCTGTGGAGAACACAGGTGCCGATTGCGAAGATCCTGCATCTTTGAACAAGAACAACTTAAAGTCTTGCAAGACGTTGCCTAACCCATTCGAGTGGGCCGACGGCAGCGGCAAGGTGACCGACTTCTGCGACTGGTCTTGCCGTCGTAACGAGATCAAGCGTGAGATCGAGTTCTGGGAAATCGGTGAGAAGCCTAAGTTCGACGATTTGGAGGCATCCTACTCAAACGGAACATTGACTGTCAAGGTTCACAACGGCAGCAACACGCTCACATTGACGAGCAAACTCTCCATCCCTTCCGGCAATGGTCCTCACCCTATCGTCATCGGTATGGACAACAATACGGGTAGCTTGAGTTCTTCATACTTCTCCAAGTGTATCCAAGTGCCTTTCACGCACACGCAAATTGCGGAATACAACTCTGGTTTCGGTGGCAACGGCAGAAGCCAAAACGACCCATTCTACAAGTTCTACCCTAACACATTCAACACCAAGGCGGACTATTGTGCATGGTCTTGGGGTATCAGCCGTTTGATCGATGGTTTGGAGATCGTGAAAGATCAAATCAAGGCAGACCTTGGCCATATCGCCGTGACGGGTTGTTCTTATGCTGGTAAGATGGCCTTGTTCGCCGGTGCATTCGACGAGCGTGTCGCCTTGACTATCGCACAAGAGTCAGGTGGTGGCGGTATCAACGCATGGCGTGTCACTTCAGAGATCGGTTCCGACGTGGAGGGCATCTCCAACACCAACTATGATTGGTTCCTCAGCAGCTTCAAGAGCAACTTCCAATCCCAGATTGACAAGTTGCCATACGACCACCACGAACTGATCGCCATGATTGCCCCTCGTGCCTTCTTGGCCTTCGGAAATCCAGGTTACACATGGTTGGGCGACGAGGCAGGATATGCTTCGTTAAAGGCAGCCGAGGAGGTTTGGAAAGCCATGGGCATCGAAGACCGTTTCGGTTACGTCATCGAGGGTGGTCACGACCACTGCAACGCATCCAGCAACCAAAACAAGGCAGCTCAGGCGTTCATCAACAAGTTCTTGTACGGAGACAATTCACAAGACACGAAGATCCGCACTAGCACAATTAGCAAGATTTACAGCAGCGGTAAATACGATTGGGGCGGCCACACGATAATCAACAACGGTTGTGGAGATTCCGGCAACGTAAAAGTGAACGACTTCATAGTCGAGGAGAACGACAACCAATTGTCACAAAACAGGCCGAACCCAGCCAACGGAGAGACGACGATTGACTTCAGCCTCGCACAGAACTCATTCGTAACCATCGATCTTTACAACAGCTTAGGTGTCAAGATTAAGAATATTACGTCCGACAATTATCAGGCAGGAAGCCACTCTTTGACATTCTCTGTCGATAACTTGCCACAAGGACTCTATTTCTACGTCATGAACGCCAACGGCTTCGTTGAAAGCAAGAGCATGATTGTCAAATAAGAGATAAAACAGTCCTAAAACCAACGCCATTGCGGATGCACTCTGCAATGGCGTTTTTATGTTTGCAAACTACTTGCAAAAAAACAAACCTACCTTTGTAGCAGAAAAAAAAACAAGAATAAAAAATAAAATGTCAACGTAAAAAATTTAGTTCAAAAAAAATTAGAATTACCTTTGCAGGGTTTTCTGCACGGACAACTATTCCAGAATCGAGTATTGGGTTCTCCCGATTTTGGAGGATATAATCAAAAAGAGCCCATAACTATCTTTTATTAATATGCGCACTATACGCAACGGAAGGAACCATTCGCCTATATCCTGAATGCTGACGATGCTATGTTTCTTCATCGTAATCTCATTCAGCAACTATCTAACCGCCCAAACTAAGAGCACATCCACCCTATCAGGTAGCGTCAAAGATGCCGATAGCAGGGAGGGGCTCATCGGAGTCTCCATCTATGTGGAAGAGACCAAAGGCGGTTGCGTCACCGACGCCAACGGAAAATATTCACTAAAACTTCCTTTCGGTGAATACCATATCTCCATCTCCTATGTCGGCTACAAAAGTGTCCAAAAGAAAGTTTCCTTAAATAAAGAAAAAGAGACACTCAACGTCTTGCTCGCAAACGAGGAGACGGAAATGGAAGAGGTCGTCGTCACAGGCAGGAAAAAGGACGCCAACATCAGCGAAGCCCTGATGAGTAGCCAAAGAATACAAATGGTCACCGTCAAGAAGATTCCTGCCCTCATGGGCGAAGTGGACGTGGTCAAAGCCATCCAACTGATGCCAGGCGTGCAAGCGGCTTCAGAAGGCTCCTCCAACTTCAGTGTTCGAGGAGGCAACACCGACCACAACCTCATCCTGCTCGACAACGCCACCATCTACAACGCCTCCCACATGATGGGATTCTTCTCGGTCTTCAACAACGATGCCGTAAGCGAAGCAACGCTGATGAAAGGTGACATCCCTGCCTCCTACGGCGGTCGTCTGGCCTCCGTCCTCGACGTACAAACACTCGACGAGATGCCTACCAAGTTCTCCGGAACAGGTGGCATCGGACTCATCTCAAGCCGTCTCATGTTAGAGGCCCCTTTGTTCGACAACCGCACGTCGGTCATGATAGCAGGACGAAGAACCTACGCCGACCTCTTCTTGCCTCTCGCAGGAAGCGAATATAAGGACACGTACCTCTACTTCTTCGACTTGAACGCAAAAATCACCCATAAGATAAACGACAAGAACCGGCTGTTCCTTTCTGGCTACTTGGGAAGGGATAAGTTCGGAATGGAAAAGGTGGCCGGCCTCGGATTCGGAAACAAGAGTTGCTCCTTCCGGTGGAACCACATCTATAACAAGTCGTTAACTTCCGACTTCAGCATCTCCGGTACTAGCTACGACTACATCATGGAGATCGGCGTCAATCCTGCCAATTTCGATATGGGTGCAGGCATGAGAGACTGGAACGCCAGCTTCAACCTATTCAAGATTTGGTCGCCACTGAACAAGACAAGGGCAGGTCTTTCAGGTACGCTCCACCGTTTCGACCAAGGAGAGATTTCTGCCAGCAAGAACGACGAAAGTTCCATCCAATTTATGGAGGACGAGGACTTTGGATTAAGGAGATCATGTGAATACGGAGTGTTCCTATCCCACGAACAAAAGGCCACGAAAAGGCTCACATTGAAATACGGACTTCGCATGTCCATCTTCCACAACTTAGGAGAAGAGACCGTCTTTGCATTCGACGAAAACCACGAGAAAGTGGACTCCACCTACTACGGTAGCGGCAAGATATTCAACACACAGATCAACCCAGAACCAAGATTAGGAGCTCTATACAAAATCGACAAGGCTTCATCCGTCAAGGCCTCCTACTCCAGGACTGTGCAGTATGCCCAAATGGCGTCCAACTCAACCGGCGGACTTCCGTTCGACGTATGGTTGCCTAGCAACCCGAACATCAAGCCTCAGAAATGCGACCAATATGCAATCGGCTACTTCCGCAACTTGTTTGACGACAAAATAGAGACCTCCGTCGAAGTCTATTACAAGGATATGCAAAACGTCCTTGACTTCAAAGACAACGCACATACAACGGGTAACAAATACATAGACGGCGAGACACGTATCGGTAAAGGCCGTAGCTACGGTATAGAGCTCTTGGCCAAAAAGAACACCGGAAAACTAACCGGATGGGTCTCCTACACCTACTCACGATCTTTCCGCACCGTCGAGGAGATCAATTTCGGGAAGGAGTACCGCTCTCCTTTCGATCGTCCACACAATTTCGTGGCCGTCCTCAGCTACGACTTCACCAAGCAGTTCAACCTTTCCGCCAACTGGGTTTTCAACACGGGACAACCCGTCACCTACCCTTACGGCAAATACACGGTGGACAACGTACCGTATGCCATCTATAGCGGGTCGCGCAACCAAAGCCGCTACCCTAACTATCATCGTTTAGACCTCTCCGCCACCCTCAAATCAAAGGAGAAAAAAGAGAGAAGATGGCATGGCGAATGGAACTTCTCCATCTACAACGCCTACGGACAACACAACACTTGGGCAGTCATGTTCACTCCAGACGAAGACAACCAAATCAAAACGGAGAAGATGTATCTCTTTACGTTCGTCCCTTCCGTCTCATATAACTTCAAATTCTAAAACAGACTCTTATGAACAAAAAGACAATATTATCACTTCCGCTACTCCTTCTCGCCCTACTCAACGGTTGTAGGGAAGAGATCACAATCGACGTAGAAGAGGGAGAACAACTCATCGGCATCTATGGATGCATCACCAACGAATGGAAAAAACAACAACTCACCATCAGCAAAAGCGGTGATTTTTACGGGACAGGCGACCCCGAAATGGTTTCAGGTGCAGAGGTAACCGTGACAGACAACGACACAGCCATCATCAACTACCAAGAAGTCGCTCCCGGCATATACGAGACCACAGAGCCCATAAAGGGAGAAAGCGGACATATCTACAAACTCCACGTCATCGTCCACGAGAAGGGGGAAACGACAGAGTATTATGCCACAGATACGATGCAGGCGACTGTCGAATCCATCGACTCCATAAAGGTGCTTCCTTACACGCTCAACAACATAAAAGCTACGGATTACTACAAGGTTTGTCCTTACTTCCAATCCATTAACAACAAAAGGACTTCCTACATAGCCAAAATCGAGATAAACGGACATCTCGTAACCGATACGCTCACAGAATACTATGCCATCCAATTCCAAGAGATGACGGGCATATACATTAACGGAAAGGAGATGGAGAAAATGTATAACGGGGTGGACTTCCCTGGCAGCATATACAACCTCGACCCCAAGAGGGCTAAAGACGAAGATGTCAAGCCGGGCGACGAGATCACCCTCAATCTGCACGTCATATCCCAAGGCTATTTGGAGTATATTTACGACGTTCAAGGCAATTCGGGAAGTAATCCGTTCTACGGCAGCCCCGCCAACGTCAGCAGCAACATAAAGCCAGAAAAACGAGCCCTCGGCTACTTCTTCACAAGTGCCATCACCAAAGGAACTTGTATCGTCAGGGCTGAGGATTTGAAATAATTCCGCTTCCCCAAAACGCACATGGATCTATTAATTCATGTGCGTTTTTTATATCCATGAACACCTTAAAACGGAAGCACAATACTATGGTAAGTTTCTAACCGAACCGACATTTTCGGATTTTTACATACATTTGAATATGAAAGTGTTGATTTATCACTAAATTTGTATCAGTAAAAACAAAACTCATTTTTTCGTCAAAACACGAACAATCACCTCCCAAACACAGGAATATTAAGATTGACAAAATGTACCACATGAAGAAAAGAACAATAGGCATATTAGTTTTGGCTATACTGGCTTTTTCAAAGATGGCGGCAAAAGATGTTTTGAGTTTTGACAGTTCTATGGATGTGGACAAGAGAGCGGATAGCTTATTCGTCCTCTATCAGAAGAGTGATGACAAACGATTCAAGGATGAAATTGTAGATTACTTGTTGGATTCTATCTGTCAAACTCACACTTGTTTTTTGAAAACAATGAATTCCAAACATTTGTTGGACAATCCAACACACTATCAAAAAAAGAGGATTTTGGAAATATTGGTTGAAAATAAGGAGTTTGAAGATATTTTCTCTTTCCTTGATGGAACGCCGTATGAACCGTACGTTTATATATCTAATAATTGGAACGATTCGATAAGAGCCGTCATCAGAGAGAATTATTTGGAATTGTCCAAACGGGACTTTATGCGGAAGGATGACCCTTATTATGACAAATATAAAAGAGGGTCTCATTGGGATTGTATTGTAGCTACCAGACGGAAACTGATGTATGAAAGGCTCTTATTGAATATGAACGATGATATGATGATTGATGTCTTGTTGGAAAGAATGGAACGTAATCTCATTGAGCAGGATAGTCTTATACGGGAAAGTGATTGCAGGAATTTTTATCTTGACGCAATCTATCCTAATAATGATCATTTTTTACTTGACAATATTGGTGGTGTTAAGTATAGGAAAAAGGAATTATACGACAAATTATTCTATTTGGTGATTAAGTACCCTATGAAATATGTTTTTGAAATCCAAGATTCGGATGGTGCTGGTGAATGTACACCTTTCTCCTATTCCGTTTTTGATATGTTCTCAAAAACGTTAGAAGGGTTCCCTGATCTTACGGGATTGCAGAAAGGGATAAAATTCGATTCAATTGTAGAGAGGCAGCGAGTATACAATCTATATGACGAGAAGAAATTGGAAGAGGTGTTGAATTGGTGTAAACTGCACAAAAAAGATTATAAATTTAAGTGATGGCAAGATGACCAAATATTCAGAGTCTTTGTCTATCGTTTTTTGGCGGCTTCTAAATATAGTAGATTATGAAACAGCTGTTTGGAATATGCGTTTTTGTGTTTTTGTCTATTTCCGTAGCCTCTGCGAATGACAGACTCCCAATTGTAAAAACGAATGCCAAGGGGCAGGAGAAGACCTCTTTTGAATTGTTGGCGGAGATAAAAGGCATAGTTGATACGTTGGAAGAAAAGGACTCTTTGTCGAGATTTTCTTACATGGACTATTGCCTTGATAGTATTTTACTCCCGAGAAAAGACAACCGCGAAGGTCTCTATTTGGCGCGACAAATATGTGAAGATTTGTTTGTTTATTTCTTTTCGTCAAAACAAAAGGAACTTTATGTCAAGATAATTTTGGAGGAACGATACTATGATCTTTGTTTCTGGAATTTAGACATGGACTGGGGACCTGTTTACGGAAATGATTGTATATGTAAATTGCTAATAAAAAATGAATCTGATGAGATTCTTGATTCCGTCAGGAATGCCCGAGAGAAGTTGACTAAAGTGCAATGTGAGAACTGCTCGCAATTGGATCATAAATTGTTTTATAGAGAGTTGCTGTTGGGACTACATGATAACAGTCAGATAGATTCTTTGTTCCAAAATATGATTACTGCGTCTAAATCAAAAAAGGAAATGGAAATTATCAATGAATTCCTTCCAGGACTTTACATGGAGTGGTTTAAATATAGAAAGGTGGACTTGTTTGATGTCGTATATGGCGTTATACGAGACAATAAAAAAGCATCCTATAGAAATGACTTTTATAGTAGAGAGTCTTCTGTCCCTTTGATTTCGTATGTATCTTTTGATTCTGGCATAATAGATTGGTTGAAACGTGAAATCGTGGATTTCCCACAACCTAATAGAAATGATAGGATACGGTCTAAGTTCAAGGGAAAAGATTATTATACTTTTTCAGATGAATATAAGCAAGAAGTCATAAAATGGATGAAAGAGCATCGGTCGGACTATCTGATACGGGAAGAGTAGAAAATAGGCTTCAATCATTTTAATCGCAAAGGAACAGATTGTATACCAACACAATATACAGAAAAAAAATCAATATGAAGAATTTTCGTGACAGACTGAAACAACTGCCCAAGATCAACATAAAGTGTGTCGTATGGGGATGGGTGCTAATTGTCGGAATAGTAATAATAGATTTTTTATATGCTCCATTTTCTTTTATTGAATTAGGAGAAAGGCCTAAAGTCGGAATTAGTGGAGTCGCTTTGTTTCTTTTGATGGAGTTTTTGTGTTTAAACCTATATGTAATAGCGAAGAAAAACAATCAATTAAAATTAGCCCAAGAGTCTGTTGAGAAAAATTACGGTAATATAATAGCACTTATACTTTTTCTAATCCCAGTTGGATTGGTGTGCTTATATTGCAATGTCTATGATGGTTATGTGGAGAAAATAGAGGAATCTTATTTGCGAAAATCCCATATTGCCATAGGTGAGGTATATAGTAAACGGGGACCTAATGCTAGGGAATATTCGATAAAAGTGAAGGTCGGAGTTGATAAAGAACATACCATGGTTCATCGGGTAAAAAAGGATATGTGTGTCGTTGAAGATATAAAAGTGGGAAATAAAGTCTTGCTTCGTGTGTCGGATGATTATCCACGTGTAAATCAAGTTATTGAATGGAATGTAAAAGGCAAAAATTAGGGAGGAATAAAAAAATTAGTCCCTTAAAAATCTCAACACCTCAAAATCCGAATAGTCCTCCCCTATTATTCCTAACATTTGCAACTCTTTTCTGTACTCCATTAGTTTCCAAAAACTAGCAATTTTGACCCATAACAGCATAGCCCAATCATTAAGGGTTCCGACCAACGAACAGACTTCAATCCTGCTGTCACGGACAAGTTCAACAACGATTTTCCCATCACTGGCATCAATAGCAATTGTATTTTTTCGCGGGGACTTATCCGTCGAGATATAGTCGTCAGGACAGCCAAACAAATACCATAACTTCACCTCCTTCATTTTGCCAATATAGTGTTTTTCTCTGATTAAGACACTGCATCGCTAAGGTTTCTGTGGAATATTCATCTTTGGAGAAGAGAGAATCGTTTCTTTGGCAGACGATCGGGACTCCCTGAAGAAAAGGCGCTCCACCGTCACGGCTGTAAGTGTGGAGTACTGAGAAAAGCGTCTCCATCGGTGCGGCGTTGTAATCACTCACAGTAGCCGTCATCGAAGGCATACCCGGTGAAATATTTAAGGGGATGCAAATAGGGTCGCTTCTTCGGAAGCCACCCTTTTTTCATGCCGTAATCCGATGACTTTTCTCTTCCCCAATGGAAGCTTTCGCAATCCGAGCAGAAGTTACGTCTGAAGCAATGATTTCTTTCCGCGGGGGTCCTCACATTGCCGTACATGGGACAATTATCATCATGGCACTTGCATTCGCAGTCCTCATGGTGCTTATGGGCGCACCTCCAGCAATACGCCTGACACTCCTCAACTCCGTCATGGCACTTGCATTTACAGGAAAACCCCTCGTAAGCCTTGCCGCTACTGAGCAGCACAACCGCCACAAATAGGATCAATATGGGTAAAAAGCGTTTCATTTCGACCTCCTTTTTCACGAATATAATATAATTTGCGAGTTCGGGCTTTATCCATATCGCCTTTATTGCCTCCAAACTGTCAACGGTGTTTGCGTGTTCAATAAGACGTTGCAAAGATTTTTTAGACTGCAACAAATCACGGGTGATAAAATTATCTAGAATTTTAAGTTTGCTGGAGGTTTCTAAATCCGATTCTACCAGCTTCCTCTCGGTGAGCGAGGGAACTATTTTTCCTTCCTTATTTTTTGAATGCTCTACTGACATGTCTATGTACCTACACATGTTGCAATTTTTAGGGCATTCTAAAGCATCCACCACTCCACCCAGTCTCGACTTTGTTCCGCCTTTGGCGAGCTTGAGCCAGATGCAGTTCTTTGGGTTCGGGTAGTGCGGTTGCTTGGAGGAGAACTTCTCGGCGGTCTTGTAGTCCTAGGCCCTCTTCTGAATGTGGCCGACTTCTAAAGTTTTTCTTCATTTCCTTCGCGTATTTAAGACATTTGTCTACATTTGCAATGCGGAGGGAGCGTACTATAATTTATAGTCCCCTCCGTTCCTTTTGTCTCTCAATAATGTTCTGTACATTTTGCCTTATATAGAACGCTATTACCAATATCGCCTTAATCAAGAGATGTACTGGCTACGGAACCTCCCTTTCTATAAAGATAAAGCAAATTCAGAAATGGAGAGAGAACTCTTTTTCAGGAAAGTCCCCAAACTCTTCGAAGAAATAAAAGTCGATTCATCCGCTGTCACAACAACAAAATAAAGGAAAGATACCATGCATACTAATAGGAAAAGCTTTATCATTTGCCTTATATCGTTGATATTTTGTGCGATAGAATCCTCAGCGCAAAAGGATGAGAAGAGAATTTTCCAAGAAGAGATGTTGGAAATATTCAAATCATCAGAAGATATCTATCGTTCTTTTGAAGAGAGTTGGGAATATCTCGACAAAAAGGATTTAAGGAAAAACGAGGACCTCCGTCCCTATTTTCTGCAATTGCTCGATTATAATAAATGCGTGAAAAACAAAATTAGTAAACGAGTAAAGTACAAAAAAGAGACAAATGTATTAATATGGGATTATTTGTGTGAGACTAATAGAGTAGGCTTAAAAGATACCATAGATAAGTCTCCTATCTTACAAAAGGCATATGAAGATTCTGCAAAAATTTACTTTACAGATAAATTACTTCCAGAATACTATGAACGACCTTTGTCCATTAGTCTGAGCATTTTTCTGTTACACATGTACCTGAAAGATCCAGAGGCATATAAAATGTTATATGGTTATTGGAAAAACAAGGTTCCCTATGAGGGTGTCGAGGATCTGTTGTTGGATTTTGAAGATCCCGATGTGTGGGGTGAATATTTGAAAAGATTTGATTCGAGATCAAATTTGAGCAAGGATGATTATTATGCATTGATGACTAAAATTACCCAAATAATCGAATATGATTCAGAGAGTGCTTTAAACCTGTATCTTCGTCTATTGGAATGTAAAGACAAATGGTCTATTGAAGACAATGGCTTGGGTGGTTGGGGTATAAGTTACGATTGTCCTTATAATGTGGCCATCTTTCATATCTATGCAAGTGAAGTAGACCATCCGATTATAAAGGAAATACAAGAAAAACTAGGCAAAATACAGGGGACCGTGTACGCCTATGATTCGCCAATTTACAAGCTATCATACAAGGAGTTAAGAAAAATCAGTGATGAGATAGCAAAGCATTCGGAAGAAATCAAAGCGGCATTTAAGCCCTATCTGGAGAAGATAATCAAAGGCGATGCTTACTGGAAGAATGAAATTCCTTATTATGGGAAGTGAACTTGAGCAAACGTACTAGATTAAGATATATACCCTACCCTAACACCTCAAACAGACCATTTTAATCCAAAAGAGAAACACACTGGGAAAGAAATGAAAAATCAAGGCTTATTTTTTCTTCAATATAAAGAATTTTGGGTTGCACGCCCGAACTTTTTTTCATATATTTGAAATGCGAAAAATTCTTTTTTCAGAAAAACAAACGAGCGTTCCTCTATGATGCTCAATATTTGAAATATGACTCAACCATAAATTTGCAATACCATTATCCAATCGTAAATGCCATGCCAGACAATTTGATACATTCTCTTACAGTAGACATCACCTTAGAAGGAAATGAAGGAAACTCGAACGAGAGGGCTGAAGGCATATACAAACAATATATCTTCCCTTCCATAGAAGATACGATAAATCAATTAGATGAGGAAGAGATCATCATTGACAAGCTAACCATTGACGTAGGAGATATTGCAAAAGAGGAACTCTATTCGGCATTGTCAGAAAAACTAAAATCCCAGCTACTAAAATATAAAGTGGCAGCAAAGGAAGCGACTCCTCTAACGGAAGTGGCCGAGACAAAAGATTGCTTAATGATGGACCTTTCCCCTTCATCGACACCTTCCTGCATAATCCAATTCAGGAATAATATCCAAGCATCCTTTACAGATAGCCACACTCCGTACGAATGCGTTCAGTTCCTGCAATATCTTTATGACGAAACAACCCCTTGGCAATATACGGAATCAGACGACTTCAATCTGTTGGATTTTCAACGCGATATTTTACAGGAAATTCTTCACGAAGAGAGACTTAGCGAGGCCTTCTTCCAAGCAATATATGGAAACGCCACGATGATTTGGAGACTCCTCCAGATTGACGACATAGAAATCCTGATCCATATCGTAAAAAAGATCGTTTCGCTAAAATCATACGCCCTCCCTGCGGAGTTCCAAGAATATG
>JAFZKQ010000037.1 GCA_017553575.1 Paludibacteraceae bacterium
ACCTTTGGAGAATCTTATTTTACTGAAGGATAATGCCGCTTTTCATGTTGGTGATTGTTTTGTGAATCGTCATACGGAAAATATCATTCGAGATGTTTCAAACCATAATAGGAAGCTGACGGAAGACGAGGTGAAGTCATACCGTAAAATGATTGCACGGTATTTTGACGTGACTCGTTCACAATTGTTGTTTTCCAATGGATGTTTGTTTATTGAAGGTGTATCAGAATGTCAGTTGATGGAAACCTTCTCTAAATTGATGGGGAAGTCTCTTATAGACAACCAGATAGAGATTATAGATACGGATGGAACGGCTTTTTATCAGTTTTTGATGTTGTTTAACTCGTCGAATGATAAAGTGAGACTTCCGATGAGAGCCGCATTTATCACAGACGAGGATCAATTTACCGACTCTAAGGATAAGGAGTATAATCTGGATGCACTTTGTGCTAATGATTATGCTCAATTGACTATACTGAGAAACGGCATCAACGCTGGGAAAATGAATGGCCGTGTGAACAATATGAATGCGATGGCTAATGGTCAGGTCGGAACAAAGATTTGCTCGGGTGTGAAGACATTGGAGTATCAGATTTGCAAGGCTAATGTTTTTGCAAGGCAGGAGACGACCAAAGGAACATGGTTGTATGAGCTTATAAGGAGTGAGAATGCAGACGGTATCGGAAAAGTAGAAGCATATATCAACGGTCTTGGAGAACGCGACTTGAATGATGAAGAACAACAGAATGTAGCCCTGCTTCTATGGAAATGTCTGCCGGGAAAGGCTGGATTTGCACAAACGCTGAATACCTTCTTGCAAGATAAGATTGATGCAGGGGATGATGTTAAGTTCACAGTCCCTATATATATACAAACGGCTATCAACCATCTGGTTTCATAAGTATGGAATATGAAGTCACACCACAAAGACAAGCATATCTTGATGTCCGTGGATACACCATTTTGACTGCATGTCCCGGTAGTGGTAAAACAACAAGCATCGTCAAGAAACTTCTGGTTGTGTCTCGTTTTTGTCGTGAACAATATGGGGCACATACTGGATTTGCCTGCTTGTCTTTTACCAACAAGGCATGTGCTGAATTAAAGCAGAAGTACAGGGTGATGCATGATGAGCGGCTGACCTTCCCTAACGAAGTGTTGACCATTGATAGTTTTATCATGCAATATGTAGTACTTCCATTTTGGTATCTTTGCGATGCTTGCAAGAAGAAACCAATTGTCGTAAATGAAGAAGATATTCTGGATCATATATATTATAATAATGTCCAGATTGCAGGAAAATGGCAGCGGTATCCTGTAATGGAACTTCGTAAATACTCAAAAAAAATGTATAGCAAGAAGCCATCGCTGGTCTCTATAGACAAGACGGCATTTAAATGGAATCATAAAGTTGTGACTGATGCAAATGAAAAATCATATTGTCGGGCTGCAATTCTTTATCGCCTGAGTAAAGGATATATAACGAGTAGTGATGCTTTGTGGATGGCTTGCTATATTTTGGAACATCATCAGAATATCGCAAAAGCACTTGTTACAAGATTCCCATACATTATTGTTGATGAGGCGCAAGACAATTCTGAATTGCATTTTGAGTTCTTCAAACTGCTGAAAGCGGCAGGTCTGAGAAACCTGGAGCTCGTGGGTGATATTTGCCAGTCAATCTATGGCTTCAATAGTGCTAAGCCGGAGTTGCTACAGGCTTTGATGGCAGAAGGAGGCTGGAATGTACTGCCCATGTCGGAATGCAGGAGATCGAACCAAAGGATTATCAACCTATATAGCAAGTTGAAATCTAATGATGTCCCTGCAATTACTTCTCATGGTGTTGAGGATAAAGGTATTCCCATTATTGTTTACAAGTACGATGATGGCAATGTGAGGGATATAATTCAGGATTTCTATCAGGTTTGTGAGTCAAATGAGTTATCCAGCAGGATTATTCTGGCTCGAGGAGTAAATAAATGCAAGAAATTGGCAGGGGTGAAGGATGTAAAGTTCAGATACTGGAAATCTGAAGAGCCTTATATGCTAATAGACGCGGTATTCGCTTTTGAGGCAGAAGACATGGATTATGCTTTCCGCAAAGTACGTATGGTGCTTTTAGGACTAATAGTTGGAGACAATCCAGAAGAAAGGCGAAAGTTTATCCATGAGATTGAACATGATATAGAATGGAATACAAGAATATTTGGCTTTTTGAAACAGATACCTTCGTTCTCATTGAGCTTTAAAGAATGGGCTGATCAGACATGCGCATTGCTAAAAGAATATTGGGCACTGGATAATGATCCTGCTTTTGTCCCTTATCAGCGGCAAACAGGCTATCGGATGAGGGAAATGGCAGATGTGCCAGTTGAACGATTCCATCAGTCAAAGGATAAAGGCAGCGAATTCCATAAGTGTATAGACACAATACATGCTGTGAAGGGTGCAACTTTGGATGCCGTACTGCTGTTCTTGTCATCCGATAGTAGGGGGCAGAACATTTCCCTGAATGATTTCCCGCAGAATCCTGTAAGGGTAATGAGTGAAGGGCAAAGAATGATTTATGTAGCTTGCTCTAGAGCTACGCAATTCTTGGCATTGGCAATACCTAAGTCTATAGCTGATGAAGATATTAGGAGAACTTTGGCTGGGGTGGATATTGATATTCGTAATATTAATATGTAAGGTGAATGGAAGTTCGCTGATTAATATGTTCTGTTAGGCGATTACATAAAAATAGTATTGATGGTGACATCGCAGTATATAGTGGCTATGAGGAATATAATAGTGTCATGAGTATAAAAGTGAAAAGGAGAGTGTTTGAAGTACTCTCCCAAAACAAAGAGAAAACGAAAGGAAAAGGAGAGCGTCGGTTGGCAGCCCCTTCGCCTCTATTTGAAAAGTTCATTCTTTCTTTCAATCTCCTTTTCCCCTTTCTTTGCGTTTTCTTCAACGACCTCTATCGATATTAATCGTTCAAATTCATTGATTTCATCATCTCCTTTGAAACCAAACATAGGCTTTGTTGTAATATATCGGTTTCTGTTTGCGCATATAATGGGAAAGTCAATTAAAAGAAGCATGACATCTCCATTTATTTTTGCGAATTCTGGATTTAACTTGTAATTGAAGTAATACCATTTTTCGTCGCCATATTCCCATTCTATTGTGACCTTTGGAAACTTCACGTCTATTTCGTTTATTACTTCTTCTATGTTGTTGTCTTCAGCAACTTTCTTCCATTCTTGATATTTGTCTTTTGCTTTTCTTAAAGCTTCTCTGAATTTTTCTACGTTTTTTTGATTTACGAAGACGTATGTGCTATTTCTTTCTTCTATAACTTCGATTTTAAAACCTCCGTTTGTGAAGTAGGTGATGGTTCTCTCTATGTCTGCCATATCGAAAGTTTCCTCGACCAAATCTGATGATAAGGCGTTTCCGATAAAAGCAAAAGACAATAATACCGCTAAAACTATTTTTTTCATGATTCTGTCTTTCTTTTTTGTTAGAAGTTTGATTTTAATTGTTTTTTAGAGACTCAAAGGAAGCCCCTTGTATTATTATCATTTTTGATAAGTGGTTAATGTTGTGGTTTTTATGAAGAGAAAGTGGTTGACAATTTATCCGACAAATTTCATTGATAACCAGCGAAAGTTACAAGGGAATTTCATAGTGTGCAAGCAAGAAAGCAAAAATATTCGTTTTGTTTCACGGCTTTTTCATTTAAAACCCGTTGAATCTTTAGGATTTAATTTCGAACGTCGTTGGTGGGTCTTTGTTCTGTGAGGCGCACCTTTGCCCATAGGCTGGAAGCCTTCGTATCATATGTATTAGGGCTGGCTTCCTGCCAATTTCAACCATACAAGAAAAGCCAAATGAAAATTCCGTGTTATTTTTCCCTAAATAATCGTAGAAATCCTTTGCCATTACGTGAATTAGTGCTACTTTTGCGGGAAATTTCCTACGTGGTAAGAAAAGAGGAGCAATCCCACCACCGGAATTAACTTAAAAATAATAAGTTTTAATGTACGCAATTGTAGAAATCAAGGGACAACAATTTAAGGTTGAAGCTGGCCAAAAGTTGTACGTTCACCACATGGAGGAGGAACGTGGTTCTCAAGTCGTATTTGACAAAGTATTGTTGGTTGACAACAACGGAAGTGTAGTAATCGGTTCTCCTACAGTAGCAGGAGCTAAGGTAACTGCAGAGGTAGTTTCAAACCTTGTTAAGGGTGAGAAGGTTATCGTATTCCACAAGAAGAGAAGAAAGGGTTATCGTAAGAAGAACGGTCACCGTCAATACTTTACAGAGTTAGTAATCAAAGAAGTAGTCGCTTAATTAAAATTTTGAAAGAAAATGGCACACAAAAAAGGTGTTGGTAGTTCCAAGAACGGTCGTGAGTCAGCAAGTAAGCGACTCGGTGTTAAGGTTTTCGGTGGTCAATTTGCTAAGGCAGGTAACATCATCGTACGTCAAAGAGGTACTGTCCACAATCCTGGTGAGAATGTAGGTATGGGTAAAGATCATACTTTGTTCGCTTTGGTAGACGGTATCGTTGTTTTCAGAAAGAAGAAGGACAACAAGTCTTTCATCTCTGTAGAGCCTAAGTCTGCTGAGTAATTTCAGTGATATATGATAGGTAAAAGCCCTTCGGTTTTCCGTTGGGCTTTTTTTATTTGTGATAAATTCTATTGATTTCGAGAATCCTCTCTTTGTCGGATGTGGAGACGGTCAAATTCCTGATTTCTCAGTCTGTTTCTGAGATGGTTATGAATCGGGGAAGAAAATTCGCTTGTTTATTATAGAAAAACTTTTCCTGTCAAAGGGGTGGGATGCCCTCTTGGACATCCCTATTTCCTATCAAAGGGAGACTTGTTGCAATACGTCCCAAATAATCTCTTTGTTGATTCGGTCAAAATCCTCCCTGCGAGGAAGGACAAAGACGCCTGCGATGTCGATGGCTCCTGGGCTGATCATCATGTAATCATCGCCTTCGGCATAGAATTGGGTGGGGCGGTGCGTCTTCCTCATAAAGAGGAATAAGTGCCATGCGTTGTTCTCATAAAGGAGGAAGATATTCCATTTGGGTTCTTCCGTCCCTGTCTGATATTGCTCATAAAGTTGGAGGAACATTGTCTCCATTTTCTCTTTTGAGGAGGATTCGATTAGGATGCATTTCCGCCCGAAATCCAACAACTCTTCGGCATGGGAATCGTCGTCTCCGAAAATCCTTTTCCTTGCAACCTGCTTATAATCTTCCTCGAAGGGAATTTGTCCACGTTTCACCGCTTGGAAATGAATATGGTCGGGTGCGGAAGCTCCGCATTGAGGACCGTTGTAGAGCAGCGTGTGGCCTGTCATCATCTGGGCGAAGTCAAGGAAATCGCTGATGTAGGGCTTAATCTCTTGCTCTTTGTGCTGATTGAGCGGAAGCGTGAAATGTTCGAGTAGGATAGGGAAGGGATTGATGAGCAACGTGAACCGGTCGTTCATCTTGAGACCCTTCTGAATCTCTGGCCTATTCTCGGGGCAGAGAAAGCATTTCCGTTTGGCAATGGAAGCCTTGTCCAACTTGGCGTTGGAGGAGACGGCACGGGCAGGGTTGAATTGCGCTTTGATTCGGAAGGTGCCGAAATCGAACGTCTTCCATTCGATGGCTTGCATTTGCTCCACGCGCATACGGAAATCATCCCATACGGCCAATTGCTCTTTGTACAGTTGGGTTATATCTTGGTGGTTCATATCGCAACTTGATTTTGGGTGATTCTTGCCGTTATCTCTTGCGTACGGAGACTATCCTTGTAGAGATTGTTCTTATTCACTTTCTCAATGCTGAGGGCGGCGTCTGAATTGCCTTCCCAACGGCGGCAGTTGTAGAGCACATCGTAAATCCTGCCTATCTGATAGTTGCGGGAGATGGCCAACCCCATGGCGTAGTCTTCTCCGTAGCTTGAGTTCGGAAACGAAATCTCTCTCGCTATAGGCGTATAGAAGGCTCTCGGTGCACCCAATCCGTTGATTCGAAGGGCGTTGTTACGTCCGTTTTGAGGCGTCCACTCTTTGTGGTCGATGACGCCTGGCGGAATGGGCTGTAGCTGGAAATTCGTGATCTGGTAGGTGCCGATTACCATGGCGCAGTTTTGTGCATGGAACGCATCCACGACTTTTTGGAGGGTGGAAGGACCGCTATAGATATCGTCGCTGTCCAATTGTACGGCGAAACGTCCACATTGACTATGGTTTAAGCCTTCGTTCCAACATCCGCCGATACCTAAGTCTTGGCGTTCGGGAATGACATGGACCACTCGTTTGTCGGTTTTGGCCATCTTTTGGATGGCTTCCGTTGTGCCATCCGTCGAGTGGTTGTCTACAATGATGACATTGAACGGAAAGTCGGCCTTTTGTGCCAAGACCGAGGAGATGGCATCGCAGATGGTGCTGACGCGGTTCTTGACAGGAATGATGACGGAGGCTTCCACAGGGAAATTCTCCGTGCCGAAGTCGACCGTTTTGAACTCAGGTTTGAGGTAGGCGTTGATAGCCTTGAGATGTTCTGTACAAGCAGCCTCCATCTCAATTTGGACGGCACGGTTGCGTGGGTTCACATAATCGAATTGTTTCTCTCCTGAAGCCCGTTGGTCTTGCTCCACTTCCGTATAGAGCATTTCGGAGAGGTGGACAATCGGTGCCTTTTGTGAGATTTTCAACCGTAAGTCGTACAACGCCGCAAATTGGTAATTGGTCTTTGCCTGAGCAAGGGCCTTTTGTGCTGATTGCGTGCTGATTAAGAGGATTGAACCAAACTGGAAATCGTCCCTGACGCTACCCAATTGATAGTCGATAAGTGGGTGATTCTCGATGGAATCGCCTTTTTTCTCGAAATAATCGGCGTAGACCATTCCTGCATTCGACGTTGTGCCCACCTCCGCCATTTTTTGCAAGGCGTTGGCCTCCAAGAGCAATTCGCTATCCTTGGAATAGAGCAGGAAATAGGGCGTCGTTGCATGTCCTACGATGGTCTCTATGCATTTCGAACTTTGCAGTTGGTCGATGAAGAGAGGGGCGCAACCGTCGATGTCGGGCGCAGGTGTCTTCTCTTTTATGAGCAGGTATATTGTTCCGCCATCGGCTTGCTCTCGTAGTTTTTGGGCGACATGTAGTGTGGTCTCCTTGTCGCTATAGGGTATATAACAATCAATTTTCATGCTATCTATTATTTATGGATGTTTTTACCATTTGCTGTTGAAGAAATCCATGATCTCTTTCATAAACTGATTCCTTGACTCTTCGGTCGTAAAGGATTCGAATGGTATGGTTGAAACAACGGTTTTGTATTTCCCTTTTCCGGCAACACAAGCTGCCATGTTGTTGGAGAAGTTCAGAATTTCAAGTGAGCCATTGACAGGTTCTATCGCATCGGGCGATTCTACGGCATACTGTTCGCCATTGAGTTTGGCGTGATAGGTGTAGTCGTGCTTGAACTCTTTTCTGATGCAGAAGAAGTTGGTCAGTTTGCCATCCTTGGAGGCTTTCTCTTGTCTTAGCCTAAAGCGCAAGATATCTTCGGCGAAACGAATGTCTTTATCATCACAGATGGAATCCCGAAGCCAGATGTCGGAACCGATGTAGGCTCCGCTTAGGAACATCCGTCCTCCTCTGTTCAGGTATCTGGTCATGATATTCTTTGTCTCGTCGTCAAAGATGCGGTGTTTCTTCTCTTGACGGACGATGCACTCTTTCTCCTCTCCGGCGATGTAGTCCAGGCAGTAGATGTTCTTCAACGGAACTTTCTTACTGGTGAAGGCCTCTTTGCTACAAGATATGAACGAATAGCCCGCCTCCTTGATGGACTTTCCGTGTATGTAAGGGTAGTTGAAGGTGTTGCCCGCGATCTTTTTGGTCTCATAGTCGTTGTGGCTACCTCCGAAACCTGCCTCTTCGTTGCTCTTGAACTTCGATTTCCGTAAGAAGTCATATTGCTCTCCGATGAAGCTGTAATCGTTCATGTAAGGAACACCTTGATCCTCTTTCCCTAAGAATCCGGCGCAGACTTCCGTGTTGAAATCTTCCGGTGCGGAAATTCGGTGGAATCCGTTCACGATTAGAACCGTCTTCGTGTTGCTAGGCATGTTGCAGATGGAGAGAATCTCGGAAGGAAGGCTCTCACCACCGTCGTTTACGGCAGCCACCTTGAATCGGTAAATCTTGGCGGTGTCGATCGGAATGGTGATGTTTTTGCTGTGTGTGATGACACCATTGTCGAATCCTCCATCATCAATTGCCGTATATACGATATATTTCGTAGGGTCTGCCGTGGGCTCCAAACTGTCGATTGCACTCTCCCAACTCAAGAAGGCTTCGCTTCGTTGCTTGGAATAGAATTCGCAAGAGAAGTGGGTGACAGGGAGCGGTTGGACGATATAATCTATTCCGTATTGGTTGGAGAGGAATCGGAGGATTCCCTTGTATACGGCCCTTGATGCGTCGAATCGGAAGTTCGGGTCTAATCCGTAACGCATATCTTCGAAGTTCTGGTGTGAAAGCAACTCCAGCAGGAACGTTGGAACTTCGGGTACCCTCGCTTCGTAGTAGGATTGGTCGGCCAATTTACGTCTGCTCCAAGTCGGGCGGTGTAACGCACGGATGTCGTTGACTATTTGAGTTTGGACAATGTCGGCCAAATCTCTCGAAGCCAAGCGGAGTTGGTCGTTTTTGTAGATGCCGTTGTTTGTCTCTGTCATGTAGATACTTAGCGTGCCCACGATGGAGTCGTTTTTGAAGAAGCCGGCATCGGTGTGGAAGCCCATGGACATGTCGATAGGAATCCGCTTGCCCTCTTTCTCAGGCAGTTTGATGGAACCGCCAGCCAAGGCATTGACCCATTCGCCACGGCACATATAGTCATCTTTATAGTCGTTCTTGCTTTGGTTTAGGTTGTAAACGTTAGGCTCGAATCCGGACCATTGCAACCAATAGCGAGCCCCTTCCAAATAGCGAGCACGTCCGCTGATTCTTAGTTCGGAAGGCTTCTCCTTCTTGGAGGTGACAATCTTGTTTCGGGCAATGTTGCCCATACCACCGCCGAAACGGACAGCGTCGGCCGTGATGGTTTTCCCGTTTTCGTGGCTGACATTGGTAAGGAGAACTTTTCCCTTATCCGGTTTGCAACCTTTCTCGAAATTGAATGTGCCGAGATAGATCCAGCAACTGCCGCCCATCGTTTGGTTGACGGAGAACTCCGTTTTTCCACCTGTGTGGTAGACGGTGTAGCGGGCATCCTCCGCGCTCTCTTTCTCTGTCACGTAAGAAACGTAAACGGCATAGTCGCCCTTCTCAGGAATTTCAGGGATCCACTCAATGGTGGCATCCCCATTCTTTCGTGAGGTTATTTTCTTGTAGGATCCCATCTTGAAGGGATTATCGTTGTCAAAATAGATCTCTTGTTTGTTGGCGAATCCCAGGGTGTCGATGGTCGTCCATTTGTATTTCTGTCCGTCCGTCTCCTTATATTGGCTTTCACCCGTCTTCGTGTCGTTGTCAACGATGACTTCATTGGTTTGGGTATCCCGTTCTTTGGGCAGGAAGACATGGGCACCTGCATTTTCCAACATAGGAACTAAGAAGGGGAGGACGTAGCTCATCGTATAGGAATCCTCCACCACTTGGAACAAGTAGGGACGTTGCCAGAGCCATCTGTCTTTCGACTGCTCAAAATACCAGCCGTGGCTGTGCCATAGGGCGATGTGCTTATTGGCCAATCCCTTCGTAATGTCGTAAGGCTTGTTGAGATTGGTGGTTATAGGCTCTTCGTCGGGCAACTCTTTAGGTTTCCTTTGCTTGTCCTGTTGTTTCTTTCCTCGATAGTAGTTGGGTACCAACTCTTCGATTTTATAGTTGGTCACATAGAGGCTCAACTTGTATTCATTCAAAGGTTCCGGAAGATTGGTTCTTATGCTGTCATACAAATCTTTCACGTTCTTGCCTCTAAACGGTATACTTTCGAGGTGTTTGGTGAATTTGATGCCGATTGTCTCCTTATCTAGGTCTATGTCGTACTTCTCCACTTTTATGGGAACGTTTTTCAACGTTGGGTACTCATCCTTCAGGTTTTTTATGACGGGTGCCAACGATTTATTCAAATCTATTTTTTGCGCTGACAGACAAGAACATAGTCCTAAGAAAATGAGTAAAAAAAGGCATCTAAATTCTAAATTCATCGATTTTTGTAGTTTCCTATATCGCATTTTTTTCCTTCATCATTTTATTCAACCAAAGATACAACAATCCTTTTTTATTGTCAATAGTGATTTTATCTCATTTTTTAAAGTTTTGGTTTTCAAAATTTTTGAGCGGAAGAAAAAGGCCGAGAGTCGGGGAGTCCCGCATTTAAAGGAGAAAGTCACTTCTGGTTTTGAAAATTTTGAGGTTTGTTTATGTGCTTGTTTATTAATGTATTGTGATTTTATCTTAGACTTTTTTTGAAAAAGAGGCGCCTTTTTGTTGCTGATATGAAAAAGAAAACCTACCTTTGCACCGCAAATGAGAAAAATGGTGCGTTAGTTCAGCTGGTTAGAATACATGCCTGTCACGCATGGGGTCACGGGTTCGAGTCCCGTACGCACCGCAAAAGAGAGAGCCTGAAGCTCTCTTTTTTTGTATAAGGTGGATTCTGAAAATTCAGTCTGAGGAATATGGATTTTGTTATAGAACGCCCCTGAGATCCTCCCTCCAGTAAGGAAGTTGGTGGAAGTGAGATTCTTTTTCTGTGTTCCGTTCGTGTAAGAACGATGATTTTTATGTAAGTTTGCATCTGTTATGGATACATCGTCAAATTCAATAGAAGAGTACATTCTTCAGCATATAGATCAGGAGCCCGCCTATCTGAAGAAGTTGGTGCGGGATACGCATCTATATACGTTGAAGCCAAGAATGCTTTCCGGCCATTTGCAAGGGCGGATGCTGAAGATGTTTTGTAACATGGTCTCCCCTAAATACATTCTTGAGATAGGTACGTTCACGGGGTATTCCGCTCTTTGTATGGCGGAGTCGTTGCCCAAAGGAGGTATGCTCCATACGATAGAGGTGAACGACGAAATGGAGGAGTTTCTGGATCGGGTCTTCTCCCAGTCCGACTATGCAGACCGTATCACGTTGCACATCGGCGATGCCTCGCAGGTGGTCCCTCAGTTGGATGTCGAGTTCGATGTGGCGTTTATCGACGGCAACAAGCGTCATTACTTGGAGTATTTTGAGGCCGTCTATCCGAAGATGAGGGTAGGAGGATTGATGATCGCTGACAATACGTTGTGGGACGGTCATGTGCTCGAAACCGATTCGAGGGATGCGCAAACCTTGGGGATAAAGCGTTTTAATGACTTCGTGGCGAACGATGACCGTGTGGAGCGTGTCATTGTCCCTGTGCGCGACGGCATGACCCTTATCAGAAAAATAAAGTAATAATTGTATCGTATGAATATATTGAAATTCAAGCATTTGATTTTTGCTTTCGGCTCGTTGGTCGCCTTGACATTCGCTTCTTGCGATAAGGATTCAGATTCCAGCGAAGATATCATAGCCAAGAATAAGGCCACCAAGGAGGAGGGCGAGACTTTCCTTCTGGAGAATAGGAGCGCGGAGGGCGTGGTAGAGACCTATTCTGGCCTGCAATATAAGGTTGACACGGTAGGCAAGGGCGAAAAACCGATCTTGTCAGACTCCGTGACCATGAAATATGTCGCTAAATTATCCGACGGAACTATATTCGCCAAAAGTGACAAGGAGACATTGCTCCTCTCTTCGCAGATTGCAGGATTGAGGCAGGGGCTTCGTTATATGCGTGAAGGTTCCAAATTTACGCTTTACATTCCTTATTATTTGGCTTACGACGTGAATGGCCGCTCTTTCCGCTACAACGGCAGTGTGGTGACGGTGAATTCCTATTCATTGGTCATTTTCGAGTGTAATTTGCTTTCCATAAAGCATAACTAGTGCGTGGATTTTCGATAGGGACGAGGAAGTGGAGGCGAGTTGAACGGAGGAGAGAAGCCCATGTGTAAAAAAATGGTGTGAATAAAGCCCTTTTTCTCTGTTTTGACTATATTTGTATCACTTTTTGGATAGAAGTAAATTTTCAATTAGAGAGTTAAAAAGTTAGAATATATGTTGACGCTTAAAGTTATTACAGAAAATACGGATGAGGTAATCCGTAAATTGGCAAAGAAACATTTTGATGCTAAGGAGGTTATAGCAAAAGTTATAGAATTGGACAAAACCCGTAGGGCATCGCAATCTTCGTTGGACAACATTTTGGCGGAGATTAATACTTTGTCAAAGTCTGTAGGACAATTGATGAAGGAAGGCAAAAAGGAGGAGGCAGAAAATGCTAAGGCAAAGGTGGCTTCTCTAAAAGATAAATCAAAGGATTTGCAGGAGACGATGGAGACTTCCCAAAAGGATATCAACGCCATCCTTTGCACGATTCCTAACATGCCATACGACGATGTGCCAGAAGGCTCTACTGCTGAGGACAATGTGGTTGTGAAGATGGGTAATGAGATCCCTGTCTTGGAAAATGCCTTGCCTCACTGGGAGTTGGCAAAGAAATATGATTTGATTGACTTCGATTTGGGCGTCAAGATCACGGGTGCCGGATTCCCTGTCTATAAAGGTAAGGGCGCACGTTTGCAAAGAGCCTTGATCAACTTCTTCTTGGACGAGGCGCGTATGGCTGGCTATACGGAGATTATGCCTCCTACGGTTGTCAACCAAGCTTCTGGTTTCGGTACGGGTCAATTGCCTGATAAAGAGGGCCAAATGTATCATTGCGAAGTGGACGACTTGTATTTGATTCCTACTGCCGAGGTGCCTGTCACGAATATCTATCGTGATGTCATTTTGGATGAGAAGGATCTCCCAATCAAGAATTGTGCTTACACTCAATGTTTCCGTCGTGAGGCTGGTTCTTACGGAAAGGATGTTCGTGGTTTGAACCGTCTCCATGAGTTCTCAAAGATTGAGATTGTCCGCATTGATACGCCGGAGCATTCTAAGGAATCCCACAAAGAGATGTTGGCTCATGTAGAGAGCTTGGTTTCTAAGTTGGAGCTCCCTTACAGAATTTTGCATTTGTGTGGTGGTGATATGAGTTTCACGGCTGCGACTTGCTACGACTTTGAGGTCTATTCAGCCGCACAAGGTCGTTGGTTGGAGGTTTCTTCTGTTTCTAACTTCGACAACTATCAAGCTAATCGTTTGAAGTGCCGTTACAAAGGTGCCGACAAGAAGGCTCAACTCTGCCATACGTTGAATGGTAGTGCTTTGGCTTTGCCTCGTATCGTGGCTGCTTTGTTGGAGAACAACCAAACACCAAAGGGAATCCGTATACCAAAGGCTTTGGTTCCTTATACTGGATTTGAATATATTGATTGATTCGATAATCGAAAATAGACAAGAAGGGGCAGTCTCTACGGAGGTTGCCCCTTTGTCGTTATGATTTATGGCATAGTGGCTTGTTTTCGGGAGCGGAAAAATTTCTCATTCAGAATAATTCTTCTTAAATTTGCATATTGTAATAAATGCGTAAAATAGAAAACGATGAATATTTCGTATAATTGGTTAAAGCAATACATCAATCTTGACATTGAACCGGAAGAGGTGTCAAAAATCTTGACATCCATAGGATTGGAAGTCGGTGAGGTGAAGGAAGTCCAAACCATAAAAGGAGGCTTGGAAGGTCTTGTAGTAGGAGAAGTTTTGGCTGCGGATAATCATCCCGATTCAGACCATCTTCATGTGGCAAAAGTGAATATTGGAAGTGGCGAACCTTTGCAGATTGTCTGCGGTGCGCCTAATTGCCGTGCCGGAATCAAGACGATTGTCGCAACTATCGGTACAAAATTGTATTCGGGCGATGAATGTTTCACAATCAAGAAATCCAAGCTTCGTGGTGTCGAGTCGTATGGTATGCTTTGCGCTGAGGACGAAATCGGAATCGGAACGAGCCATGACGGCATCATCGAGTTGCCTGCCGAGGCAGTTGTGGGTACCCTCGCCAAGGATTATTACAATGTGAAAAGTGATTATGTGATTGAGGTGGACATTACGCCTAACCGTATCGATGCTACTTCCCACTATGGTGTGGCAAGGGATTTGGCGGCTTATTTCGCCCTTCACAATCCAAAATATAAGTTGACTAGGCCGGATGTAAGTGCCTTCAAGGTGGAAAACAACAGTTTCCCTATCCAAGTGACGGTGGAGAATACGGATGCGTGTCCTCGTTATTCGGGTGTCTCCATCTCGGGCGTTACGGTCAAGGAGTCTCCAGAATGGTTGCAGAATGCACTCCGCACTATCGGTTTGCGTCCGATCAACAACGTGGTTGATATTACCAACTATGTCCTCCATTCCATGGGACAACCTATGCACGCATTTGATGCGGATAAGATTTCTGGTAAACATCTCATCGTGAAGAACTTGGCAGATGGCACGAAGTTTACGACCCTTGATGGTGTTGAGCGTACGTTGAACGCTGCCGACTTGATGATTTGTGACGAGAAGGGTGGTATGTGTATCGCCGGTGTCTTTGGCGGTCTGGATTCAGGTGTGACGGAGGCTACGAAGAACGTATTCTTGGAGAGCGCCTATTTCAATCCTGTATCAGTCAGGAAGACGGCTCGTCGCCATGGTTTGAATACGGATGCCTCTTTCCGTTACGAGCGTGGTTGTGATCCAAACAATACTATATACATTTTGCAATTCGCCGCTCTATTGGTGAAGGAGTTGGCAGGTGGTACCATCGCAAGCGAGGTTTACGATAACTATCCTAATCCGATGGCTCCGTTCCCTGTAGAACTCTCTTATCAACGTGTCAATTCGTTGATTGGTAAGGAGATCACGAAAGAGGAGGTGAAGACAATCTTGAAGGGATTGGAGATCGAAATCAAGTCTGAAACGGCAGATACCTTGTCGTTGGAGGTCCCTACTTATCGTGTGGATGTTCAGCGTGATGTGGATGTCATCGAAGATTTGCTACGTATCTATGGTTACAATAATGTGTTGCCTGGAACTTCATTGAAGGCTTCCATCTCTTATTCGACAAGGCCGAACAGCTACAAGTTGCAAAACTTGGTTTCTGAGCAACTTACGGGCTGTGGATTCAATGAGATTTTGAACAACTCATTGACGAAGTCAGCTTACTACGAAGGCTTGACTTGCTTGCCTCAGAACAACCTCATCATGGTGATGAATCCATTGAGTGCCGATTTGAATTGTATGCGCCAAACGCTCTTGTTCGGAGGTTTGGAAAGCATCGCCTACAATATGAACCGTAAGAACGGAAACATCAAGTTCTATGAGTTCGGTAACTGCTACTTCTTCAATGCGGAGAAGGAACAGACAGCGGAGGCTCCGTTGAAACCTTACTCGGAGAATTACCACTTGTCTCTCTGGATCTCTGGTTACAAGACCGAGCAGAGTTGGGCGGTTAAGCAGGAGAAGGCTTCTTTCTATCAACTTCGTGCTTATGTGGATAATGTCTTGACTCGTATGGGCTTGAACTTGAAGACGTTGGTATATGGCATCTATACGGATGATTTGTTGTCGGAAGGACTCTCCATCTATACTCCTAAGGGCAAACTTTTGGGCGTGATGGGAATTGTCGATCCTAAGCAGAGAAAACGTTTCGACATAGATAACGAAGTATTCTACGCAGATCTCAATTGGAACAATATCTTGTCGGAGATAAAGAACTTCCGAGTTTCCTACTCTGATATCTCTAAATATCCGGAGGTGAAGCGTGATTTGGCTTTGTTGGTGGATAAGTCGGTTGCTTTTGCCGATATAGCTAAGATCGCCAACGAGACGGAAAAGAAACTTCTGAAGAATGTATACCTCTTCGATGTTTACGAGGGTAAAAACTTGGATGCCAACAAGAAATCTTACGCCGTAAGTTTCATCTTGCAGGATGAGAATAAGACATTGACTGACGCTCAGATTGATGGCATCATGAAGAAACTCATCAAGAACTATGAGGAGAAGTTGAGTGCTAAGATTCGATAAATTCTAGTTGAATATACTCGGTGAATCTATAGGAAAGTCCCATCTGAAAGTCATTTTCGGATGGGACTTCTTGTCAATTTTTGATGATTGACAAGTGCTGTCGCTTGAAAATGTAAATATATATTGTTATATTCGTGAAGTAACTATTTACGAACCCATTAGAAATAGAAAGTGTATGTTGAATTTTGCAGATTTAGTAAAAAAGAGAAGAAGCATAAGAAAGTTTGAGGAGCGTCCTGTTGAAGCGGACAAGTTGGAGACAATCGTGCGTGCCGGATTGATGGCTCCATCCTCAAAGAATTGTACCCCTTGGCAGTTTGTCATTGTGGACGACAAAGAGATTTTGAAGAAGTTCTCTGTTTGTCGTGATATGGGTTGCAAATTCATGGAGGGCGCACCCGCAGCCATTGTTGTCCTTGCCGACGGAACCAAAAGTGATGTGTGGGTAGAGGATGCTTCCATCGCAGCTGTTATCATGCAATTGCAAGCAGAGGATTTGGGCTTGGGCTCTTGTTGGATGCAAGTCCGCAATCGGAAGAAGGAGGAGAACCTTACGACAGAGGATTATATCAAGTCCATCATCAACGCTCCTGCAGAGATGAAAGTGGAGTGCGTGGTGGCGGTAGGCTATAAGTTGGAGGAGAAGAAACCGTTCGATGACTCCCGCCTGCAGTTGGATAAGGTTCATAAGAACACTTTCTAAATGATATTATTTTAGGTTTGAAACGACGCGAATATATTTTTATTGATAAACATCAATACCTATTCGCGCTTAAAAAGTAGAAAAAAGATGGAATTAACGAAAGAGTCAAAGCAAGGGTGGGGTATCACACTCATATTGTTTGGCGTACTTTTCTTCATAAAGCAGACCGGTATTTTGCCGGCGTCGGTAGACTCCTATGTCATGGATTGGCATAACTATCCGTTCTATGCGGCGGTTGTCTTTTTTGCGGTCAAGGAGTTTAAGGTGGCTATCATATTGACGGTAATTGGGTTGTTGTTCCATGGGGCGGAGATCATAAAGCTCACAAAGAACTTGTCCCATTACATGTGGCCATTGCTTTTGGTGGCGGCCGGAGTGGTCTTATTGGTAAGTCGTAAGTAGATGGATAGAGTTAAGCTTTGTTTTATCGGTTGCGGAAATTTGGCTACGCAATTGGCTTCTGCTTTTGCCCCATGTGCCACTATCCTGCAACTTTATAGTCGTACGGAAGCCTCGGCGAAGGCATTGGCGGAGAAAGTAGGGGCTCCCTATACGACGGACATTAAGGCATTGACTCGCGATGCTGATATTTATATATGTGCGCTAAAGGACTCTGCTTTTGATGAGGTCCTCTCAAAAGGAGACTTCAAAAACAAGTTGTTGGTGCACACGGCGGGTAGTATGCCTATGTCTGTTTTGGCATCGTATACGGGTCGATATGGGGTGATTTATCCGTTGCAGACCTTCTCGAAGAACAAAACGGTCGATTTTGCTGAGATTCCGTTGTTTATCGAGGCTTGTGATGGACAAACGCTTGATTATCTGCATTCTGTCGCTAATTTGATTAGTGGCAAGGTCTATCGTGTGAACTCCGAAGTGCGGGGTAAACTTCATTTATCGGCTGTATTCGCATCGAATTTCTCTAATCATATGTATGCTTTGGCCTACGAATTGCTGAATGGTTCCGGCTTGCCTTTCGAGGTGTTGTTGCCTTTGATTGACGAGACGGCACGGAAGGTTCATTCCTTGCCTCCGAAAGAGGCGCAGACGGGACCAGCTGTCCGTTACGATACGAATGTCATCGATAAGCACCTGAAGATGCTTGCGGACGATCCACAACTTGCCGATATATATAAATTGATTAGTACAGACATACACGAGAGGGGATGATGGATAAAGTGAATTTCAAGGAGAATCTGAAAAAGGTCAAGGCTTTTGCTTTTGACGTGGATGGTGTTCTTTCACCGGATGTGGTGACATTGCACCCCAATGGAGAGTTGATGAGGACGGTGAACATAAAAGACGGCTATGCCATTCAACATGCGGTGAAGCGTGGGTATCCTATTGCAATCATCACGGGCGGAAATACGGAATCCGTACGACTCCGTTTTGAGAAGTTGGGCGTAAAGGATATTTATATGTCCTCGGCTTATAAGATGAAGGATTTCCACGATTTCTTGGAACGGAACGGTTTGCAAACTTCTGACGTGCTTTATATGGGCGACGATATTCCGGACTATCATGTGATGAAGGAGTGTGGTTTCCCTTGTTGTCCCCACGATGCCGCGCCGGAGATCCGGGAAGTGGCCTGCTATGTCTCTCCGAGAGAGGGTGGCAGAGGGTGCGTGCGCGATGTGATAGAGCAGGTTTTGAAGGCACAAAACAATTGGATGGATAATTCGGAGGCCTTCGGGTGGTAAGGTTCTAATCTTTAATTTCAAAAACGTCTGGTTCTGGATTTGTCGGGAATGAACTGGTGGGTACTCTTTTGATATATGTTTGCTGTTTTAATTATAGATCATCGTCTCTTAGGCTATATTTTCCAACCTTGCTTGTTGGAAAAGGGGAAGGCTTTTTATAAGTTGAGTGGCAAGGTCGTAGCTAAGAGTGAGGTCTATGAGGAATTAACTTCAGCGGAGAAAGAGTTGGTCACCCTTTGTGATGCTTTTTCCGAGAGTGCCCTCGTCAAACGTTTTTCAAAGGATAAGATTACCTTCTATGACTTCGTTAAGCGTTGCGAAAGGAATCCAAAGGAATGCGATAAGATCATTCCTTTTATCGAGCGGAACGTCTACAAGATCGCTTCCTTTTTGATGGAGCATCTGCAAATCCCTATCTTTTTCAAGACGAAGAACTATGACAATATATACGAGTCGGACCGAATCTTTGCTTCGGCTTCTTTTGCCCAATCCTTAGCCTCGTTTGAGTTGGTGGAGGAGAATGGTTTGCGACGATTGCTCTATTCCTTGAAAATCTTTCAGGATGGGGAGATGTTGGAGCTGAAAAATCCTGACAAGGGAAGACCTAATATCCTGCTTTCCAATGAGCCGGGCTGTGCCATAGTCGAAAATCGATTGTGTGTGTTTGAGGCGATGAGTCTCAAGCGACTTATGCCTTTTTTCACGAAGCCATGTGTCCAGATTGAGGAGGCTCTCTTGGAAAACTACATGCACACGTTCGTCAAGAAATCGATTAAGGAGGGGATGGTTCTTGCCAAGGGATTCGAAGTCCAGACGGAGACTCCTGCTATGTACCCTGTCTTGACCCTGATGGAGGATTTGGGCGGTATGGTAGCCCTACGCTTGCATTTCCAATATGGAGAGCAGATGGTCGAGGAGAGCAATCCCTCTCTTCGGATTGTCACGGAAAAGCATACGCCGGAGAGTTACAAGTTTTGTGTCCTGAATCGAGATATTGAGGCGGAGAAACGCTACCAGCAAATCCTCCTGGATTTGGATCTGAAAAAGCTTAATTTTTTCTATTACTTGAAGAAAAATTTGGTGGACGGGCGTTCTATCTTGCACGAAATGGTCTCTCTGCTTTTAACCAACAAGGTTAAGTTGAAGGATTTCAAGATTGAGCAGGATCGTGGCGAGGAGGTCTTTTTGTTGGCTCCGGTTTCAAGTTCGATTTCTATTGGGGAAGTTAAGCAAACAACGGATTGGTTTGATATAGAGGGTATGGTGCAAATCGGTGATTTCCAGATACCTTTCTATAAGTTCAGAAACCATATCATAGAGGGGAACAGGGAGTATAAACTGCCGGATGGGACCATTGTCCTTCTGCCGGAGGAGTGGTTTACCAACTATTCCAAGCTATTGGAATTCTCGGTTGAAGAAGAGGGTGAAATACGTATTAACCGTATGTATTTCAATTTGTTGAATGATACGTTCCCTTCTTTCCCAAAGTCCCAGCATCTTTCCTATCAGTTGGAACGACAGCGTGAATTGCCTGCTGGCATCCGTGCGGAATTGCGTTCCTACCAGAAAGTGGGTTATTCTTGGTTGGTCAGCCTCTATGAAAACCATTTCGGTGGTTGTTTGGCGGATGATATGGGTTTGGGTAAAACCATCCAATTCCTCACCTTTTTTCAATTTGTTTACTCAGGAGGAAGGGCAACGGTACCTGAGCCGAAAAGAGAGGAACCGAAAAGCGTGGCGTGGCCTTATGCGACCGCTCAGCCCAATTTGTTCGACCAACTAATGTTGGAGGACGCACCCCAGCCAACGCCTCCTGTGGCGACAGTGACGCGTGAGAAGAAGCCAGCTTCGTTGGTCGTCTTGCCAACCTCATTGCTCTTCAATTGGCAGCGTGAAAAGGAGAAGTTTGCGCCAGAGCTCAGGTCGTTGACCTATTCGGGTTCGAAGCGCATACGATCCAAGGATGTGGGGCGGATTTTCAATCATTATGATTTGATTTTCACCACTTACGGAATCCTTCGTAATGATATAGATTTCATCAAGGAGTATACTTTCGAGTGCATCCTTTTGGATGAAAGCCAAAATATCAAGAATCCGGATTCGTATAACTATAAGACGGTGATTCAAGTAAAGGCCAACCATCATTTCGTCATCTCGGGTACTCCGATCGAGAATTCGTTGAAAGATCTCTGGTCTCAGATGAATTTTGCGAATCGGAACATCTTTGGCTCCCAAGCTATGTTCAACAAGCAATTCCTATTGCCGATAGTGAAGCAAAAGAACGAGCAGAAGGAGAAGCAGTTGCAACAGCTGATTAAGCCGTTCATCTTGAGGCGTACCAAATCGGAGGTGGCTACAGATCTTCCTCCGATGATTGAGCAGACGATCCTGTGCGAGATGACGGAGGAGCATAGAAGCATCTATATGCGGGAGCAATCTTCCATGCGTAACGAGTTTCTTGATAGTGTCACGAACAGCACTCGTCCCGTGGCTCTTCTTGCGATCACGGCCTTGCTTCGCTTGCGTCAACTCTCCAACCACCCGGCGTTAGTCATGCCTGAGTATGAGGGGGAATCCTCGAAAATGGAGGAGGTGGTTTCTCGAATAGAGAGTTTGCGTGCGGAGGGGCATAAGGTGTTGGTTTTCTCTTCCTTCGTGAAGCATTTGAATCTCTTGGAGGAACGCTTGCAACAAATCGACATCCGTTATGAGAAATTGACGGGCGAGACCTCCAATCGGGAGGAGATCATCCAAAGGTTCCAGACCAATAAGGAGATTGTCTGCTTCTTAATCTCGCTTAAGGCAGGTGGCGTAGGTCTGAATCTGATGGCTGCCGACTATGTCTTTATTCTGGACCCATGGTGGAACCTTGCGGCCGAGATACAAGCCATCAACCGCGCCCACCGTATCGGACAAGACAAGACGGTCTTGGTTTATCGTTTCATTATGGCTGATACGATAGAGGAGAAAATCCAAAATCTTCAGAATTCAAAATCTAAATTGGCGGAAACCTTCATCAATAGCAACAATCCATTCTCGGATCTCTCTCTCGAAGAGATTGAAAAGCTATTTAGTTGAAGGTGAGTTCAAAATCCATAAATTCTAAAATCTTAATTGTTTATGTTTTATACGTATTTGATTCCGCCCGTTTTGGGGGCCGTGATTGGTTATTTGACTAATGACTTGGCTATTCGGATGCTTTTCCGTCCGCATCATCCGCATTATCTGTGGGGATTCAAGTTGCCTTTTACTCCGGGACTGATACCGAAAGAGAAGGGTAGGCTGGCCTTCTCCATTGCGGAAGCCATCAATGAGAATCTTTTGGACAAGGAGACCGTGGAGAAGAATCTCCTTTCGGAAGATATGCTCGCTAAGATAGCCCAAGGCGTAGACTCCTTTTTCGACAAACAGAGTGAGAATCAGGAGACGGTTTGGCTGTTTGCTTCCCGTTTTATCCCTGCAGAGAGTATTGGGCAGATAGCAACTTCCACTGCGGATAAGTTCTCCAACAAAGTGGCGCAGAAGATTGCCGATTCCGATTTAGGGCGGACCATCTCCCACAAGGTGGTGGAGTATGTCATGCAGAAGCTCTCTTCCAACATGGGCTTGTTGGGCGCTTTCGGCTCGGCTTTGGCTGAGCCGGCTGAGAACCTGCTTGCCAAGCATTTGGATGTGATTTTGCGGGAGAATTCAGGCGAAATCGTCCATGATATGGTGGGTGATCAGGTGGCGAATTTTTTGGAGACGCCGATGTGTAACTTCTTCAAAGGCAAGGAGGAGACTCGGGCGCAGGTGAAGGAGATGCTTCTCTCTGCCTATAAGAGCATCATAACGGATCATTTGCCGAAAGTGCTGGAAGCGATAGATCTGCGTAAGATTGTGGAGGATCGCATCAAAGAGATGGATGTCGAGGAGATGGAGCGTCTGATTCTCCAGGTGATGAAGAAGGAGTTGCGAGCCATCATTTGGTTGGGTGCTTTGTTGGGAGGCGTGATAGGCTTGTTTAATTTGCTCCTGTTGTAGTTGGGGCTTGGGTCCCTTAGAACCCGATCTCGCCTTTTATCCAATCCATTCCCGTGATTTCGGCACAGGATAGGAGTGCAGTGATGCTCACGCCGAGAATGCCGTGTAGATTGATGTTTTGCCCAGTCTGGAAGAGGTTCTTGATGGGTGTTTGGGTAGGAAGGATGGTTTGGAGCAGTCGGTTGTGGTCTTTCTGTATGCCGTAGGCTGCGCCGCATTGCGTCCCTGTGTAGTCGTGGTAGGTGAGTGGGGTACTGGTATACACCTTTTCGATGGCCTCTTCAATGCCAGGTATGTGTTTGGCAGCCAATGCGATGCAGAGGGCTGCTTTCTCTTTTTTCAACGTTTGGTAATCGTCGCCTCGTTGACCGATGGCGGTGCCTTCCCATTGTTTGACCTCCTCCCAACTCATGGGTGTAAGAAGGTCGATGTTGCGTGTGTACTCTCCCGTTTGGGGTACTTGATAGTTGACGAGTAGGCTTTTCCCCTCATTCCTTGATTCGGAAATGTGCCATAAATCGTTTGTTTCGTAGATATAATGGTTGCAGTTCCGATAGGGAATGCGTCCCTCTTTCAGTTGCAGGTGGGTGGTGAAGATGCCGAAAGAGTTGGGTGCGTTTTTTATTCTGTTTCGATATATGTTTCGGATGGATTTGCTCCCTTCCAACCATTCGTTTGTGCGTGCGGGATGGGCGTCGCTGATGAAGAAGTCTGCCTCAAAGTCTGCCTCTCCATGGTTTACAATGGCTCTCTTTACCACACCATTCTCCTCAACGAGTTGGGTCACCTTTTGTTTGCAGAAGACATCACCTCCCATCTTTCGTATGTCGTTGACCAACGATTCGGCTATCTGCATTCCTCCACCTTTGATGCGCCATGCGCTTTCGATGAAAGAGTTGTTTATTTGTGCGTAGATATAGAGGGGCAGATGCTCGTCCAACTGCATCTTTAGGGAGGCCCCTGCCAAAACGCATTTCAAGTTTTCGTCGTCGATGGTCGTGTCGAGAAACTCTTTGGCCGATTGGGTGAAATAGGGTGATTCGTAAAAGTCGAAAGCCTTTCCCTTGAAGTTGTCGAAGAGAGAGCTGCCGATCTCTTGCAATTTTCTTGAATACTGCTGTAAGTTCTCCTTTTGGTGGGGAAACGCTTGGGATAAAGTCTCGACGAAGCGTTCATGTCCGTTGGCGAACTGGTATTTCTTTCCTTGAAGGATAATTTCGTCGAAGCAATCCGTATCCAGTTTTTGCCAAGGCAAGTGGAGCAAGTTGAAGTAGCGGAAGAGGTTGTGGAGGGATTGCCCCTCTTCCAATCCTCCGATATAGTGGAATCCTGTATCGAACGTTAAGTTGTTCCGCTTGAATGACTGTAGGCAACCGCCAATGGCTTGGTTTTGCTCTAATACACATACGTGGCGACCGCTTTTCGCTAAAATGTAAGCGCACAGCAAGCCTCCTAATCCGCCTCCGATGATCACCACGTCGTGTTTCATTCGTCTGTTTATTCTGAGATTAAATCCTTTATTTTCTCTCTCCATTGAGCGAGAAATTCTGGTTCGGATATTTCAAATTCGCCTTCTTTGGTCATGAAAAGTTGTATGGTTGTCGCATGCAACACGTGGACGTTGTCACTCTTCCGATAAATGTCATATTCGAAGAGCAATTTGGCTCCCGAAGATGGAATGTAGGAAGTCTCGACGATGATTTCGTCGTCAATGGTGACAGTATGCTTGTATTGCAGGTGCATATCGACGATAGGAGCTACGTAGCCGTTGTCGAATATGCGTGAATATTCCAATCCGTATTTCCGTCCGAAAGATTCGCGGCCATCCTCCATATATTTGACGTAGCTACCATGCCACGCCATTTTAACGGAGTCCACTTCGCTGAAACGAATTTTGATTTCGATACTGTCTTTCAGCCGTTTGCCTGTGGTTGTTTCCGGATGTCTCATCTTTCTTTAGGTTACGGGTTACTCCTTGAATTTAGTGACGATCAAGGTGGAGTTAGTTCCTCCGAAACCGAATGAGTTGGATAGGAATGTATCGAATTTCTTCTCAACCCGTTGAGCAGGGATGTTGAGTTTTGCCGAGTCCTCGTCAGGGTTTTCGAAGTTGATGTTCGGTGCGATGAAGTCGTTTTGCATCATCAGCATGGAGTATACGACCTCGCTGGCGCCGGCCATCCACATTTCGTGGCCTGTCATGGCTTTGGTGGAGGTGATTTCCGGACGGTAATCCTTGAAGACGTTGTATAGAGCCTTTGCTTCGTTCTTGTCTCCGACAGGAGTTGAAGTGGCATGAGCGTTGACGTATCCGATTTGGCGGATGTCGATACCTGCTTCTCGGATAGCCATCTCCAAGGAGCGGCTAGGACCATCGACGTTAGGCACGGAAATATGATCTCCGTTGGAGGAGAATCCGTAGCCGATGACTTCAGCCAAGATAGGGGCACCGCGTTTTACGGCCGATTCGTAGCTTTCTATGATGACGGTTGCCGCACCACCGCCGGGAACCAGTCCGTCACGGTCTCGGTCGAATGGGCGAGAAGCCTTTGTTGGTTCGTCTTCACGGATGGAGAAGGCGTTGATACCGTCGAAACTTCCGACGGAGAATGGGTTTACCTCTTGAGCACCACCGCAGACGATGCAGTCTTGAAGGCCCCATTTGATAAGGAGGGAACCCAGACCGATGGCGTGGGAACCACTGGCGCAGGCACCGGAGACCGTGAGGTTGATTCCTCTCAACTTGAAGATGCAGGAGAGGTTCATGGTCACGGTAGAGTTCATGGATTGGAAGATGGCGCCGGAACCGACGAGGGTAGTGTCGCCCTTCTCGCGCATGGTGTCTACACTTTTGACCACGGCGTCGGCGCTGCTGTCGTTTCCGTAAAGCAGTCCAATCTCATGGCTCTCAATATAGTCGGCATCCAATCCTGCACTTTTCAAAGCATCGGCGGTGGCCATATAAGCATATTTAGCTTGTTCGGGCAAATAGATTCTTTGTCCGCGGCTGAGGACACCCTTTAGTTCGGGAACTTCGAGATGACCTGTTAAGGCCGAACGGAATCCCATTTCTTTCCTTACCGGATCGAAAATGATGCCGGACTTCCCTTGATAGAGGGATTCTCTCACTTCTTCCATGGTTTTGCCGAGGCATGAGTAAATGCCCATTCCTGTGATGACAACGCGTCTTTCCATATCCTTAGTTTCTTCCTTCGGATTCCCATAGTTGGAAATCCCTACTTGTTATTTTTCTTTTTTCTTGATGACCTCGTAAAGTTGGTGGCAGTTCTTAATGAACGTGCAATCAGAGGCTACACACTCCTCCGCAGTTTTCTCCCATTGTGTGCACTCGTTTAGTCCGCTAAAAAGTATAGCCAGTTTTTCTGTGTCTCTCTCTTCTTCCAAATCTCCTTCGCTGATGCTCTTCCGGATGGCCTGCTTCCAGGCGTCGAGGATGCGAACCCTTGTCTCGTCGAAGAAGCTTTTGAACGCTTCGTCGTGGGCGTAGGCATGGAGTATGAGCGACAAATAGTTGGTGAACCTCAACTTGGGGTTGACCTTCCGAATGAGGGCAATGATCCCGTCGATTCTCTCCGTATGGATTTGGATCAGTTGCGGAATGTTCAAAGCCTTCTCGCCCAATTTTTCTAAGAATGAGAGCTCTAATTTTATTACGTATTCGTTGATGACTTCCCTAAAAAGGTTCTCCTTATTGGTGAAATAGTAGTAGAGGGTAGCGCGCCCGAGCTGGGTTGAATCTTGGAGCACAGAAATAGAAACGCCGTCATACCCGTATTCCAAGTATTGTCCGAAAGCTTCCCTTAATATGAAATCCCTGTTGCTGCTCATTGATTACGCTATCCATTCGAGAAATTGTGGCAAATCGTCCAACGAATGACGCACAAAAATAGTGATTATTTCGCAAATGCTAAAGGTGAGTTCTAAAAAAACAACTATAGAACGAGGCTTGAAGAACAAAAAAAATGGAGCGACCGTCGAGCCACTCCATTTCTCGTGTTTTTAGGTCTCGTCTCCTTGCGTTTTTTCACGCATAAGAACGACCTTTTTCCGGATGCGTTAACAATAGTAAACGTCATCTCCTATCTCGAAGGAGTCAACGGGTTGCTCTTCATCAACCAGCTCAACACCGACGAAGCATGTGTCTTCGTCTGTCATGAATTCTGCCATTGCGTCGTAATCTTCGCTTTGCATCTTTTCTACAGCGTCGTTATACTCATCCTCGTTCTCAAAGTCTGAACAGGATATAAGTTTTTTGATTACTGCTGAGGTTGCTGAGACTGCCTCTTCGTTTTCGTCTTTTTCGATAAACTTTGCGTTTGCATTTACCTCGAGTTTTTCAACCCATAGGTAGAAGTCGTTGTAATCGGTAATAATGCCGTCATTAAGTATTACTTCCATAAATCTGAGTTTTTTAATTAATTTAGAATCGCTCCATTAAATAGGTCTAATGTGGCGGTTCATCGGGCGACAAAGATAATAGTTCGCCTCTATTTTTGAAATATTTTTATGCGTATTTGTAGCAACTCCTGCAAATTCCAATGTCGGAGGATTTATCTTGATTTCTCTGTCTCGTTTCCCTTCAATATAAATCCTTTATCTTGTTTTCTTTCAGATCCTCAATCTCCGCTTCGGTAAGACCTGAGCATAAGATGATATCCTCCATGGAAAATTTGTTTGCAGCTAACATTGTCCGGGCTGTTTTTACGGCATGGTGATAGAATCCACGGTCATACCCGTAGGCCTCGGCGGATCCTTCTTCGCTGATGATTTTGAGTTCCGCCTCATAACGTGCGTATTCCTCAGGGGTCAGGGCAGAAACACGGGCCTTCTCGATTAACTCCAGCAGACCTTCGTCGGCCACTTCCAATACGTATGGGTCTATCTCTTTCATGATTCCTATGTTTTTTACGATGTCTATCCAAATATTTTGCATTGTGTGCAGGCCTGATTCTCCAGCCCGCCCGAAATAGTTTAGGGCGATGTGGTATTTCCTCATGCGATCCCAAAACTCCGTACACGAATCCATGTCGAACTCAGGTGCTGTAAAGATAGATTTTTTTGTCGAATAAGGAAGCCTATTTGAGGATTCTCCTTGACCAAACTCCTCTTAAAACCTCAATTCCTCCAGAGTTGATGACTTGTGATTTATTCCTATGTGATTGGTTTGTTGGTTCTTGCCTATTTTGTTTTTCGATTGTTGAAAAAATAGTGGCTTGATTTTTTGAAATCAATGGATTTGTTTGTACTTTTGCATCGCTTTTGAAAAATAAAGCAAATGAGGGAGAGCTAGTAGCTCAGCAGGTAGAGCACATCCCTTTTAAGGATGGGGTCTTGGGTTCGAGCCCCAACTGGCTCACCAAAGCGGTCAAGAGTTTCTTGGCCGCTTTTTTTATGGTGCAAAGTGCGTCTCGTTTGTATTAGGTGTAGCTTACTGCCATGCAAGAAAGGTTAAATGAAATTTCCGTGCCACAGAACCTTAGTTTTTGAATTTTTTATCTTCCATCCTTCGGAAAATGAGAAGTTTTTTGATCATATGTTTTATTGAAGAATCATGTTGCAAATATGATTTTTTTTGTGATTGGAAATCAACTTTGCGGGAATTGTCTTTGTAGGGCGGGGTGGAAGACAATGCCCAGACATCGAATGTGGCAGCTATGCCCCCAAATAATGGCGTGCCGTTCCAAACGACACGCCATACGTTTTTTACTAATTTAGAACAAATGTGCCTTTCTTATTTTGCCCCGTTCCCTTGAGCCGGTTGGATGGTGACCGCACGTATTGTCATGCCTTGTTTCCTTTGTCCGTTATTCATATTTTGGTTGTGGGTCAACATTCTGACGAAGAAAGCGTCCAACCCGTTGTCAGCCTTTTGCGTGGCGGTCCAAAAAGCGTTGGAGTTGTTGTAGAACGTGGTGCCGTTGTAGTATCCTGAGAAAGGGAAGAGGATGCTGTTCCCGTTGGTTTTTGAGGTGCCCTTTTTCATGTCGATCCCTTTGCCCTTGTAGTTCTTTACCCATTCCCAGTCACATCCGTTTATCAGTTCTTCCCACTCTTCTTTGGTTGGGGTTCTCCAGGTGCCATTCCAGAGGGTAGTGGCGGCATCGTCGGCTGATTCCAACAGTTGAATGTTGTCAACCTCGCCCTTCCTTTCGTGGGAGCAATACTTTGTCATCTTGATTCTTGATTCGGCCTCGCCGTTTCCCCATTTGTAGTTGTTCCATTCGAATTCGGACTTTGGAGCAGTCTCTCCCCATGCGAAATAGCTGCCGTTCTCTTCGGGCAGATTGGTTCCTAAATTACACGTCGCCCATAGGGTGCCGCTTGGCAATCCAAGATCCACGTAGTTGTGTCCTTCCGCTTGTCCACTAACACTTTCTGAATTTGATGATGTACAACCTGTTCCTAACAATGCAACTGTAAGCATTGTTGCCGCAAAAAATAACTTTCTCATATTGTCCTTTTATTAACGTCGCAACATAAAAATTAGAATTTATTAAAGCCTGATCAACAAGACGTTGTGCAAACTTTGCCTTGTCGTAAAAATCACTTAAATTGGTGTTGCAAAACAAAAAAAGCATATCACGATAGGCGTGGCTAAGGTAGGTATTAAATTTGAGAAAAATCACTCGTTTGGGAGAATTTTTTTCAACTATGGTATGGGCGGAAATTTCATTTGGCTTTCTTGTATGGCTGTAAGTTGTTTAAAATAAGTGATTCAAGTTTCGCAAGTTAGAATATTTATTCGGAGATGTCCTCACGGACTGAAGGTCCAACCTCTACATAGCTCAGGGCAACGCCCTGAGAGTTGCACGGGAAATAGTCAAGCGCCCCAAAGGGGCAAAAGTTTACAATAAACCACGCATTGATTCGGGTATGTTTTGCACCCTTCGGAATAAATCTTCTTTTTGCCCTTTTAGTGCGGCTCCATTTACGTGCGGCATTCATCCCCAGGGGGGCCTGGACTATGGACGGATAGGCTTCCTGCCAATGAAGAAAGGTACGACGCATACTGATAAGACAAAAAAAGAGACGATACCAGGTATCGCCTCTTTTCTGTTATATCAAAAACATTGTCACAATTCCACTTTCACACTGACGGTTCCAGATTTAACAACATACGTACCGTGTTGAGGCACAGACACGCTCTGCGTTTCTCCCTTCACCTCCTTCACGAGCTTACCACCGAGGTCATAGATTCTAACTGGCATCGTGGCTCCGATGTATGTGATTTTCCCGTCTGCGCCCCATGCCTTAAATGATGCGTCTGAAACGTATTCTGCAACAGCTGTTGACTCATCAATGTATTCTACAGTCCAACCTTCTGGAATACGGTTCTCCCCATATTCTAGAGGTAGTTCCTTCGGACAATAGAATGTTCCTGTAGGTGCAACGTCGGATACCCAAAAATAATTTGTAGTTGAATAAGTTTCCTCTCCTTCCCATTTGGTCAAACCGATTTTAATATTTTGTAAACTCTTACATCCAGAAAACATTAGATCATAACATTTTTCAACTGGTTCTGTCGCAGGAAGTGCTGGTGCCATAGTTAGACTTGTACAATTTTGAAACATTCCTGCATAACAATAAGTAGCCAAATTTTTTGCTGGCAATTCCTCTGGTGTCATAGTCAGACTTGTACAGCCCAAAAACATTACTTGATAACAGCCAATAGCCAAATTTGTTGCTGGCAGTGTTGGTGCTTGAGTTAGACTTGTGCAACTTTCAAACATTCCTAAATAACAAGCATTATCCAAATTTGTTGCTGGCAGTGCTGGTGCTTGAGTTAGACTTGTGCAACTTTCAAACATGCCCAAACAACAACTTTCAGCTAATTCTATTGCTGGCAGATCTGGTACTATGGTCAGTTTTCTGCAATCCCTAAACATTTCTTCATAACATCTTTCTTCCAATTTTGTTGCTGGCAATTCTGGCGCTTGAGTTAGACTTCTGCAAGATTCAAACATGCCTTTATAACATCTTTTAGCCAATTTTGTCGCTGGCAATTTAGGTGCTATGATCAGATCGTTACAACCAAACATGTGTTCATAACAACTTTCAGACAATACTGTCGCTGGAAGTTCCGGCGCTTGAATTAGATTTTGGCAACAAAAAAGATTGTAAAAACAATATTCACAAGGAATAGTCTTGCTTTCTCCTATTCCGTCTATTAGACTCATCACACTGCCACTTGCAGCAATCTTACCTTTCATATTAAAATAGGTGTATTTTGAATCATCTTTAGAAAAACCATCAAGGTTATATCCTCTTAATAATGCCTTGTCTCCTTTGTTTGCCAACACGACGTCTTTATCGTCCTCAAAATTATAAATAACGGCTTTCAATAGAGTCCACGTTTCTCCATCATCGAGTGAATACTCTACATTAGGATTATTGCCGCCCTCATTTTTTATGCGAAATGAAGAATTATCCTCTTCTGCTGTGAATGTCAAATAGTTAGACGCAGAAGTAAATAGGGCAAAACATGACATTAATAGCACTAAAAAAAATCTCTTTTTCATTTTTATCGTTTTTGTGTAGATTCTATAAATTTATTTTCAACATTCGCAAGAATCTATTAAGTCGAATGCTGAAAGGTCGTTCATCAAGAATATCTTTGCAAAGATAGATTAAATACATTTTATAGCCTCATTTTTTTTACATATATTACTCAAGGTTCGCAAGTCCCGAAGAGGCGACACATCCATTATAATGTCACCATTTTGTGTCACACAGGGGTTGAACCCCCTGCCTGTGATGTGACGCCCATTCTGGGCTAACGACGTGCGGATATGTAGCCTAACCTAAAATCACTTGCGAAACTTGAGTTACTATCTCAAAACCAGCCATGTTGCCCCTCCCATTCAAAATTCAAAATTCAAAATTCCCAATTTCCCTTGTCTTTTTGTCATGAAAATCCCCGAATTATACTGACAAAACTTCTGAATCTGTCGTTTGTCTGCCAAAAATGTCCGATTTGTGACAACGGCAAGACTTTTGCTTGAAGGAAGGTAAATTAAAAGAAGATTTATGGAAAACGATAAAGATATGGAACAAGAGGCGCAGGAAAAGGCGCAGGTTGAAGATCCGGAGACGAACACCGTTGAGAATGAGGGTGAAGTGGAGAATGTATCGGAATCTGAGAAGGAGGAAGAGAAGGATCCCGTTGCGGAGTTGGAGGCGAAGTGCCAAAAGATGCATGATGACTACATGCGTTTGTATGCCGATTTCGACAACTACAGAAAACGTGCGATAAAGGAGAAAGCCGATCTGATCAAAACGGCGGCAGAAGGCGTCTTGGTCGACATCTTGCCTTTGGTGGATGACTTCGAGCGTGCTATCAGTTCCATGGAAAATACGGAATCTGTGGAGGGCGTTAAGGAGGGTGTCTCCCTTATTTACAATAAGTTGATTTCATTCTTGGAGTCGAAGGGCGTCAAGGCAATTGATGCGGTAGGACAACCTTTCAACACGGAGTTCCACGAGGCGATTACGAAATTCCCTGCTCCTTCAGAGGAGATGAAGGGCAAAGTCATAGACTGCACGCAGAAGGGTTATACCTTATATGATAAGGTTATCCGTTATGCCAAGGTGGTTTATGGCGAGTGATTAATCAAAAAAGGGATGCGTTATGGCAGAAAAGCGAGATTATTATGAAGTGCTTGGCGTTTCAAAAACGGCGAGTGCGGACGAGTTGAAGAAGGCCTATCGTAAATTGGCCATCAAATATCACCCAGATAAGAATCCTGGCGACAAGGAGGCTGAAGAGAAGTTTAAGGAGGCTGCGGAGGCCTACGAGGTGCTAAGCGACCCTGAGAAGCGTCAGCGTTACGACCAGTTCGGTCATGCGGGCGTCGGCGGTGCGGCTGGCGGTGGCTTCAGCGGCGGCGGTATGTCCATGGAGGACATCTTCTCCCATTTCGGCGATATTTTCGGTGGCGGAGGTTTCGGCGGTTTTGGTGGCTTCGGCGGTTTTGGCGGGGGCGGCAGTTCTCGTCGGACTCGTAGGGGTTCGGATTTGCGTATCCGTGTGAAACTGACGTTGAAGGAGGTCGCTACGGGTGTCGAGAAGAAGATAAAGGTCCGCAAATACGTGGCTTGTAAGCATTGTAACGGTACGGGTGCGGAAGGCAATAACTATTCGACGTGTACAACTTGTAACGGTTCGGGTGTGGTGACGCGTATCCAAAACACGATGTTGGGTCGTATGCAGACGCAATCGGCTTGTCCAACTTGCGGCGGCGAGGGTAAGATCATCAGCAAGAAGTGTCCTCATTGTGGCGGTGAAGGTATCGTGACCGAGGAGGAGGTAATCACGCTGAATATCCCAGCCGGAGTGATGGAGGGTATGCAGATTCCGTTGCGCGGAAAAGGAAATGCGGCTCGTCATGGTGGCGTGAACGGTGACCTTTATGTCTTGATCGAAGAGGAGGAGCACCCTGAGTTGATGCGTGACGAAAACGACTTGATCTATAATGCGTTGCTGACGTTGCCTGTTGCGGTGAACGGAGGCACTATCGATATTCCGACTGTCGACGGAAAGGCGAAGGTGAAGATTGAGGCGGGTACGCAGCCGGGCAAGGTCTTGCGCTTGAAGGGCAAGGGATTGCCTCGCGTGAACGGTTATGGCACAGGAGACTTATTGGTCAATATCGGGGTCTATATTCCTGAAAAATTGACGAAGGATGAAAGGAAGATTTTTGAGAAGTTACAGGATTCGGAGAGTATGAAACCATCGGATTCGGCAAAGAAGAGTTTCTTTGAGCGTTTCAAGAGCATGTTTGAATAATTCTGTTCTTATCTTGTCAATAAAAAAGGGAGGCTGGTTTCGGTCTCTCTTTTTTGTTTTTGTAAATTTGCGCTCGTTTTAGAGATTGAGAGTTATGGCAGACGCAGTGAAGGGGGGAACACGTACAAGGAAGAGTTCTCCCAAAAGTAATACACCGTTGTTGAATGAGTATGGTAAATTGCCGCCACAAGCCTTGGAGCTGGAGGAGGCAGTCTTGGGTGCGCTCATGTTGCAGAAGGACGCTTATAGTCAGGTTTGTGACTATTTGAAGCCCGACTGCTTCTATAAGGATGCGCATCGCTATATCTATACGGCCATCATGAATCTCGCCTCCAAACAGGACCCTGTGGATATGATGACCGTGACGGAGCAGTTGCGTCGGGAGGGAAAACTGGAAGAGGCTGGAGGCCCTTTCTATATCGCCCAACTGACATCCCGGGTGGTCTCCTCCGTCCATATCGAGTACCATGCCCGCATCTTGGCGCAGAAGTACCTCGCTCGTGAGTTGATTCGCTTTTCGACGGATATCCAGAACAAGGCGTTCGACGAGAAGACGGACGTGGACGATTTGATGCAGGAGGCGGAGGGCGCCCTGTTCGAGATTTCACAGCGTAACGTGAAGAAGGACTATACCCAGATCAACCCTGTCATTGATGAGGCGTTGCGCCAGATTGAGGTGGCCGCCAACCGTCCTGACGGTTTGAGTGGTGTCACCAGCGGTTTCCGTGAGTTGGATAAGATGACTTCCGGTTGGCAACGTTCCGACTTGATCATCATCGCGGCTCGTCCGGCCATGGGTAAGACAGCCTTTGTGCTTTCCATGGCGAGGAATATGGCGGAGAACAACAGTCCGGTGGCTCTCTTCTCTTTGGAAATGTCCAACGTGCAGTTGGTGAACCGTCTGCTCGTGAACGTCTGTGAGATTCCTGGTGAGAAGATTAAGAACGGTAACTTGGACAAATACGAGTGGGAACAGCTGCACCATAGGGTGAGGAACCTCTTTGACATGCCTATTTTCGTGGACGATACGCCGAGCCTCTCCATCTTCGAGTTGAACACGAAGGCGCGCCGTCTGGTGAAGGAGCATGGCGTGAGCTGTATCATCATCGACTACCTTCAGTTGATGAATGCCAGCGGTATGAATTTCGGAAGCCGTGAGCAGGAGGTCAGTATGATTTCACGTTCGTTGAAGCAGTTGGCCAAGGAGTTGAACATTCCGATTATCGCCTTGTCCCAGTTGAACCGTGGTGTGGAGAGCCGAACGGGAGACGACAAGCGTCCGCAGTTGGCCGATTTGCGTGAGTCTGGAGCCATCGAGCAGGATGCCGATATGGTGCTCTTTATCCATCGTCCTGAATATTATAAGATTACGGAGGATAAGATGGGTAATTCGTTGATAGGTTTGGCGGAGATTATCATTGCGAAGCATCGTAACGGTGCGGTGGGCGATGTCCGTTTGCGTTTCAAGAGCGAGTTGGCCAAGTTCATGAATCTGGAGGATGGCTATGATTCGTCATTCTCGACGGAGGGTATCGTGCACGATTCGAAATTCAATTCGGAGAGCGATTTTGAAGCTGCCGCTCCATTGCCTGACCCAACTCAGATGATGATGCCGCCAGCCGATAACAGTGTGCCATTTTGAAATACCTCGAAGAGGGTGTCTCTTCATTTAAATAAAACCCGTAGAATCTTAAAATTTAATAGAACGCCGTTGGGGCTTTGTTCTGCGAGGCGCACCTTTCCCCATAGGCTGGAAGCCTTCCTATCATACATCTATTAGGGTTGGCTTCCAGCCACGTGGTCGCCTGTTATGACTACCTAGCACTCCGTACCCGTTTACTAACAGGGTTGGCTTCCAGCCAAAAGTGTGCAAGAATCTGATACCTAAATCTCTTTTGCCTCATTTTCCCTCCTATAACACTGATTGGAAAGAACTTTCAATTATACAAGAAAAGTTAAATGAAAATTCCGTGTGAATGTCCTCCCAAAAAAGGAACGATTCTGTTTGTTATATTGTTAATTTAATTTATTTTTGTTTGTCAATTCAAGGTTGTGCCTTGTATAAGAAGATTAGGAATAGGAAGTTTGTGTTATACCTATGGTAGACAAATTGAGTATATTATCAGGATTGTATGTCGATTTGGAATATGTCCCAGCCCCTGTGTTCAAACGGGTGCTAGCTACCTCCATTGATGGTTTCATATATTATATGGCGCTCATAATCTTGGCGTTTTCGGGATTTTTTGATTATGCTCTTGATCATACCCCTGTTCTGATATTGCTCTTTACGATTATGGGTTTATTCCCTTTCTTTTGCGAATACTTCTTTAACGGACAGACCATTGGAAAGATGCTCATGAAGATTGTCGTGGTGACGGACGAGGGGACACCACCTTCCTTTTTTCAGTGTGCCATCCGTTCTTTGTTGTATACGGTTGACTTTTGGCTGGTTGGAGTCATTCTGATTTCGAAAAAAGGGAAGCGGTTGGGCGATATGGCCTCGGGTTGTATGGTGGTCTTGAAGAAGAGTAGCCTGCAGGAGCGTGTTTCGCTGCAAGAGGAGTATGCGTATACCAATCCGGACTATAAGCTGAAGTTTGAAGAGGTGCAGGAGATGAGTGATGAGGATTTCGACCTCTTGACAAAGACTCTATTCGACATCAATTACCGAACTCAATCGGATGCAGTTTCTCGACGTATGCAGAAGCATCTCGGCATTGCCAAGGGTTCGATGGACGACCGTGGGTTCTTGATGCGTCTCCGTAACGACTACCTCTACTATCGACAGGCATTGGCGTAGAAGAGGAAAAACTAGATGAAAATGAGTGTATTAACAATTTAATCTATAGGAAAATGAAAAGTAAAATGACAGCTGTCATATTGACTCTCCTTTTGGGAGCTCTTGGCGCAGGTAATTTTTATTTGGGAAACACTAAATCAGGGGTGGCACAGCTGATCCTATTCATCTTAGGGTTCTTCACCATCTTTATCGCTTGGATTCCGCTTGGAATTTGGGTCTTGGTGGATCTTGTCAAGTTGGCAGTGACTCCTCCGTTGGTATTCGATCAAAAGTATAATAAAGATAAATCAGCAAATTAATTTTTAAATTTAAATTTTTTAATATGGAATGGTATGTTAAATGTTTGAAAAACTATGCGGTTTTTTTAGGTAGAGCGAGAAGAAAAGAGTTTTGGATGTTCGCTTTGTTTAATTGGATTATTTGTATGGCCTTGTCAATGATAGGCAGTCTCTTCGTAGACTCTATCGGTCTGGCTGGCCAAATACCTTATTACATTTATGCTTTCGCTGTATTGATTCCTAGTATTGCAGTTGCTGTACGTCGTCTTCATGATGTCAACAAGAGCGGATGGTGGTATTTTATCGTCTTGATTCCTCTTATTGGTGCTATTTGGTTGTTGGTGCTTTTCTGCACAGAGGGTGACAAGGGCGACAATAAGTACGGCCCAAATCCAAAGGCTTTGGAGGCATAATCCGAGATTAGTTTTTTATGTTACAGTCCTTTGCTTGTTGGGTGTTCCAATGGGCAAAGGACTTTTTTCTCTTGTATTCAATGGGTAGGCGATCTCTGGGGAGAAGACGAGATTATTTTATATCTCTAATAGCTTTAAATTGTGGGGGATGGATTGGTATATTAAAGGTTTGAAAAACTATACGGAATTTGAAGGAAGGGCAAGAAGAAAAGAGTATTGGATGTTTATTTTGATTCATTCTATTGTTCTTTTGGCATTGACCTTCTTGTTCATCCTTTTGTTCGATACGATTCGTAGTATTGGTGTAGTAGCGACCCTATTCCCGTATTTTATTTATGTTTTTGCCTCATTTGCAATTATTCCTACTATTTCAGTTACTATACGTCGTCTTCACGATGTCAATAAGAGTGGTTGGCATTTTTTTAACATTCTTAAACCCATCGTTGGTATAATTTGGCTGTTGGTGCTTCTCTTCAAAGCGGGTGACAAGGGCGACAATAAGTACGGTCCAGATCCAAAGGCAATTGAGTTTTAATTTTATACTAATAACTTTAAATTTGGGAATGAATTGGTATCTTAAATGTTTGAAAAACTATACGGTATTTGAAGGAAGGGCGCGACGTAAGGAGTTTTGGATGTTTCAACTCGTCAGTAGCATCATCTTTCTTGTCTTGTATTTTGCCGGATATGCCTTGCATAAAATTATAGGAATAGGAGTGGATTCGTTGATACCTTTCATTGTTTATGGACTCTATATTCTTCTCCCTACAATGGCAGTTACGGTGCGTCGTCTTCATGATATCGGTAAAAGTGGTCTCTATCTGCTTCTTTTTGTTGTTTTGATGGGTCTCTCACTTGAACTGTTGTTTGAGATTGAAATCAAATTTAGACATTGGAAGATGCCTGCGATTTTGAATGAGTATTATCCTGTCATTCTCGTCTTGGGAAACCTGATTCCGTGGGTGATCTTTTTAGGGATGTCGGCTCTTCTCTGCAAGGATAGCTGTCCGGAAGAGAATAAGTATGGTCCAAATCCTAAGAAAGTTGAAGCGTAGGGGTTGGCTCAAGGGCGGAGCTTGCTCGTTCGAAGTTTCATTTAACGCTTCATGTATATACGGGTTTAAACTGAAAGAGCCGTGAGGTTTGCCCCCCTTCGTTTGTGATTTGTTAGCAATAAGAGGGAACATAACCCAAAAAATGATTAAAAATCTGTTTCTATTTTCAATTTGAAACTTTTTTTGACAAAAAACGAACAATTTGCTTTGTGAGAAAGCGAGAGCCTTTCCGTTTAAAAATAATCCTTGGATTGTTCTAAAATAATGACAAATTATGATTAACTTTGGGGGCCTTTAATTTGCAGTTAATGTCAAAAATGGGGATTTTTGTGTGTTGATTGTAGATTGAACGCAAATGAATACAAGGTACATTTTTGTCACGGGAGGAGTAACCTCTTCTTTAGGAAAAGGAATCATATCGGCTTCATTGGCCAAGTTGTTGCAGGCTAGAGGCTTGTCTGTCACCATCCAGAAACTGGATCCATATATCAATATAGATCCGGATACGTTGAATCCCTACGAGCACGGTGAGTGCTATGTGACGGTAGACGGTGCGGTAACAGATTTGGACTTGGGCCACTACGAGCGATTCTTGGGAGAGAGCACAACTCAAGCCAACAACGTGACGACAGGGCGGATTTATCAGTCTGTCATAGACAAGGAGCGTCGTGGCGACTATTTGGGTAAGACGGTGCAAGTCGTTCCCCATATCACGGACGAGATCAAGCGTCACATCAAAATCTTGGGCAATACCAAGAAGTATGATGTGGTCATTACGGAAATCGGTGGTACGGTGGGTGATATCGAATCGTTGCCCTATGTGGAGGCTGTCCGTCAGTTGAAATGGGAGTTGGGGAATGAGACCCTTTGCATCCATTTGACTTATGTCCCTTATTTGGCGGCATCGCACGAGTTGAAGACGAAGCCGACCCAGCACTCGGTGAAGTCGTTGCTTCAGAGCGGTGTCCAACCGGATGTTTTGGTGCTTCGTGCCGAGCATGACTTGAGCGAGGATTTACGTCGGAAGGTTGCTCTCTTCTGCAATGTCGAGAAGGATGCCGTGATACAGTGTATCGATGCTCCGACCATCTACGAGGTGCCGCTGTTGATGCACAAGGAGGGCTTGGATGCCGTCGTGATGCGCAAGTTGGGCATTCCTAACACGAAGGAGCCTGATATGGCGGAATGGCTTTCGTTCTTGGAGCGTTGCGAAAATCCGAAGAGGGAGGTGAAGATTGCCCTTGTCGGTAAATACGTAGAGCTTCCGGATGCCTACAAGTCAATTCTTGAGTCGTTCGTCCATGCGGGAGCCTCCAATGAGGTGAAGGTGGACCTCCGTCTGATTCAGTCGGAGAACGTGACGGCGGAGAATGTGGCCGACCTTTTGGGTGGCATGAAGGGTATCTTGGTGGCACCAGGATTCGGAGGCCGAGGCATAGAGGGCAAAATTGAGGCTGTCCGCTATGCAAGGGAGAACAACATTCCGTTCTTCGGCATCTGTTTGGGAATGCAATGTGCGGTGATAGAGTTCGCCCGCAACGTTTTAGGATACGCCGATGCCAATTCGACGGAGTTCAATCCTCGTTCTGAGCATAAGGTGGTTGATTTGATGGAGAGTCAAAAGAATATTTCGGGCATGGGAGGCACGATGCGTTTGGGTGCTTATCCTTGTGAGATTGAGCCGGGTACGTTGGCTGAGCAGGTCTACGGGGAACGTTTGATTCAGGAGCGTCACCGTCACCGCTACGAGTTCAACAACGATTATTTGGCTGAATTCGAGAAGCATGGCATGAAGGCGTCCGGTTTTAATCCCGACACGAAATTGGTGGAGATTGTGGAGATTCCGAGCCATCGGTTCTTCATCGCTTCCCAATTCCATCCTGAGTTGCAGAGCTCAGTGCTTCGTCCCCATAAACTGTTCGTATCGTTCGTGAAAGCGGCGATGGAATGGTGATTTTCAAGCAATGGGGCGACTGCATAGGTGGATTTGATTCGCCGTCTTGGAAGAGAAACAAGATAGAAACAAATAGGGTAGGAATGCGGAGCGGTTCAGTTCTTTCTGGACCATCCGTAGCCCCATATTGAAGATTATGGATCGATTGAAGTTTTATTTATTGTTCTTGTTGTCTGCGTTTTCGTTGGGTGTCAACGCGCAGACCGATTTTTTCGGAATCCCTAAGATGGAGATCGGCGGGGAGGAGTATTCGCTTGTCTGGTCAGCCAAGATCAAGTTCCGTTATGTGGAGGACTTCTTGCCGAAGAAGGTCTCCAATACCCATTTCACCTCGAAGGTAAGTATCGATTTCTACGATGCGGATGTCGATGTGGAGAAGGTGGCGAACTTCAAGATGGCCGAGTTGGAAGCCAGCAAGACCGAAAATTTGTTGACCAACTTGTCCCATAGCGTAGCTGCAAACGGAGATTTCTTGATCGAGTATGTGGCTTTCGTGCAGGGTGGCGAGAAGATGCAGGTGGCAGAGTGGAACCTTTGTCGTCTGGTTGCCAATTCAAGGGGCGTAGTCCTTCTGCAGATGAAGCGTAGGGAGTATGACGTCAAGTTGGACAAGTACTTGTCACGCGTGGAGAAGAAGAAAGATGCGTGGGTGAAAGAGGTACTTTCCTACAAGATTCCAGACATTGTCGTAAAGAATCAGTAAATAAAGGTGAGTTCAGGAAGTTCCGTGGGAATTGAACTCATTTAGTTGAGACTCAGGAATATAATGCAATACAAAATAATATGTTTGATAATTTAGGAGAAAGATTAGAGAGGTCATTTAAGATATTGAAAGGTGAGGGTAAAATCACCGAGATTAATGTGGCCGAGACCCTTAAAGATGTGCGTAAGGCATTGTTGGATGCCGATGTTAACTATAAGATAGCGAAGTCGTTCACCGAGTCAGTGAAGGAGAAGGCATTGGGACAAAATGTCTTGACGGCGGTGAAGCCGAGCCAATTGATGGTGAAGATTGTCCATGACGAATTGACCCAATTGATGGGTGGTTCCAGCGTGGATATTAACATCAAAGGTGCGCCAGCTGTCATCTTGATGTCAGGTTTGCAGGGTTCTGGTAAAACAACTTTCTCTGGTAAGTTGGCGCTGATGCTTAAGACGAAGAAGAATAAGCATCCGTTGCTGGCTGCGTGTGACGTTTACCGTCCTGCCGCAATTGAACAGTTGAAGGTATTGGGTACACAGATTGATGTGCCTGTCTATACGGAGGAGGATAACAAAAATCCCGTTGAAATCGCACAAAATGCTATCAAGGAGGCCAAGGCCAAGGGTAATGATATCGTCATTATAGATACCGCCGGTCGTTTGGCTGTGGATGAGCAGATGATGCAAGAGATTGCAGCCATCAAGAATGCCATCCAACCTCAAGAGACTTTGTTCGTGGTCGATTCCATGACAGGTCAGGATGCGGTGAATACGGCAAAAGAGTTCAACGACCGTTTGAACTTCGACGGAGTTGTCCTAACCAAGTTGGATGGTGACACGCGTGGTGGTGCGGCGCTTTCTATTCGTTCGGTAGTCGAGAAGCCTATCAAGTTTGTCGGTACGGGCGAAAAGATGGAGGCGATTGATGTTTTCCACCCTGAGCGTATGGCCGACCGTATCTTGGGAATGGGAGATATCGTCTCTTTGGTTGAGCGTGCGCAAGAGCAGTTCAACGAGGATGAGGCGAAGCGTCTGCAGAAGAAAATCGCTAAGAATCAGTTCGATTTCAACGATTTCTTGGGTCAGATTCAACAGATCAAGAAGATGGGTAACTTGAAGGATTTGGCTTCCATGATTCCGGGTGTCGGTAAGGCATTGAAGGATGTGGAGATTGACGACAACGCTTTCAAGGGCATCGAGGCGATTATCTATTCCATGACGCCAGAGGAGCGTTCCAATCCTGTCATCTTGAACGGTACACGTCGTAACCGTATCGCAAAGGGTAGTGGAACGACCATCCAAGAGGTGAACCGCTTGTTGAAGCAGTTTGAGGATACCCGTAAGATGATGCGTATGGTGACGCAAAATCAAGGTAAGTTCAAGCTTGGATTTAGAAAATAAGCAGGATTCTCTTGTCTTAAATTTTTATTAAACGGTGAAATAACTCCATAATATTTAATATATGCAGTTGATAGACGGAAAGGCGGTTGCCGATCAGATTAAACAGGAGATTGCTGCCGAGGTAGCCCAAATCAAGGCGAATGGTGGTAAGACTCCGCATTTGGCTGTCATTATTGTCGGCCATGATGGTGGTAGCGAAACGTATGTGGCCCACAAGGTGAAGTCTTGCGAGCAGGTAGGTTTCAAGTCTACGAAGTTGGCTTTTGAGGCCTCAATCACGGAAGAAGAGTTGTTGGGGCAAATCAAGCTCCTCAATGAGGATCCCGATGTGGACGGCTTCATCGTACAATTGCCTTTGCCTAAACATATTTCGGAGCAGAAGGTGATCGAGGCGATTGATTATCGGAAGGATGTGGATGGATTCCATCCGATCAATGTGGGACGTATGTCCATTGGTTTGCCTTCCTTCGTTTCGGCTACTCCTGCCGGTATCTTGGAATTGTTGAAGCGTTATGACATAAAGACATCCGGTAAGCATTGTGTGGTTATCGGACGAAGCAACATTGTCGGTAAGCCAGTTTCCATGTTGATGATGCAGAAGGCTTGCCCAGGCGATGCAACCGTAACGGTTTGTCATAGCCGCACGAAGAATTTGAAGGAGTTGTGCCTACAGGCGGACATCATCATCGCTGCTTTGGGCTCACCTAAGTTCTTGAAGGCAGACATGGTGAAAGAGGGTGCTGTCGTTATCGATGTCGGTACGACTCGTGTGCCATCTCCGTTGACGAAGACTGGTTTCAAGCTTACGGGCGATGTCGATTTCGAGAATGTCGCTCCTAAGTGTAGTTATATCACCCCAGTCCCTGGTGGTGTGGGACCTATGACAATCTGTTCTTTGTTGCGTAATACGCTTTTGGCAGGAAAGAAGGCTATTTATAAGTGATAGAAATAGGAGGGAGGATTGTCGCTTAAGGGGCAATCCTCCTTTTTTCGTATATAGATGGTTTCCCGAAAAAATTGCCGAATCCATCGAACTTTTTTGATTCTAGAGGTTTATGTTGTTTTATACGCCAGATATTGCGCAGACTCCGTTTCTTCCGGAGGAGGAGTCCAACCATGCCATCAAAGTGCTTCGCTTGCAAGCCGGAGATCGTGTGGAGTTGATTGATGGACGAGGTGGCTATTTTGAGGCGGAGATCACGGTTCCCCACCATAAACGTTGTGAGGTGCGGATCTTGAGCAGCGTGTCAGAGTATCGGAAACGTCCGTTCCGTGTCCATATCGCCATCGCTCCTACGAAAAACATGGACAGGATGGAATGGTTTGCGGAGAAGGCAACCGAGATTGGTGTCGATGAAATCACGCCGATCATCTGCCGTTTTTCGGAGCGGAAGGTCATAAAGTGCGATCGATTGGAGAAAATTTTGGTCTCAGCCATGAAACAGTCGAAGAAGGCCTATCTGCCGAAATTGAACGAACAATGCGATTTCTCCGAGTTTATCCGTCGCCAAGATCTCGGGCAACGTTTCATCGCCCATTGCTACGAGCAGGACAAGAAATCCTTGTCTGGACTTTATCAGCCGGGGCAGGATGCCACGATCATGATTGGGCCGGAGGGCGATTTCAGCGAGGCGGAAGTGGAGACGGCCTTGAAGACGGGTTTCCTCCCTGTCTCGTTGGGTAACAGTCGGTTGCGTACGGAGACGGCTGGAGTTGTAGCTTGCCACACGATGGATCTTCTGTCGGAGATGGCGGGTATTGAATAGAGTGTTAATTATCCCAATAAATAACCCAAGGTGAGTTTCTGATTCACCGTAAAACAGAATCTTATGAGACTAAAAGGAATAATATTGATGTCCCTCTTGGCTTTGGCCACAAGTTGTACGGAAGAGTACGTTACGAGGGAATATATTACGCAGGAGATTGGTTCGCAAGTCTACACTTATGTGTATGATGTCTATCCGAATGATTGGAAGTTGGAGCAGGCTGAGGATGGTAGAAACTATCTCTATGCTGAGTTTGAGAACGTGGATCTCACTCCAAGGATTGCGGAAAAGGGTGTTGTGATGGCTTCCGTCCTCTATATTTATAATGAGCAGAAGGGGTTGAAGAGTTGGAACAATTTGCCTTACGTCTTCCCGTTCACAACCAAGGACAACGAGGTGATCGGTGAGAATATCCGTTTTGAGTACGAGCCGCAGATCGTGACTTTTGTCATCGAAGACTTGGACGGCAAGAATCCTGAAGAGGTGTTGAATACGATGACTTTCAAAGTCAGCTTGATTGATAAGAAGTAATCGCTAATAGGTAAGGAACGAAAGCCCTGCATCTTGATGTGGGGCTTTTCTTTCCTCTTTAGGAAAGGGACTATAAATGTCGTCTTTTTACGGCTGGACTTTTCTCCATTTATTAAGATTTGACTTTGAAAAACAATGAAATAACTCCTTAATTTTCTGTGTATGGCCTTTTTATCTCGACTTGCTCAAATTCCCATAGAAATAGCCCTTTCTCTTCTTTTCCCTTTGCTTAATCTGTTTTGGGGTATGGAAATGCATAAGTATAAGATGTCAGCGGTGTTTATTTTTGTACTCTGCTTGTTCCTTTCTGTGCTTCGTCGTTCCTCTTTTCAGCCCAAATTGAAAAGAATTTTATCCATCCTGATAGGCTTGTGTGGCTTGTTTGTCTTGTGTTATGGCTTTCGATGGCTTTCGGATAATGTGGTCGTATGTTTGCTTATCTTCTCTTTTCTCTTTCTCATGGGATGTTTTGGCAAAGGAGGAGAGGAGCGTTTCTGCTTAATTTATCGATATTGGGCTGTGGATTTTGTCAAGGCATTGGTGTGTCTTGTCGTGGTTTTCTGCATCGCTCACTTTGTGGAGGAGGTTGTTGTGAACGTATCGATGGGTCCAGATGATGGGAACAGTAGCAGTATGATTGCATTGAGTTCGTTTCTCCTTTGTTTCTCCTTTCTTCAGACGAAAAAGGAGGAGGAGCGGATGCCGATTCTTTATGATCCTGGACTTTTGCTAAATGCCATTCTTGCTTTTTTCTCGTTGTCTGTCCTTCTTTGTGATGTTTTTGACATGTATAGAGGTCATATGCAGTTAAGGACAATTAATTCTTTTTCTTGTGTTCTCTTTTTCTTATCTGCTCATTTCCATTTGATTACGATTCGGAAAAGTCCAAGAGCCATGCAAATGGTTTTGCGGATAGTCAATGCCTTTGCGATATTGTTTTTGGGGGTCTCTTTCCTTCTTTTGTGGCATTCGGTCAATTGGCACGTGCTTCATTCGATAGATGTGTTTTTACTTGTGATCATTGGGGTGCCTATGTTGATACTTCATGTTTTCCTTTTCTATAAGGTTCGGTGGAGTCTCAAGAAAATCGTGTTGTTGGGGGGTATCTTAGCTCTTCCTGCGATTTCCTATTATTTGATTCAAGAATGGCGCATTTCCGTTAAGGAAAATGCAGTGGAGAAGTTCGCCCAGAAATATCACATGTTGGATGAACGTAAGAAATATCAACGGATAGGGAGAAAACTGCCTCCGATAGAGGCTATTCAAGATCCTGAGTTTCCACAATTCATGGAGATGCGAAAATATTTGTATTTGAATGTTGGCTGCAGATATGACGTGGCGATTCCGGATCAGTATAGTATATCTGGGGATAGTGTTTATAGGAAGAGTGTTGATGGTCGTGTCAGAAGTTTCAGTTTCGAGGAGTGGAATTCTAAGGATAGTGTTTATCGGAAGGGTGTTGATGGTCGCATTAGAAGTTTTAGTTTCGCGGAGTGGAATGCAATGGCAATGGATTGAGAGGCGAGAAATTGGGATGAAATGGGGATTTTTTGTTGATTTTTCGGAGGCAAGTACAATATAGCCCCTGACTACTTTATGGATAGGTTTAAACAGCTTTGGAAAATAGCAAGGAACCCTATTTTTGAATTTAATCTTCCTTCTTTAATATTCCGTTAAAGAGGCATCTGACGAATTCTTCCTTTTTCTCGTTCAAGGTGTCTTTGATGCCTCCCAAGATGTAGGAGACCTCGAATCCCTTCAAGGCCAGATGGAACATCATGGCGGCGAAAGCGGCATCTTTTACGGCGAATATGCCTTTCTCTATGCCGTCTTGGAATATGTTGGTGAGAATTGCACGCTCTTTTTTATTGAGTTTGCGTCTCACTCGTTCCACCATACGGATGTCGAGGAAAAAGTCTGCATTCAGGTTACCGTTCCGCAAAACCACCTCCCGGATGGCCTCCATACGAGTATAGATGTAGGTGATAAGTTTTTTTTCTGGACTCTCTTGACTTTTGGCTATTTCAGACAATTTATTGGCCACTTGAGCCAATTCTGTCTCGATGACGGAGAAAAAAATCTCGTCTTTGTTTTTGAAATAGGTGTACAACGTTCTTCTCCCTTTTTTTGAGGCTTGGGCAATATCGTTCATGGTCGTGTTCTCAACTCCTTGATCAGCAAAGAGTTTTCGAGCCGCGTCCACCAATATTTCTTTTGTTTTGAGTGTACCCATTAGTCAAGAATCTACGTTGTTTGAATTTATATGCAAAGATAGTGTTTGTTGGCAATATTACCAAAATGCATTCCCCCTTTTCTGTGCGGTCTGGAGGGCTTTTGGCCCGCTATTCCGATGGGCGACTAGCAATGACGGTGCCCTAAACGATCGATTTGAATAGGAAAAGCGATTCTGGCTAAAAGGCTTTCTTTATGTATATTGTGCCTTCTTGGACGTTTAGCGTCTCTTCTTCGTTGAGCGTGATGATTTTGCCTTCTTTGATATTGAGGGTGCGCATGGCTTCTTTCAATCCGTTGATTTCACGAGCCATGTTTTCCTCGTTTAGGCTAAGGCATACTTGGTAAAGCTCTTGGGGCTTGTTGTCGGCTCCTGTTACCACAAAATCGCACTCTCCTTCGCTTCGGAAATAGTATATGTGGTTTCTGGCGCGTTTACGTAGCTGAAGGAAAATATGGTTTTCGAACAAACGGCCTTTGTCTTCGCTTTTCGAGAGGGTGAGGCTATGGGCAATACCGGTGTCGATTGCATATACTTTCTTGGGGTTCCTTACGGTCGTTCGGAAATTGTCGGCATATTGCCCGATTGTGTCAAGCAAGTAGGCATCACGCATATATTCGACGTATTCAAGAACGGTCGAATTGGCTATGTTACCTATGATTGAGGTGAGTCTATTGCCAGAAAAGGGCTTAGCCACATTGGTCAGGAGATAGAGTGCCAACCGTTTTAGGGGTTCTATGTTCTTGATGTTCTGGCGGATGGCGATGTCTCGGGTCAATATGTCGTCAAGCAAAGAGGGCAGCACGCGGTAGTCGCGAGTCGCAAGATGTTCGGGCATGCCTCCTTCGTGGAGGTATCGCGAAAAAGAGTCTATGCTCTTTGTTTGTTTGGTAAAACTCAGATATTCATCGTACGAAAAAGGGAATAGCTCTGTGGACAAATGCCGACCTGTGAGGTGGCTTCCTAATTCGATACTCAGCATAGAGGCGTTGGAGCCCGTAATGTAGATGAGGTATTCCTCTCGTAGCAGTTGATGGATGAAAATCTCCCAAGAGGGGATGAGTTGTATCTCGTCGAAAAACAGCACTTTGACTTTCTTGTCGACGATGATGGCGTGGAGTCGAGTGAAGTCGTCAGCCTCAAATCCGGTCAGGTGTATGTCGTCGAAGTTGATGAAGAAGATTTCCTCTTTCGCATATTTTTTCATGATTTGCCTCATCAATGTGCTTTTTCCACATCGACGTATACCTGTTATGATAGTGGCAAAACCTTCGATGGCTTCGGTGGCTTCGGTTGTGTCCCTCGCAATCTCTTTTTTCTTTGCCGTAGTCCATGCGGTTTGCCCTTCTATTATTTGCTCTAACTGATTCCTTAGTATCATAACTTCTCTCTTTAAATTGTCACAATGTTACGATTTTTATTCGGTATTACCAAACATTATTGTTCGTTTATATCAAATAATATTATTTTGTGCTACCGAATAATATTGTTTGCTGATAGCGAACAATATTATTTGCTGGTATTGAACAATATTGTTTGTTGGTGGCGAATGTTATTTATGGTTGAATTTCGATGAAATGGCAGGTTTTATGGCGCTTTAGGTTTGAATATCTTTATGTTATCTCTTTGTTTGCGTTGCATATTGGGCCTGCTTTCTCGCTTTTCGGAAGGAGAAAAGGCTATTTTCTATCGATGTTTCCATCGTGAAAAAACAATAATAATAGGGGGAGTCGACTATTTTTTTCTAAAATAGTCGAATGGATTTTGGCCTTGTTTGTAAAAAAAAGAGCAGGAATGTCTGATCAATTGTGTCAAGCCATAGAAATCTCTTGGAACATCCGTTTTTTTGACGTGGTTTTATTCCAAGTAGGGATTATGGCAACGTTCCCAATCGACGGTTGTCGAAGGTCCATGGCCGGGATAGAGAACCGTCTCTTTCGGAAGTGTCAGAATGTTTTTCCGTAGGTTTTCGATGAGTTGTTTGTGATTGCCTCCGGGCAAGTCGGTCCGTCCGATGCTTCCCTTAAAGATGGAGTCGCCCACAAAAGCCACGCCTTCGCTCCGTTCCAAGAAGATGAGTCCGCCCAAGGAGTGTCCTGGATTTTCCAGCACCTCGAATTTCAGTTCGCCCAATTCAATGACATCTCCCTCTTTCAGATAACCTCCCAATTTTGCCGATTCAACGGCGTTGGACAACAAGCCAAAGGCGGTTGAGTAGTCTTTGATTCGATCCAGAAGCGGTTCGTCTTTTTGCGAGGCTTCCGCTTGAATGCCGAATTTCTGCGCCAAGAAATTGCATCCGAAAGCATGGTCGAGGTGGAGGTGGGTGTTGATTACACGTTTGAGCGTCAGGCCGTTTTGGATGATGTAGTTGGCTAACTCATTTTTCTCCTCACTCTCCAAGCATCCGGGGTCGATGACGAGGCACTCCTTGTTGGGGGTGCTGATCAAGTATGTGTTTTCTTGGAAGGGGTTGAATACGAAAATCTTAATTTCCATACGTCGTTTATTTAAATTGGGCTCAAAACCTTGGTTCTGAGGGTTCTCTTTACTCGTTGGGGTGAGTGTCGTCTTGGAAGACGCTTCTTCAGCCTGTTGGATTTTATGGTTTGCCGCAAGTTCGTTCGACCGTTCAACGCTACTCTGACCGACTGTCATGCAGTAGGAGGTCGAGAAGAGACAAAAAACACTGAAAAGTTTCTTCAAGTTCATTTTCTATATCTTTTGAAGCGGTCTTTTTTTTTAGAACTCACGCTTGGGGCTATTTCCGGTTGATCCCTTTCAGCATAGGAACGAAAGCGCACGGTCCGCAGTCCATCTTTTCGAAATCGGTTTCGGAGAGTCGTTTGATGCGGTAGAGCCGTTTTTCTTGCCCTTCGCCGAAGGGGAGTGCCATGATGCCACCTATCTTCAGTTGCCTCAATAGCTTCTTGGGTATTTCGCTTGCACCTGCCGTCACCATGATTTTGTCGAAAGGAGCTTCGTACAATAAGCCTTCAAAACCATCTTTGAGCAGGCATACGGCCTTGTAGTTCAGCTTTCCCAACCGCTCTTTCGTCTGGGTGTGGAGCGATTCCTGACGCTCCAAGGAGTACAATCGGCAGCCACATTCCAGAAGGACGGCAGACTGGTAGCCTGAGCCCGTCCCAATCTCCAAGATTTTGTCGTTCTTTTGGATGTCGAGGATTTCCGTTTCCTTGGCGACGGTGAAGGGTTGGGATATGGTCTGTCCAGCCCCGATGGGGAAGGCTTTGTCTTCGTAGGCCAGTTCGGACAAGGTCTCGGGCATGAAGGCTTGACGGGGCACTTTCCCTATGGCCTGCAATACGAGAGGGGAGGAGATGCCCTTTTGGCGCAATAGCTCCACTAACTTTCCTCTCCTTGCAATGTATTTGCTGTCTTCTTTCTGCGGAAAAATATCGTCGATCGCCGTCTTATTTTTTATGGTGTTGAGCGAACGGCGGACAATGCTGCCCATGTTTGTCATACTATTGAGTCTCCTGTTGTTGAATGGGAAATTTATAGCATACGCCTATTTATAAAGGCATGTAAATCAGTTTCTTTGTTTGGAAGAATTCCTCCTCGAAAAAGGTGTCCAAATCGATGAAATCGGCCTTTTTTATGAAGGGTTTCAGCTCGTTTCCTAATTCGCCTCCCTTGAGGCAGATGATGCCGTTGGGGTAGCTGTTCTTCTGTCCTTTCTGTTGGACGTTCTTCTGGCAGAGCTTGACCAAGTCGCCAAAAGGCATGACGGCACGGCTGACGATGAACTCGAATTTGCCCTTCTCTTCCTCCACGCGACAGTGGCGGAACGTGATGTTTTTCAATCCGATGGCGTTGGATATTTCGGTGGCTACCTTAATCTTTTTCCCGATGGAATCGACCAAATGGAATTGTACCTCAGGGAAAAGGATGGCCAACGGAACGCCGGGAAATCCACCTCCTGTGCCGACATCCATTACGGTTGTCCCCTCTTTGAAATTGATGAATTTACCGATGGCCAGCGAGTGGAGTACGTGGTGTTCGTACAGATTTTCAATGTCTTTTCGTGAGATGACGTTGATTTTGCTGTTCCAATCGGAATAGAGGTCGAAGAGAGCGGCAAACTGCCCTTTCTGCTCTTCCGTCAAGTTGTTGAAGTATTTTAGAATTATATCCATTGTTGCTTTTTTTGAGGAGGGTTGACCCCAAATTTGAATGTCTAAGGCAAAGATACGTTGACAGGATGAATTTCACAAATCCTGCTTTCGTTTTCCTGCGCGTCTAAAATTCGCCGTTGGAGCATGAATCTGTAGAGCTGTGGAAAGAAAAACATCTCGGTGATTTCTGCTTTATTTCGGCATCTCGCTGTCGGTCAGTCGGTCACAACGATTGTGCGGCCTCCTTTTAGGCATAGTTGCCGAGTTTTCGGGAACCGTTTCCATGGAAGGATGCTAAAAAATTCCTCGAAATCAAAGAGTGGAAATCACCGAAAAAAGTGCCAATCAATCGACAATTTTCGAGAGGGGAGAGTTCTCTTTCAGTAGGAATCGAATCTCCTCGAAAGGAAGGGCGACTTCGATGATGCCTAAAGAGAGACAAGCAATCTCAGAGGGGTTGTAGACGAAGGAGATGCCGTTTGCGTCAATCTTGAAATTGTTGATGGGCTTAATTTCCTCCAAGTCAATGAATCCAATCTCTTCCAATTGTTGCTCTTCCTCTATCTGGTTGTCCTCCATTAATTTTTGTATGATGATGTTGGAGAGCATCTCTTCAGAATCTTCGATGAAAAGGTCGCTATATTTCAAGTCGTTGCCTGTTTTTAGGTCGAAGTTGTTGAAATAAAGGAATTTGATGCCCTTAGATCCACCATAGTGGGAGGAGTCGGACGTCTGAATGGTGAGGATGCCGTCTTGGTTGAACAAGACATCTTGGCTCGTCTGGTGATAGGTGTTGGAAAGACAATCCCCATCTTCTATTTGAGGGTTGTTGATCAGCTCCGTGATCTTTCCCTTGTGTTCCGCAATGATGTTTTCCGCCATTTTCTCCATTTCATCGGCAGGGTTGTTGAT
>JAFZKQ010000038.1 GCA_017553575.1 Paludibacteraceae bacterium
GATAACAGAGATGATGATGGCACTGAAATACTCGATGCGTCCAAATCCGAACGGGTGTTTACGGTCGGCAGGGCGTTGCGAGAGCTTGGTGCCGACGATAGTGATGACGCTCGACAGCGCATCGCTCAGGTTGTTGACAGCATCCATCACAATAGCCACACTACTGGAGAGAACACCCACTACAGCCTTGAAGGCTGCCAATAACACGTTGGTAATTATACCTATCCAACTGGCACGAATGATTTGAAAACTACGATCCATCTATATTGAATTTTACCTGTTTTTTTAATTTCACATGTAGAGACGATGTACACATCGTCTCTACCTATAGCGCAACATCAGCTCCTCCGCCAACGGCACATACCAAGCGAAGACCTCCTCGGCCGTCGGGGTGTGCGCACCCGGGAAATGGAAGGAATGGCTATAGTGTTCCAGGAAGAGCGGTTCGAAATGCGCCACCTTGTCCTGCTCGCCGAACAAGCCCCACACACGCTCTTTGTAACAGGGATTACAGTGGTCGAACTGAACAGGCTCCAGCGCAGCGAACTCTTCAATCAAGGGCTCGTCGATAACGAAGTGCTGGTTGCCATCCCGCCTTGGCGACTTATACTCATGCTCGCCGAGACGTTCTTTCAGGAAGGCCGTCATCTGGAAATGCGGATTGCCAAGTAAGGCTGGTATCTCCACGACAGGCGCCAACATCTGCGCATAGAAGGCACCGCAACTATTGCCCAAGAGAAGGTCCGGCGCTTCACGGTCGATGATCTCCCTTATCTGAGCAAGCGCCTCCCTTGGATGTCTGGAAAGGTCGGGAGAGAGCACCTGTCCCCTACCCTCAAAAGCCTCCCGCAAAGCCAAAGCAGGCACACACTGTCCGCTGGCAAAAAAGCCGTGAAGGAATAGTATCTTTTTTTGTCTCGTCATGACTCCTTGTAACCCAATAACTTGTTTACGAAACACCGTACGCAATTTTCGCATGCCGAAAAAATCTGCGCAAACAATCGTATTGTTGGACAAAATTACGAATAGACACATAAATGAGCAAATCACGCCAAACCATTTTCAGTGGAAACCAACAAATAGGGGAATTCTGACCATTGACGGAGAACGCAAACATACGATTCAGCCAGCCATACGATTGACAAACAAAAAGATACCCAACCAACTATTTTTTGACCCAAAAATTTGTTTTATACCAACAAATCATTATATTTGTCATACATAAAAGAGAACCATAAAATGAATAAAACACTAATGACACTTGTGGCGTCATTGTCGTATCTGACGATGACGGCAACCAATTTGGAGGTGATCAACCTCTCGTCTGAGGAGGCTTCATTCGAATTGTCAAAGATCCAGTACATCGATTTCCGAGGAACAGAAGGTTTTAAAATCGTAGGGAAAGATGGCAGCACTTTGAATGAGACCACCTATGATCAAACCCGAAGAATTGACTTCAAGGGCACTCTATCCAAAACGTCCAGCCCAACAGCCGACAACATTCAAGTGTATCCGAATTCGAACCAAGACCTACTCATCGTCTCTGGAGCAGAAAGCGGATGCAACATACAGGTTTTTGACCTGCATGGAAAAAACGTTTACAGCGTTCAGGCCTCAGGTGGAGACGTAGAAATTCCTGTAGCCAACCTAATTGACGGTACCTACTTGCTAAAAGCAGGTAACAAGGTGGTTAAATTCATCAAAAAATAAATCATTCCAAACTTCTATTGTTGCCAACAAGGCACAAGATTGTATTGTAATAAAAAAATTATGTGCTATATGAGAAAATTAATAGTTCCAATTATCACGTTGCTCGCATGTGCAGCAAACACCATGGCTGAAGAAGCCGAGAAAATGTACTTGTGGATGTCCGACGGTAGCGTTGTTGAATATAACATTGCCGATGTTGACAGCCTCACATTCCAAAAATACGAGCAAGTTCCCCCAATCGAAGAAGTCGATCCTGCTAAGACGATGCAGAAACTTCGTGATGATTTGGTAGAATTCGCACCTAACATACCAAACAACAGTTATGGTGAAGTGAAGTCTTATCAGTACTACTCAAAAAGTGCAGGACACAATAAAAAAGTGAGAGTGTTGTTGCCTCCAAACTACGACAAAAGCAAGGAGTATCCTGTATTGTTCGTACTACATGGTATCTTCGGAGATGAAAATTCAATGCTTGATGATGGCATGGGCGTACGGAAAATGATTGCCAACGCCATTTCAGAAGGTTTGACCAAAGATATGATTGTCATCTTCCCTCAGATGTACACTTCTCCTACTGGAGACCAACCTGGAGGCTTCTCGTTCGACCAACAGACCATGAGATATTATGATATGTTTGAGAACGATATTCTTGAAGACCTATTCCCTTGGGCTAAACAAGAGTTCTCGATCGCAGAGGGACGTAAGAACACGGCCATCACAGGATTCTCATTGGGAGGACGTGAGGCATTGTATATCGGATCACAGCATACGGATGTGTTTGGCTTCGTAGGTGCAGCGTGTCCTGCTCCAGGTATTGTACCTACTAAAGACCAATTCATGACACACGAAGGTACGATAAAGAACGAGGCTGACTTCCACTTGAAGGACGGAAACCCTAAACCATACATCCTCCTCATTTCCGGTGGAACCAACGATGGAACCGTAGGCAACTACCCTGAGCAGTACCACAACATCCTACAAACGAACAATGTGGATCATGTATGGCACTCCATCTCAGGTACGGGTCATGACGGCAGCTCCGTTCAACCTCACCTCTACAACTTTATGCGCCACATTTTCAATGTAGAATAAGCAATCTGACATATACTAAGAAAGAGGATGTGCCCTTTGGGGTATGTCCTCTTTTGATTTTTGGGGAGGGGGAAAACGACTCTCCGATACCGAAAATTGAATTTTAATTTAGTTTTACGATACCGAAAATTGAATTTAAAATATGTAATACACTGAAAGAGAAACAGATAAAAGACTGGTAGAATGGAGAGATTCAAGCAACAGAATGCCTCTACTAATCCGCGGTACTCGACAGGTGGGAAAGACGTCAAGTGTCAGACATTTATGGAAGAGAAGAAATCCCAATTTGGCATCTGCACCTCTTTGGAAAACTTTTCTTCCTATGGAAATATCAAAGTATATCCATTATATGCAATAGGAAATTTGATTAATGAAAATATTGCTAAGTGACCGTTTGAGTTTAATTCGAAATACTATTGAAAGGCGTTTGTTTTGTTCAGTACACAAGCCCAAATGAAGCCTCTGCAATTTTCTTCTGTGTGCCAAACAATACGACTTAGATGATTTTTTATTGCTCATCATTGCATAAAAATTGTAGTTTTTGTGGTGTTTAAATGCGTGTATGGATATGGATAAAAGAACTCTGAGGTAATTGCTCCCCAGAGTCCTAATTCAATCCATACCACCCACACGGAGGCCTACTTGTTCTTCTGTCACCTCACCCCTTTATCACAGCCACAGGGAGCAGTTTCGTCTTCACCCTCACCAAGTCTTGCTCGTTGGCGATGACCTCTTCGATGTCTTTGTAGGCACCGGAGGCCTCCTGCATGTCGTCTTGGCAACGAATAGCGTGGACGATGCCCTTCGCATTCAACTGATCCACCTCCTGCTGCATATCCAGCATCTTGATGGCCATCTTGCGTGATAACGTACGGCCGGCGCCATGGGAGCAGGAACAGAACGACTCCGGATTTCCGAGTCCCTCGACGATGTACGAGGCCGTTCCTTGCGAGCCGGGGATGATACCGATGACGCCTTCACGGGCCAGTGTCGCTCCTTTTCGGTGCACGATGACGTTCTCCCCGAAGTGGTTCTCGTAAGCGGCATAGTTGTGGGCAATGTTGATCATCGGTTCAAACTCGATGCCAGGCAATGCCTCCACAAGGACCTCCTCAATACGCTCCATCATGAGCCTTCGGTTGCAAAGGGCAAACTCGACGCAGTAGTTCATCTCGTTCCAATACATACCGAACTCCTTGGTCTCTCGGGCGATGAACGGCAAACGGATCTCCGGCGGAACACAAGAGTGCCATCGCGCATTCAGGGTGGCAGCCACATGGTTGTAGAAGTCTCCGACTTGCTTTCCGAGGTTGCGCGAACCGGAGTGGATCATGATCCAAAGCGTATCCTCCTCGTCCTTCTGTAGCTCGATGAAGTGGTTTCCGCCTCCCAACGTTCCTACTTCCCGACAGATGGAGTGCTGACGACTCTTGACCACCTTCAATTGGTCTATGTCATAACCTTGAGGCAGGTATTTCTCGTCCTGCGGCTCCTCATGGTGGTCCATTCCCAACGGAATACGCTCACGAATACCCTTCATAATCTCCTTTCGGATCACCTCAGTCGGAATCTCGCAGACCTTCCAATTGGTCTTTACCGCACACATTCCGCAACCGATGTCGACACCCACCGCATTCGGGATGACAGCATCCTTGCAGGCCAACACGCCACCGATAGGCATTCCCATCCCCGCATGCACGTCGGGCATGATCGCCAAGTGATGGAAGAGGAACGGAAGGGTGGTCAAATTCTCGATTTGACGCATGGCCGACTCCTCCACATAGTCGGTCCAAATCTTAACCAAACGGTTATTGATGTTTCTTATAATCATATTGATTGGTTTCTTAAGTTGTTAAAAATTTAATTCAAGAGACTTTTGACAATCCCCGACTTTCCCCAGCGTGAGCCATGACCATATCATAGAATAACACATTCAACTTGTCGTTTGAAATCTTTTGCAGCTCTGGGTGAAACGAACCGATGGTTGCATCGTAATAGTCGGCCAACTGACGGGCATACGACCGCAATTGGGCATCGACACACTGAATGTCATACTCATTTCCGCTCTTCTTCATCCGAAGCAGTTGATCAATCTGGAGCCTCGTCTCCTCTGCGTCGACAACGGCCTCCACCAATTCGCCGAACGCAACAGGTGGCAACGTCAAGTTCTTCTCTATCCATCGGCACGCCAAGACACCTCGAAGATAATAGAGGAAGCGCTTAGCCGTGCATCCCTCTTTGGTCAAATAGCGCTCATTGTGTACGTTGTATATCCTATAGTAGTGATACATGCCTCGAATCGGATTGAAATAAAAGGACTCGACCTCACGGATCCGACGGAGGAACTCCTGATCCTCATAATAAACTATCGGAGAGGAGAACCATTCGAGCAACGAGGGATTGCCCCGACTGAGCAGTATAAGCGCTTTCCGCAACTCCCAGCCTACCAAATCGACATCGTCATCGTACATGTGCTCAATAACATCCCGCTGCTCTTTGAGGTTGAAATACCACTCCGGGGTATGCACATATATGAAACGCACATCCCAATCACTGTTTTTCGACTCGAAACCCCATGCACGGCTACCAGATTCGACCGCCAATAGGATTTTAACGCCATACGCCTCCTCCACATCCCGGAGGTGCGCCAGAATGGCTTGACGCTTCATGAAAGCAGCCCTGTCGTCCATTCCGTTGGCGGAACTGTTCCTAATTTTCTCTTCCATCTGATTCCTACTTTTGTTATTCAACACTAATTCCATCAACCACTTAGGAGTGATGTTTTTGAATTACACTGCAAAATAAAATGGCCACTGCGCAATCTATCTGCGTAGCCGAGTTTTTTTTTGATTCGGAGCGATTTTTTCCGAGGGAATGCCTATCTTAGCGTAGTAGTAATTAGAGAAACATGCCAGCCAATAAGAATGCACTGATACGTTACAAGACCATCGACAACTGCCTCCGCAACCGCTATCGCCGATGGACACTCGAAGATCTCGTGGAGGCTTGTTCCGACGCGCTCTATGAGATGGAAGGAATAAGCAAGGGCGTCTCTGTCCGGACCGTTCAGAGCGACATACAGATCATGCGCTCCGACAAGTTGGGCTATAATGCGCCTATCGAGGTGTACGACCATAAGTATTACCGTTATGCGGACGACGACTACTCCATCATGGACATGCCCTTGTCACAGAACGACTACAATGTGCTTCAGGAGGCCATCGACATGCTTCGGCAGTTGGAGGGTTTCGAACAATTCTCAGAGATGGCAGATGTCGTCAGTCGCTTGCAGGATAAGCTCTCCATCACCCGCAACAAGCGGAAACCCATCATTCACTTCGACAGCGTGCCCAACCTAAAGGGCATCCGCCTGCTCAACCCGCTCTACAACTACATCGCCGCGAAACAAACACTGCGAATCATCTATCAATCCTTCTCCGCCAAAGAGCCCATCGAGTTCATTCTCTGTCCCTATCTGCTGAAGGAATTCCGCAACCGCTGGTTTTTGTTCGGTTCCAAGGAGAGTAATATGATACTCTATAATTTGGCGCTTGACCGTATCGTAAGTGTTGAGCCCATCGATGTCCCCTATCGGGAGAACCCCAACTTTGATCCGGAACACTTCTTCGACAACGTGATCGGCGTGAGCAAGAACATCAACAGCACGCCTCAACGCATCCTCTTTTGGGCCAATGCCGAGCAAAGCAAATATATCAAGACCAAACCCGTCCACCCCACCCAACAGGTGGTCGAAGAGGACCAGGAGGGATGCACGTTTAGCATTGAGGTGGTGATCAATATGGAGATGTACTCCATCTTCCTATCCTATGGACCTGGAGTTAAGATTATCTATCCACGGAACGTCCAAAACTATATGCGTGACAAGTTGAGGCAGACGTTAGGGTTGTATGGGAAAGAGGAGTCGCCAGAGCCCAAGGAAAGCTCCGATTAAGCCTCCTCCGCTTGGGGCATCGCATCCCAGAAGGAACGCAACTCATTGATAATGACATCATAGTCATGTATGGTAAAGGTACCCTCACCCCGAATAAGGATGGTGTAGTCGATGCCATCGAAGGAACGACCGACACCCGTGTCACGGAACCCGTTGCGTAGGTAGAAGGCATGACGGCGACGACGTTGTTCGGCGTTTTCGCACACCTGATCGGGCGATTCCATGTCGAGAATATTGGTGGAGGCCTTGTATTTGTCAATCAATCGGGAAAGAATCTGCTGACCAATCCCTTTGCCCCGCAAGGCATCAGGCACGGCAAAATACCAAAACCAATTGAACGTTTTACGAGGATAAACGATGGTGAAGCCCAACAAACTAGCCCCGTCGTAATAGGCGGTGAAGTCGAGAGGCATCGTCTCCACCAAGCGCATGAGGTCATTCCAAGGAATCTGCTCCTCCACGGGGAAAGCTGTCTCGTAGAGCTGCTTCAACTCGTTGTTTGAGGCATGAAGGGCCGTTATCTGTTTTTCTATCATAGAATTATGGTTTTAGGTTACTTGGCAAGGACATAGCCCAACAAGACGGCAAGAATGCCCAACGCCACGCTTCCAAGCGCATACAAGCAGAAGAGTGTGTAGTCTCCCGATTGGAGAAGGGCGAGGCTCTCCTTCGAGAAGGTGGAGAAAGTGGTAAATCCCCCACAGAACCCTACCACCAGAAAAAGATTCAGCGACGAGGCCTGCCCATGGGAGAATAGCGACCACAGCACGCCGATGAGCAAGCAGCCAAGCACATTGGCCGTTAGCGTCGCCCACGGGAACCCTGCTCCGACACCCCTCAGCAGACAAGCCACAAGATAACGGGCTATACCACCGAAAAAGCTGCCTGCCCCGACAAGAAGCATTGCTTTAATCATATTGATGATCAATTAGTTAGTTTTCTATTTCAAGTTCACCATTTGCGGCAATATCGGGAACTACTCCTCTTCGCTCTCCATCCTGCCGGAGCTGCTGTCAGAGACTACTCGCAGAACAGCCTTTTTATAGACAGGAACACCCAAAGCACCCTTATGCAAATAGACATCCACCACGTAGTGCTCACGTAAGATAGCTTCCTGCTCCAACCCAACAGAAAAACTCCTATAGCCGCCATATTCATCTTCAAATTTCAATCTATAACCCTCCGGTTCTCCATTTTTTGACTTTTGGAGAACAGCTTGGACAGCTGGATAGGAGCGAATATTGTCAGGCGATTGCCAATCCGTCCAATGATAGTTGCTCCACAGAAAAAGAGCAACGGAATAGAAGAATAGACTAACCGCTGCCATGATAAGTCTGATATAATGACCCTTGGAATATTTCCTGAGCAGAAACGCCCCGCCAAAAACAGCCACCCAATAGAGGAGATAAGCCCAATAAGGGATGATAGTCTCATCAATAGGCAAAGTAAAAGACAAGAAGAAACCGCCCATCATCAGCACACTCCAAAAGAGATTCGGCAGGACCTTCATCGTCGACTTCCGCTCCAGCTCCTTGTCAAACTCTTGTTGCAGATAGTTTATAATGGAGAGAACCAAAGGCGTGCCGTCTTCCTTCAAATGGCCAACATAGTAGATTCGGGGAGTCTCCTCCCCTTTGAGTTTCAACACTAAACGGGCCTTGCCATCGTAGAGCCACCCACACTTCTCTATCTGCCCCCATTCAATCCTATCATGATGAGTTTTCATATCAAACGAGAAGTCATTATAGATGTTCAACTCCACCCCCCTATCGGAAACTATGGCATAATTATTTCGTTGTTTAAAAATACCGAAGGCCCAATAGAAAAGAAACAACACCACAAGAATCATAAAGGGCATGACAACAGGAAAATCCTTAAGTCCCTTGAACAATGGTATAAGCAACACCGGAGTCACCAGCATAAAAAGCAAAGCCAACAACCAGGCAAACCCTTTAGTTTTCCACTCCATAGCAGAAGGAATCGACATCGAATCTTCTGAGTTTGAGGATGTTTCCATATTATTTTCAAAATCTGTGTTCATAACAAGAAGGATAATAGTCGAAATATCATATTTTGTTTATTTTTCAAAATCACAAAAATAAGACTTTCTTTCATTAAAATCACAAAATCGCTAATCGCCAAATTGTAATGATAATTGTCTCTTCTCTTTTTCTCCAAAAAAATGATTAAGCCAACCATTTTTCAGAGCAACAGCATACGCACCATAACATTTCTTTTGAAATTCATATTTCGTTTTGTATTTCTTTGCTTCTTCTCGGCAGGTTTCCTCAGTCCAATAACCATTGGGCTTGCATTTCCGCTCCAACCAAGTATACTCATCAATCCAGCCATTTAGTTTTGCGACATGATAAGCTCCTGAAGCATTCTTTTTAAAATCACTTCTTAATTTGTATTTTTTAGCTTCTTCTCGGCAATTTTCTTCATTCCAATAACGATTTGGATTAGTCTTCAACTCCAACCAAGTGTACCCATCAATCCAGCCATTCTTAGAAGCAACCTCATAAGCGCCAACAGCATTTTTATGAAAATCAGATCTATATTTGTATTTCAAGGCTTCTTGCCTACAACTTTCTTCATTCCATTTCCTACTGCGA
>JAFZKQ010000039.1 GCA_017553575.1 Paludibacteraceae bacterium
GTATAATAATTGGTTGAACCCTGATGTGGATGATTATTATTGAGAAAGGGTTGAGACGATAAAAATAAAAAAGGATGTCATTTGACTTCCTTTTTTATTTCGGTGCGTACTGGACTCGAACCCGTGACCCCATGCGTGACAGGCATGTATTCTAACCAGCTGAACTAACGCACCAACACTATGTCTGCATCTATTCGGAATCTCTTTCCTCATTTCTGCGGTGCAAAAGTAGTACGAATTTTCTAATTCTGCAAGATGTCCGCTCCTTTTTTTGCCTCTTTTTTTCTTGCGGGGAGAGATTGCCTTGTGATGGCAGGGAAAATTATAAAAAAGGAGACAAATACCTTTCTTTGGTATTTGCCTCCTGCTCAGTTGCCCATGTTTGGGTTGCCTTATCTCTTGATAACCTTCACCGATAGATTGCCTATCTTTAGGATATAGATCCCTTTCTTTTCAGGAAGGTTGACCGTGAGCGTTTCTGAGGTGGCGATCTCCTTTTTCAGGAGCAAGCCCGACAGGTTGAACAACTGCACTTCCTGTCCGTTCTCCAACCCATAGATGTTCACGTTGCTTCTGTCAAGATAAGCGAAACGGATTTCGTCTTTCTTGATTGGCTCTATTCGGGAGATTTCACGTTCTACGAAGTGGTAGTTGTCTATCTCGTCGGTGACATAGGTTGAGGCTATGTCGCTGTTCACAATTGTGTGTTCGTCGTCGAATGTGATGACGGGGTACTCCGACAGAAGGAACGAATAGGTGGCTCCTGTCTTCATCTCAAAGATGAGGAAAACGGCTTTTTCGGCCAATAACTGTTGCATGCCCATTAGTAGGACAAGCAAGCAGAATCCTTTTTTGATTATGTTTTTCATAAGCGTTTGTCTTATTTGTTTGCTACTGGTCGGACGGAGAATCCGTTGTTTCTGAAGTTATATTTTACGCTATGTTCTCCTTGATTGAAATGAAGAATCCATGCGTATCCTTTCATTAGTTCGTCCTTGTTCTCTGAAGTCCAATACTCTCCGTTTGTTCCTTCGTCCCATAGCACGTTGTCGCTGCGTCGCCCTGCTGCTGGTATAAAGATGAATTTGTCTTCATATCCTTTTACTTTGCTGGTTACGACATAGCCGCCCACCTTGGATCCATTAACGGAGTTTAGCCATTTCCAACTGCAGTTTGATATCAATTCCTGCATTTCTTCTACAGTTGGCATCTTCCATGACTCTCCCCATTGAACGCTTGCGGCGTCATCAGCAGGGAATAGGCGGGTGTCATCATCTTCTTTTGTGATGCTCATGCCGTAGTTTGTCCCTTCTTCCCTTGGATAGGAATAGTCGTTGGCACTTCCTGTTTCTGTCGCAATCGTTTCTCCCCAAGCAAAGAACTCTCCGTTATCTCCGATTTTTTCTGCGCCGATATTGGTGCTTGCCCAAAGTACGGATAGTCCTAAGTCGACATATTCATGGGAACCGATTTCTCCAGAAGCCTTGTACATTAAAGGGTAGACGTCAATGTTCCTGTCTACAATGTCTATGTTTTCAGACCATCCGAGGAATTGGTAACCCTCTTTGGCTTCTATACTTACTGGTTCTGCGGCTGATCCTGACTTAACTGATTGTGTGGATAGCAAGGTGCTGTCTGTGTCGTAGAATTTTACTGTGTATTTTAAATTCACCGTGTTTTTTTCTCGAACACCACGAACGGAAGCTCCAATACTTCGGTCGTTCGAACCTGTGTCAGGAGCTTTTCCGCCATAAAAATATATAAACCAGGAGCTTCCACCGTTTGCGTGCAATTCGTTGGACCAATAATAACCGCTGTTGCCTAGATAGTTGCTGCATCCTTGACCGTTACAAGACACTGCGGAAGGGATGAAAATTGATTTGTCGGTGAATCCGGGAACGTTGCTCGTGACAATGTAGCCCACGTGGCCGCCTTTGTAGTCTTCGGTGAATGTCCATGTACACTTACCCCTCAATTCGTTCAATTCATTCATGGATGGGGTGCGCCAATATTTACCACAATTGACAGTGGCAGCATCGTCTTCCGATTGAAGAACGGAAAGATTATCAAGTTCTCCGTATTTCGAATTTGTAACGTATTTTGTGTATTTGTAGTGTTGCCGATCTGTTCCTGTATAGACCTCTTTTTCGACATCCATTTTGATGTATTTGTGGAACATGATGTCAAAGGAGTCTTTGGTCTCGGTCTCAGCCCAAGAAAGTGTCCATCCTGGGTCGTAGTCTTCTGTGGCGCCGACGTTGCAGGTTGCCCAAAGCACAGACAATCCGAGGTCAACGTATTCATAGTTGTCCGAAGGGTCTGGAATGGTGTCGTCGATGAAGACAACTTCATCAATGTCTTTGACTAGATAGTCTGTGTGTGTTCCGTCATTTAGAATGACTCGCATAAAGTTAGCTGGAATGCCTACAAAGGTAGCGCTAAGTAGACCACACAATAAAAGCGTTTTTCTCTTGTTCATGATTTCTTATTGATTTGAAAATTAAGTAAATGATATGGCATTTTTCATTTTTTATTCTCTTCAAAAGTAGTAAAAGTTTTGAATGTTTCAAAAGGCTTCCTCTTCATTCCCCTTTGTAGAGGCTGTTTAAAATCACTCTTTTCTTGGCCCGCGCTTATTCAAACCAGATCTGGAAGTCTTCAAAACTATTCGTTTTTTCTAGTTGTACGTCAGGAAAGGCCGAGACCTCTTGGTAGGTGATTACCTCTGATACGGCGAACGATTGACTGTCGGCCACTTTTATCTTGTAGTCGGGAAATGAGCTGACGAATTTTATTTTGATGTCAGGGAAGGCAGTTACTTTCTTGAATGTGACTTTTTTGCCTTTGAATTTTGCTAAATCTTCTTTGTTCATAATGCTAAAATTAAGGTGTTGGAAAATATGGAGGTTCCTTCTTTGGACAGGCCTCCTTTGTTGTCTTTTCTTTCGAAGATACCTATTTTTCTGCTTGTTTCCTAATTTTTGTTGGGGAATGCGTCTCTTGGGGTGGTGTTTTTCGAAAAGGGTAGATATGAAAAAAGGAACGATTTTGTCGTTCCTTTTTGCGGTGCGTACGGGACTCGAACCCGTGACCCCATGCGTGACAGGCATGTATTCTAACCAGCTGAACTAACGCACCAACACTTTTGCTATGCATATTCCGCATTTGCGGTGCAAAGGTATCTAAAAACTTTGAATATGCAATAAGAAGGAGAGATTATTTTTTGAAATTTGCGTGTTAATTCACGTCTCTCCTCTGATTCAAAGGGTGTTGTTTCTCCTTGTTTTGTCTTATCTTTTTGATTGACTGATGATTGATCTAATTGTGTAAGAAAGGTTGCTGTCTTCTATGAGCCTTTCTAATGTGATGTGCATCCGATAACGCCAATAGTTGTTCGGATTGGCTGGGTCGTTTATCCGTTCCGATGCGGTCTCCTTCCAACGGAGGTCGCCGTCTAAGGCCATCCAGTCTTGGAGCGGAAGGATGACGAAGATGGACGGGCTCGCCAAGTGTCGTTCGATGATCTGTTGGCAAATCCATGGTTCGCAGAAGAGCGGAGCCATTCCGTATTGATTGAGCTCGTTGTTGAAGTAGCGTTGGGTTCTGGCTCTGTCCTCTTCCCACCAGCTTCTCATGGTGCTCATGTCGTGCGTGGAGGTAGTGCTGACGGAGAGGTATGGATTGCGTTCCAATCTGCCGAACTCTACCCCCATCTCTTTCGGCATGCGTTGAATTTCGAGACTGAGGATGCCTAGTTGATCCATGACTTGAGGGACGCAAGCAGGTACCATGCCCAAATCTTCGCCGCAGGCCAAGAGGTTGGTCGCATTGGTGAGGGCTGGCAATTTCTCCATCGCTTGGTCTTTCCAGAAAGCGTCTTGCCGTTGGTAATAGTAGTAGGAGTAGAGACGGTTCATCTGCTCCTTCTGCTTGTAGTCGAGTATGCGGAAGGCGTTGCTTTGCTGAACCGAGATTCTTGGGTGGTATTTCCCCTTCTCCTTGTAGTCTTTTATGAATAGGGTTTGGCAGGTGAGAATCATCAGTCCGAATTTCAGGAATGCCGAGCGTTCCGGTGTCCCGTCTATTTGGATATCGGCGATTTTAGCCTGCGTGTTGACGTTAGGCTTCAAGTGGAAGCGTTCTCCATCCCGAAGTAAGTATTTGGATAGCACAAATGCCTTCTCTTCCCCGAATATCTCGTCCAAGAAGTTCTCAGTGATGATAGGCTCGCAGTCCCTGTTCGGATCGAAATTGATGCCGTAGTTCCGGATCTCCTCCTCTGTGAGCGGGAGGGAAGGGGTGAATTGCCCCATCAGTCCGAGAGTGTCGCCCGACGGAATACGGAAGATTCGGAAGAATCCTAAGATATGGTCTATGCGGTAGGCATCGAAATATTCGGCCATGTTCTCGAAACGCAACTTCCACCAACGGTAGTTGTCTTTCGCCATTCCTTCCCAATTATAGATTGGGAAGCCCCAGTTTTGTCCGGTCTTGGAGAAATCGTCAGGTGGAGCGCCCGCTTGTCCGTTGCGGTCGAATAGTTCTGGATACATCCAAGTCTCCACGCTATGGCGGTTGACGCCGATCGGAATGTCTCCTTTGATGGCGATCCCGTTTTCATGGGCATAGGCAACCGCCTCTTTTAGTTGCTTGTGAAGATGGTATTGGATAAAGAGGAAGAAAGCGACCTCTTTGTACTCTTTGGAGCCGTGGGTGCAATATTTCTCCACTCGTTTGGCGGAAAACTTGGCGTCCTCCTCCCATTTCGTGTAGTCGGAAGTTCCGAATTTGTCCCGTAAATAGCAGAAGACCGCATAAGGCTTCAGCCAATGGCTGTTCTTCTCAAGGAATGCGGCAAATGCCTTCTCTTTGAACGTCGAACTGCCTCTCTTTTTGTAAATCTCCTTGAGATAGCCCATTTTGAGTTTCAGCGTCTCTTCGTAGTCTACGAATTTGAGTTCGGCGAGTTCCTCCCTTCTCTTCTCATAAAGTTCCATGTCTTCTACTTCCCCCACTTTGTTTATGTTGATGTAGATGGGGTGGAGAGCAAAGACGGAGATGGCGCTGTAAGGGTAGGAGTCCTTCCAGGTGCCAGTTATGGTCGTGTCATTGATGGGCAGGGTTTGGATGATTTTTTGTCCTGTCGCTTTTGTCCAGTCAACGAGCAACTTCAAGTCGGAGAACTCTCCGCAACCGAGACTCTTTTGGCTTCGGAGGGAGAATATAGGGACGGCTGTTCCAGCCCCTTTGAAGGCAGGAAGTCCGAAGTCAGGCTCGCCGTCGTTGACGATGATGCTGTCGATAATTCGGTTGATGGAAGGGCAGAGGTAACGGTTGTTGCCTTTCTCCCAATAGATGTTGTTCTCGTTGTTTTTGTCTATGACAACGTATTTGTATTCAAGGGGAAAGTTGATTTTGTTCGCATTCCCGATGAACGTATATTTGGGATATTGGTTTCCATTCATCTCCTTCATGTTGTTCTCCGCCCATTTCCCGAGGGTGCTGTCGCTTCCCGTGATGGCAAGGGTGTGGTCTGAGTCAACTTTGTCGGTCCAGACGTTGAAGATGACGGGGATGTGGATGCCGTCTGTGTTTTGTGCCGTGTATTTCCTTGACTTGATGGCGTTGGAGAAAGCGGACGACGACAAGGCTTTGCTGATGTGGCAGTCATCAAACTTGTCAAAAACGAGGACGGATTTGCTCTCCTTGCTTGGTATTTCAAAATGGTGGGAGAGCGGAGTCTCAACTTTCTCTAAGCAACCATTCCTTCGAATGAAATAGTGGTAGTCGAACGACTTTTGGTTGGTCTCTATGCTGATCTCCCAACCAGATACGCCATATTTCATGGGGAGGGCTCCGTCTTGTGTTTGTAGTTCACGGATTTCGCCTGTGATAAATGCGTCTTCTCCTACAACGGAGTTATAATCAAGTAAAAAGGTGATTGCTGCCATATTTTTTCCGTTTTAGCGACTATTTTCTGATCTTTTTTGAGCGTGTCGCCAAGAATCATTCATTCTTGGTCTCATTTTTTTTGTTTGGATAGTGAGGCTTAGAAATATCATTCCTTAATCCGCAGTCCGTCTCAAATATAGTAATAAAAATGGAGAAGATGTTCGTTTTCCTCTCTTTTCTGATGAACTTGTGTGGAATAGGCAGCGTCGTAGTCTCTTCTGAGGGTGGGGTAGATTTGAACTTTGGGTTTGTGATGTTTTTTAGGCTGATTTTCACCACACGGTATGTGCGATGAAAATCAGCCAAATCTATAGAGTCTTGATTATTTTACGGAGAGTTTCTCGGTGGAGAAGCCTTTCTCGTTTTGAATAGTCACATAGTAAATGCCAGATACAAGTGGAGCGTTAAGTTTTGTCGTGCCGGCAGCTACATTTTGGGAGAATACGGCCACACCTTGAACATTGTAGATGGTGACGTTAGAATCGTAGTTGACGGAAATGTTTAGCGTGCCATCTTGGGCAGGGTTAGGCCAGATGCGAACTATTTGTCTGTTGACATCGTTGGCTTTGACAATCTCGGTTGGACTTCCTTTTATTTTAAGAGAACCCAGACCTGAAGCAGATGTCATGAATACGATTCCTAGTTTATGTTCCCCTGCCTCCCTGAAGCGCAGACGGAATTTTTTGTCGGTTGCATAGGGTGATATTGGTGTAGTCCAGTCCCAATCGTGGAAACCTTCATATTTGTCACCATCGAGGCTTGCTTGCAATTCAAGTGCACGATAGATTTCATTTCCATCTTCATCCACCAACGCATTTTTGCCGTCAACAGTGAATGCTATGATGTTTTCGTCAATATGGTTGTTGGTGTAGGTCTCGAATTCGTAGTCGCCCGCTTGTTTGACGTCAATGGTGTATTTCACCCATTCTCCTTGGGCAATGTAACCTAAGTTGTAGTAGCTGTTGCTCATGTCATCCTCGTTCGTGTAACCGATATCTACAAAATCAGATTCTCGGATGCCGTTTATGCCTGCGTTTCCTGCGTTACATGGAACAGGGCTGCAAAGCACCCAATCCTCGTCGAAATCGTAATAGGCATTGTAGTTTCCACCTTCGTCAAATTTCTCCAATTGCAAGTAGAGGTCATTCTCTCCGTCGAGAATTTGAGCCCCCTCGTAAGCGGATGATTCGCTGAAAGTGAAGTTGTCTCCGTAGGCCAATAATTTTCTGACGTAATCTCCCGACATGGACCAAAGTTTATCTGCATAACTTCCGCTTCGGAATGTGCTTGATGATTCGTTTTTGTCAGACCAACTCCAATTTGCCCAACTGATGATTTGTCCTCCCAAGTTCTTTCCGTTGCATACCTCCATGAGCTTGTCGGCACTTTTGGTGTCATCCTTTGAGCCTTGGGCGTCGCTGGAGATGCTCCATTCTGTTACGAATAGGGGAATGAATGCCGATGCTGAACTCAATAATCCCAAATATCTCTCTTGGTTGCCCGCATAGTAGTGGAAACTGTACATGACATTCAATCCCATTTCGTCGATAGGATCCATGAAAGGGAATACTACGCCTCGATCCCATTGTGGGGTGCCTACCAATACGATAGCGTCGGGATCTACATTTTTGATGACAGGAAGGATCTCTTTGCAATAGTCTTTAATCCAATTCCATACATATTCTTTTCCCACCTCGTAAGGAGACCCATCCATGTCTTCGTTGGGCTCATTGCACAATTCATACAGAACGTGGTTGTAACCCTTTTGCTGGACGTAGCTGGCAATCTCGAGGAAGAAGTTTTTTGCTTGTCCTACAAAAGTCATTGGATTTCCTCTGCTGATGCTGGGAGACTCTCTTTCTAAGTGCCAATCGACGATGCAGTACAATCCTTGGTTGGCACAAAAATCGATACAGGACTTTACCCATTCCACGTCAATGCCGTCGCCTTCATTGATGTACATGGCAATGCGGGCCATGTTGGCACCTGCCTCCTTCATGGCGGCGAAGTCTTCTTCCTCGTCGTAACAATATTTGAACCAGGAGCCGTGTGTGCTCCAACCTCTCAATTGGATGGGGCGTCCACTCTCAGTACACAATTGGTTGCCGACCAATGTCAGTCCTTCCGATGCATTTGCTGAAAATGCAATTGTCAAAAAAAGGGAAGCTAAAGTAAAAAGTTTTTTCATTTGAATTAAGAAGGGTTCAATAGATTTATTTATTGATAATTGGCAGAACCCAATAACCAATCAAGAATAGGCAATTCACATAAATAACCGGTCAAAGATAGCATAACCGTCTGAAAAATGGAAATTTTCAAGGGTGTTTTCTCGTTAGAATTCTCCATCAAAAAACTCTCGCCCTGGTTGGGACGAGAGTTTTTACTATTTGTAAAATAATGTAGTTCAATTTATTAGCACTTCGTTAAAGTGCCCGTAAGTCCTCCTCGTTAGTCGATGGAGAATTGGACATTTCCTGCCTTAACCTTCTGGTTCTTTCCGGCAAGAGGGTGAACCTTTCCGCTGAGGATGCAGCCGATAAGATTGTCGATTATGGCGATTCGGTTGTCCTTGTCTACCAAATAAACTTGGTAGTTGCGGCTGTGCTTCAAGCATTTCTCCCATTCGAGTTTGGAGAGGAAGAAGGTGCGGTCTTGGTCGATACCCTTACCTGCGATGTAGTATTCGATGGAGTTGTCGTCGAACTTGATTTCGAAGTCGTATCCCATGTTCTTCTTCTCGTCTTTGTTGATCCAAATTACGCGGCCTGGGTATCTCTTCATAAGCATCTCGTAGATCTGCATCTCATTCTTTCGGGAGTTCTTGGATATCTCTTCCGCGTCTTGTAGAATGATGACATCTTCGTCGATTTTCTTAAGACGTTGAATTTCTGCGTATGCGGAATTTTGTGCCTCTGTGAGTTTCTTGATGTCGGCCTGTGCCTCTCCCAACAATTTCTCCAAGCGATCTATCTCTGAGTTCGCATTGGTGTTCAACTTCTTCAACTCTTCGATGGTTGCCACCGCCTTTTGACCTGCCGAACGGAGTTCTGCAATCTCACGGTCGCTCTCTTGTTGCTTGATAGCGAAGGATTTAAGTTCCTCCTCGTTCTTTTTGAGAAGCTTCTCGATTTGTGCATTGTTCTCGGCAAGTTGTTGGTTGATGTTTTGAACATCTGCCCTCTTGTCGAAAGAAGAGAAGGAAGCTAATTTGCTGTCAGGCTCTGTCTGGAATTGAATTTGGCTCCTGTCTGTCGGCTGGAATTCCACTTTCGACTCAATGATCGTCTCTTTAGGTTGGAAGCTAACGGAGACTTCTGGTTGTTTCGCTGCAGGGGCAGGCTCTGGCTTTACCTCTTCTTTCTTCTCTGGAATAGGCTCTGCTACCACTCTGTTTATGATAGGGGTTTCTTCCTCTTTGGCTGTTATCGTGATAGGCTCCACTTTCACCTCTTGGAAAACAGGCTCTGGCTTCACCTCTGGAACCGGTGCAGGAGCTGGTTCTGGTTCTGCTACTGGGGTTGGAATGACTTCTTTTCCGTTCAGTATATCTTTCAGCGGTTGGAGAATGTTGCTGATGGCAAGGCTGTCGTCGCCTTTGTCCAAAGGTATGTTGCAGAAACATCCGTGGCTCATGTCGGCGGTCTTTTGGGCCGTCTTCTCTTCGAATCCACTGAGTCCCAAACCGATGATGTTTACTTGTACGTTGTCGATTTTCAGGTTCTTCTCCACTTCGAATTCGTAGTTGCCTCCGTCCGTCTCGACGCCGGCTGTGACGAGGATGATACGTTTCCTGCTCGCTTCCACTTCGTTGAGGTGTTCGAGGGATTTCTTTACGGTGTATCCGATAGGAGAACCTGCGTTCGGGATGGGCAATTTGTCTATCTTTTCCGTGAAATCATGTTTATTCGTCTCTCCCAAATCGATGGAGTTGATGACGATTGGGGATTTTGCGATGGAAAGGAATGTCCTGATTCCTATGCTATCGGAGAAGTCTAGTAGGGGTATGATTTCTTCTTTAATTGCTTTTTGCGCAATGTTGAGTTTCTTACTCATATTGTCTGAAATGTCAATCAGAAAGTCAATTGCTGTTCCCATATCTAATTGTTTTTATGATATTATTAAGGTTAATATATGCAAATCTTGCTGTTTCGTTTAAAAACACCCTAAAAATAGATAAAATATTACTATTTGACAAGATTTTAATGTGTTTGAAAATATGTTTTATAATATAGATTGGGCAGAAAAATCTCCTCTTCCCGAAAAAACTTTCTTGGTTGTATGGAAAATAGGGGTGTGGTTTAGGCTCGAATGTGAATTTGAGGCTATCTTTTCTTTAGGGTTTTTCGTGATTTCTGCGTATTGGTAGAAGAAGTACTATTAGGTCCTACCAATTGTACTGGGAGAAGTCGTGCTTTCCGAGGAATTGGCACTCTCTTTCCCTTTGGCTATTTGATTTTTTGTTGCATGTTTGCAATGCAATGATCGGGCGGGAGCGATCCTACGCGGACAAAAAAGCAGCAGCGACTCTAGTAGCCGCTGCTTTTTTATTGTTCGCCCAGCACGAACGTACTCTAACGGGTGTAAGTCCCCAAGCCGCCCTAACAGTGGGAAGGCTACAGCCGAAAGCAAGGGTGTCCATCGTGAGGTGGAATCTGAAGGAAGCCGTAGGCAAACATCTGA
>JAFZKQ010000040.1 GCA_017553575.1 Paludibacteraceae bacterium
AATTAACATCAATTAACATATTCATTTCATAAAAATAGGAATTTTCAAAGCCAAAATAAATATTTATACAATATACATCTTATATTTTAGAACACTTTTATACATAAATCTAAATTATTAGAAAAGAAAAATCAAATTATCACACAATATATAAATACATAGGCTTAAAAAGACATAAAATTTCATATATATAAAAATATAAGCCTATTTTTAACTATCAAATATCCATATAACAGAAAGCAAAACAACTTCTATCGAAAAAAGAAACAGATAAAACCACCAACCCAAACCGTTCCATAGCACAGATTCGCCATGCAAAACCACACAATTCAAACACAAGAACACACAACTATTGCGAAACAAACCAGATTTTCAACCCATCATTTCAACAACACGAGATAGTCTTCGAATAAAATCAAAAGCTTTTAATCCCACATAAGGCCTATTTGAACAAAAAAATGTATATTCGCAACAACATTAAAGGTGGGCTCTTAACATTGAGCTCGAAAATCGTATCAGATTTTATCATTCGAAGCGGAGACACTCGATGTACGCGCCTCTACGAAGACAAAAGATATCACGACTAAAAGCAAAGGGAAGTTTCGGCAACCCACTTTTACTGTTTTACTAAACTTATGGTGCATTTGCAAAAGTCACCAAAACATTGGGCTTACCAATATCCTTGAAAGAAAAACAAAATTCACCTAAAAAGATTCGTTATTATGGAGAATTCTCAAACGATCGTTGAAACCTTATATTGGGATTCATTTTCTTGCGAACCGCTATCCGATGGTACCTACGCCATCAAAAGCTACAACTACAAGAGCCAAAGTCCTCACGAGTCCATCAAACTGCCAACGGAAGTAGAGGTGGATGGTCGAATCTGTCGCATCAGTGCCATCGGAGAAGCCTGCTTTGCTCTAAACGGCGTAGGACTTAAAACAGTCTTGATTCCAGAGGGATATGTAAAAATTGGAAAGAACGCCTTCTGCGACTGCAAAAGTTTGAGAAAGGTTGTTTTTCCCAACTCCCTACAAGAAATAGATAACAACGCCTTCCGCGGATGTTCAAAACTAGAAGAGATCACATTCCCTGACGAGTGCCAACTTCAAAAAATAGGAGAGACAGCATTCTTCTGCTGCGGAAAACTGACAGAAGTTCGTCTTCCCAAAACACTAAAAGAGATTGGGAACAACGCTTTTAACGGCTGTAAAAATCTAAACGGAATAGAAATTTCCACTCTTCGGAGATTAGGAGAATTCGCCTTTTGCAAATGCACAGAGCTAACGAACGTGATACTTCCTGGGTCATTGCAAGAAATCGAGAGAGGAGCTTTCGCCGAGTGCTCCAATTTAGGAACAATCATTTTGTGCGAAGGCATAAAAAAAATCGGGAATGGCGCTTTTAAAGAATGCTCCCAATTAGAGGAGATGGAACTGCCGACATCGTTGGAATCAATCGGAGAATCGGCATTCGAACGATGCGACCGACTGAGAAATATTTCTTTAAACGAAGGATTAAAAATCATCGAGAAAGAGGCCTTCTACGAATGCTCGGAATTGGAGTCCATCACGCTCCCCTCCTCGCTGGAAAAGTTGGGAGATGCGGTATTCATATCAAGCGGTATCACAAGCCTAAACATTCCTAAAGGAATTGAGGAATTGCCCTTCGAAATGTGCCGAGAATGCAGTCGACTGGAGAGCGTGACTCTACCAGACAACATCAAGACCATTCCAGCGGAAGCGTTTTACGAATGCAGCAACCTAACCATCTTCCACTGTCCCAACGATTTGGAAAAGATCGAAGAAGAGGCATTCTATAACAGCGGTCTCCAAGATATCACCTTCTCCAAAAAGCTCCATTCCATCGGAAGAAATGCATTCAACGGATGCGAAAATTTGGAGTCGGTGCAATTTCCCAACTCACTTTCAGAGATTGGAGAGATGGCCTTTGGAAACTGCAAACTCAGCACGGTCACAATTCCAAGTTCCATCAACACAAACGCGAGCGAGATTTTCGATTCAGATGTTATCGTCACAAAGAATGAGAAAGCGGATTTACATGCAGACATTCAAGAAACATCCAACTTGGAGGAAGAGGACACAGAAGATTCCGACGGGGCAACAGTCGTAGCAGCAGATATTTTCATAAAAGAAGCCCTGCACGACGGCACCTACGCCATCAAAAGCTTCAACTACCTCCGCAGGAAGACACCTGAGTCTATCAAACTTCCGTCTAAGGTTGAGGCAGAAGGCAAGGAGCACCCTATCAGCGTCATCGGAACAGCATGCTTCTCCGACAGGAGAGAACTTAAAACGGTCGTGATACCAGAAGGATATAAGAGAATCGAGACGAACGCCTTCAAGGACTGCAAAAACCTAGAAAAGGTCGTTCTTCCAAAATCCTTACAAGAAATAGAGGGAAGTGCCTTCTACGGGTGCACAAAATTGAAAACACTCTCTCTCCCTCAAAACAATCAAATACGGGAAATAGGAACAAACGCTTTTGCCCAATGCGAAGAACTGACGGGCTCGTTCATCCTTAATTCATTGGAAGGACTTGGAGAAGGCGCCTTCAAAGAGTGTAAGAAACTAAACGGTATCCAGTTCCTTGCTCTACGAAAAATGGGCGAATCGGTTTTCAGCGAGTGCGAAGAATTGGAGGAGATAACGCTACTTGGAGAAGTGCAAGAGATAAAAGAATATGTCTTCAACGAATGCACAAATCTAAAAAGCAGCATTTTAGCCGATTCCATAAAAAAAATCGGGAAGAAAGCCTTCTTCAAGTGCTCACAATTAGAGGAGTTAAAATTGCCGGCATCGTTGGAGACCATCGGCGAATCGGCTTTCGAGCAATGCGAAGAACTGAAAAGCGTCACGTTCAACGAAGGACTGAAAGTCATTGAGTCAATGGCCTTCCAGGAATGCTCGGAATTGGGAGAGATCGACCTTCCCGCTTCGTTGGAAAAGTTGGGCGAAGAAGTGTTCTATGAGAGTGGCATAACCTCCCTGAAGTTCCGAGGAGGACCTAAAAAACTACCAAACGAGATATGCCGAGAATGCAACCGTTTGGAGAGCGTAACATTCGCAGATAGCCTCGAAATCATTCCTGCAGAAGCGTTCTACGAATGCGAAAATCTAACCTCCGTCCATTGGCCAGCCGAGTTAAAAACCATCGAAGAGGAGGCATTCAGCAACAGTGGACTCACCGAAATCACATTCCCTCCAAAACTTCTTACCATCGGTGTTGAGGCATTCAACGGATGTGAATATTTGGAATCGGTCAAATTTCCAGACTCAATTACGAAAATCGGGAAAAGCGCATTTGAAAATTGCAACTTGAGTTCGGTCTCCATTCCAAGCACAATCAGATCGGCAACCAGCAGTTTCGACCCGAATGTCCGCATCAAGAAAAGAGCCATCGCAGAGGACGAACCTTCACGAGACAAAACCTCACACGTCATAAGAGAGCCCGAGATTAAAAAAATACCGGAGCCTATCGACATGAGGATAACGGAACCGTTACCAAAACCGCAAGGAATAGGCATTCCTGGACTCTCAATCGAGACGGATGAGTATAACAACATAGGAATTCCGACAGCGCATATCGGCGGAAAACAACACCTTGCCGAAACGGATGAGTATAACAATGCAGAAATCCTAACAGCAGACGCATTCTCCTGCGAGATCATGTCCAACGGCACCTACACCCTCAAAAATTACAAGCGAAGAGACGCCTTCGAGTCGATTCAATTGCCAACACACGTGGAAATCGAGAAAGATTCCTCCTTCTCAAAAAAAATAATCCAACACATCTTTTCTTCGGAAAAGGAGAAGGAGGCAATTCCTATCACCACCATCGGCTCAAAATGTTTTTCAGGGAACTACGACATCGTAGAGGTCATCATTCCAGAGGGAATCGTAAAAATAGAAAGCGACGCATTCTTTTGCTGCAAGAATCTGACACGTGTTGTCCTTCCTAAATCATTGCGAGAGATCGGGGCAGGAGCCTTCGGACATTGTGAAAAACTAGAACAAGTTTCATTCAAAGAGGGACTACGATCCATTGGCAAAGAGGCCTTTGCTTCGTGTCCTAAGCTAAAGAAGTACACCCTACCCTCCTCGTTGGAGAGACTAGACGAGACTGCTTTCCTATGAGTTCAAAAGGGAAGAGTCCAGTCTGAGGTACGACATGGAAATTCCAAAAGATGGG
>JAFZKQ010000041.1 GCA_017553575.1 Paludibacteraceae bacterium
AAAATAAGAATGGATTCCCAAGACGGGAATTAACGACAAAAACGCCACCATAAAAAACGCCAATTCAGCAATTTCATAATCTTTGGACTTCCAAACAATGAGAGACATAAAAGCCGTAAAAAGGAGAGCCATCCCATACAACTTGACAAAGAGGGGAACAGTGGGAAGAAAATTTTCCAATATATTCATAACTATCACTATTTCACGATTCAAGAATAGGCATAAAGGGCGTTACAGCAAGACTGCCATAACGCCCTTTTCAGAATATTAGTCTCTATTACGAGACTGTCTGAAATAGGCGCAACAGCACCCTATAATCACAAATTCAACGACTTCTTGATAGCCTCCACCTTGGCATTTGCAGCCTCAGATGCGGCCTTGTAATCAGCAGCAGACTTCATCTCTCCCTTCACCTCAACATAGAACTTGATCTTTGGCTCCGTACCAGAAGGACGGACACTGACCTTCGTTCCATCTTCCGTGAAGAATTGAAGCACGTTAGCTGTATCAGGCATTACGATATCCTTAACCGTACCACACTTGATGCAAGTCTCCTTCAATGACTTGAAGTCCTTCATCACCTTAACAGGCGAGCCAGCCAACTCCTTAGGAGGGTTCTGACGGAAGGTCTCCATCATAGCCTTGATCTCGTCCGCACCACTCTTACCTGGCTTAACCACGCTGATGGCACTCTCCTTTTGGAATCCGTACTCCATGTAGATGTTCATCAACAACTCATACAAAGTCATGCCGTTATCCTTAGCCCAAGCTGCGATTTCACAGATCAAGCAGATAGAAGCAGGAGCATCCTTGTCACGCACCTTGTCGTAAGGCAAGAAACCGAAAGACTCCTCACCACCACCGATATACTTAGCCTTGCCTTCGTTCTCACGGATACGGTAAGCGATCCACTTGAAGCCAGTATATTCATCATACAACTTCACATTGTTCTTGTCAGCGATCTCACGGATCATCTCAGAAGTAACGATCGTCTTCACCAAGAATTCGTTACCCTTCAACTTGCCCAACTTCTTCATATTGGTGATGATGTAGTAGCAGAACATCATGCAAGTTTGGTTACCGTTGATAATCACCCATTCGCCCTTGTCGTCACGGCAGACGATTGCCAAACGGTCGGCATCAGGGTCAGAAGCGATCACCAAGTCAGCACCCAACTTCGTACCCAAGTTCATACCCATCGTCATAGCCTCAGAGTTTTCTGGGTTTGGAGACTTCACCGTAGGGAAGTTTCCGTCAACCACCATTTGCTCAGGCACTACGTTGATATTTTGGAATCCCCAAGAACGCAAGCAGAGAGGGATAATCACACGACCCGTACCATGCAATGGAGAATAAACGATATTCAAATCTTTTTGACGATTGATCACCTCTTGATCGACCATAGCCTCCTTAACAGCCTGCAAATAGTCGAAGTCCATCTCACCACCGATGATTGAGATCAAATCCTTATTTGGAGCGAACTTAACATCGTCAATCTTAACCTTGTTCACCTCATCGATGATACCCTTGTCATGCGGAGCCAAAACTTGCGCACCATCTTCCCAATAAGCCTTATAACCATTGTACTCCTTAGGGTTGTGGGAAGCAGTAATGTTCACACCACTTTGGCAACCCAATTGACGGATAGCGAATGAAATTTCAGGTGTAGGACGAAGGCTCTCGAACAAAAAGACACGAATGCCATTAGCCGAGAAAATGTCAGCGACGATTTCCGCGAAAAGGCGTGAATTGTTACGGCAGTCATGGCCCACAACCACACGGATTTCCTTCTTTCCTGCGAAAGCCTTTTTCAAGTAGTTGGCCAAACCTTGAGTAGCCATACCTACCACATACTTATTCATACGGTTGGTACCAGCACCCATGATGCCACGCAAACCACCCGTTCCGAACTCAAGGTTCTGATAAAAGGCATCAATCAAGCCCGTCTTGTCCGAGTTGTCCAACAAACTTTGGACTTCCTTCTTGGTCTCAGCGTCAAAGTTACCAGAAAGCCAAGCATTCGCTTTTGCAGTAACCTCTTGTAATAAAGCGTTATCCATTCTCAAATACAATAAAAATTACAAAATGTTTTCTTTCTCTATATCTTTAAAATAGCGGTAAGTTGAAACCTTCATCTCGTAAGTGGACAACTCGTCACAAACGATGATGCCCTTCTGATGAAGTTGCAATGCGCTCAACGTACACATTTGGCAAACACCGCCCTCAACAGCCTGTTGGAGTGCACGTGCCTTATTGTAACCGCTAACCAAAATCATCACTTCCTTAGCGTCCATGATCGTTCCGACACCTACGGTCAAAGCAGAAGTAGGAACCTTGGACATATCGTTATCGAAGAAACGAGAGTTGGCGATAATCGTATCCGTCGTCAAATGCTTCAAACGAGTGCGGGAAGTCAACGAAGAACCTGGCTCATTGAAAGCGATGTGTCCGTCAGGACCGATACCACCCACGAATAGCTGAATGCCACCAGCCTTAGCGATGCGAGCCTCGTAGTCGGCGCACTCTTTCTCCAAATCAGGAGCGTTACCATTCAAGATATTAACTTGCTCGGCAGGAATGTCAATGTGCTTGAAGAAATTGTTCCACATAAATGAGTAGTAGCTTTCAGGATGCTCCTTAGGCAAATTAACATACTCATCCATATTGAATGTAATGACATTCTTAAACGAAACGACACCCTTCTTGTTCAACTCGATCAACTCCCTATACATACCCAATGGAGAAGAACCCGTAGGCAAACCCAAAACGAACTTACGGTCAGCCGTTGGATTGAACTTATTGATAGTGTCCGCAACATGCTGAGCGGCCCACCTTGAAACGGATGCGTAATCCGATTGAATCAATACTCTCATACAAATCTATTTTACAGTTTACTTGTTTTCTTTTTCTAATGCTGCCTTGTCGCTTTTCCACTGCTGACAAGCCTTATATATGCTATAAAAGCCATAGAGGATGAACGGCAAGCTAAGCAATTGTCCCATATTCAAAATCATAGAATCCTCGAAGCTTTCCTGATTGTTCTTTATGAACTCCAAGCAGAAACGGGTCAAGAATATGCAGACGAGAAAGACTCCGAACAGAAGTCCATCATATTTTCTCGCATCCGTCTTCCAATACAAATAGAGCAGGATGGAGAACGTGACTAAGCAGTAGGTCACCTCATACAACTGGGTTGGATGAGAAGGCTGCGTGAAGATCGGATCGGCACCGCCCATCCAAGCATTCACATTGGAGACAAAACGGAATGCCCATGGCAAATCGGTTGCGACTCCATAAATCTCATGGTTGAAGAGGTTTCCCATACGGATGCAGGCACCACAGATAGAGACAGCAATAACCACCCTATCCAAGACCCAAATATACGAACGTTTAGCCACCCGTTTATGGAAAATCCACAAAGAGAGCAAGATACCGAAAGCCCCACCGTGGCTGGACAAGCCGGCAAAGCCTCCCTTAGGGATGAATATCTCTATCAAATGGGAAGAATAGTATTCAAAATCATAGAATAGACAATGACCGATACGGGCACCGACCAAGGTTCCTATCGCCATATAGATAAACAAGGAATCCATTGCATCGGAAGGAAGTCCTTCTTTCTTATAGATTCGAGATTCCACCTGATAGCCAAGGAAAAAGCCCAAAGCCCACATCAAGCCGTACCATCTCACCTCCCAACCAAAAACATGGAAGAGAGAAGGATCAAATGTCCAGGTTATATAAGACAACATATTTCAATCATTTTATCAGTGCGAGGCGAACTTCCTGCCACCCTCCCCTTGCGGGAAAGTGCCTTTCCGAAGAATGCCCCTTCTATATCGAACAGGAAAAAACGACGGACGCAAGGACCTAACGATCCTGCGCCCGCTATTTTTACTTATAGATTTGCCCCATGGCAATTCTTATACTTCTTACCGCTTCCACATGGGCAAGGATCGTTTCGTCCGACCACCTTATCCGAACGGATAGGAGCTGTCACCCTTGGACGATCCTGTGCAGGTGCCGGTGAGGTGACTGGCGAATCGGAACGAGTCTCCGTATACTCCGGAGCACGCACCTTCTTCTCTTGTGGAACTTCAGGAGCCTTAGGCTCTTCCTCCTCCGATTGTTGAGGCATCTCCTGAATGTGGGAACGCAACAAAATCGTAACCGTGGTACGATTCAACTCCTCAACCATCTTGCGGAACAAGAGGAATGACTCCTTCTTATAGATAAGCAACGGATCCTTTTGCTCGTAACTTGCATTTTGAACAGAGTCCTTCAACTCATCCATGTCACGCAAATGATCCTTCCAATACTCGTCAATCTCATGAAGCAAGATTGCTCTCTCGAACGTCTTGACAGCTGCCTTACCCTTCGTATCATTAGCCTCCTTCAAGTTAACTGGGATACGGTAAGTATGCACACCATCCGTAATAGGGATGACGATATTGATGTATTGGTCGCCAAACTCCTCTATCACACGAGCCACCTCTGGAGCAACCTGCTCTGCGATGGCATCCATATTGTGCTTGAAGCTAGTCATCGCTGACGCGAAAGCCTTTTCTGCCAAATCATTCAACTTGATCGTCAAGAATTCTTGCTGAGAAACAGGAGGCTCGATATTGGCCAAAAGCATCAACTCATCCTTGAAATATTCATAATCGTTGCCTGTCTTAGCCTCCTCGGCGATAAGATAGATGGCATCGTATATCATGTTCATGATGTTAACGCCCAAACGCTCTCCCATCAAGGTCTCTCTTCTCTTCTTATAGATAACCTCACGTTGAGAGTTCATCACGTCATCATACTCCAACAAACGCTTACGGACACCGAAATGGTTCTCCTCGACTTTCTTCTGCGCACGCTCGATTGACTTGGAAATCATAGAATGCTCGATAACTTCACCTTCCTTGAATCCCATACGGTCCATGATGTTCGTAATCTTCTCAGAACCGAACAGACGCATCAAGCTATCCTCCAAAGAGACAAAGAATACAGAAGAACCTGGGTCACCTTGACGACCAGAACGACCACGCAACTGTCTGTCCACACGACGAGACTCGTGACGCTCCGTACCGATGATGGCCAAACCGCCTGCGGCCTTCACCTCATCAGAAAGCTTAATATCGGTACCACGACCAGCCATGTTCGTAGCGATGGTCACCGTACTTGACTTACCAGCCTCAGCAACGATTTCTGCCTCCTTTTGATGCAACTTGGCATTCAAGACATTATGAGGGATCTTTCTCATCAGCAACATCTTACTGATCATCTCCGAAATTTCCACAGAAGTCGTACCGACCAAGACAGGACGACCAGCGTTCACCAATCGTTCAATCTCTTCGATCACGGCCTTGTACTTCTCACGCTTGGTTCGATAGACACGGTCGTTCATATCCTTACGGGCAATCGGCCTATTCGTAGGTACGACAACCACATCCAACTTATAGATATTCCAGAACTCGCCTGCCTCCGTCTCTGCCGTACCGGTCATACCTGCGAGCTTGTGATACATTCTGAAGTAGTTCTGCAAAGTGATGGTAGCATGCGTTTGAGTAGCAGCCTCCACCTTCACATGTTCCTTAGCCTCGATAGCTTGGTGCAAACCATCCGAGTAACGACGACCCTCCATGATACGGCCCGTACCCTCATCGACGATCTTCACCTTACCCTCTATGACCACATACTCCTCGTTCAAGTTAAACAAGGTATAAGCCTTGAGCAATTGGTTGACCGTATGGATACGCTCCGTCTTGATTGAGTAATCCTGCAACATCTTCTCCTTTTGCCTTTGCTTCTCCTCCTTCGACAAATCTGACTTTTCCAACTCAACCACACGGGCAGACATATCAGGAAGGACAAAGAACTGAGGGTCTTCAGAAGCACCCGTCAAGGCATCGATACCCTTATCCGTCAATTCGATGCTCTTATGCTTCTCATCGATAACGAAATACAAAGGCTCCGTAGCGATGTGCATATTCTTGTTGTTCTCGGCCATGTAGAACTCCTCCGTCTTCAAGAGGATAGCCTTCACACCTGGCTCACTCAAGAACTTAATCAACGGCGTATTCTTAGGCAACGCCTTATAAGAACGGAACAAAGCAAGAGCACCATCCTCCTGCTCCTTCTTGTCTTGAGACTTCATCAAAGACTTAGCCTGCGTCAAGAAGTTGGTTGCCAACGTACGTTGCAAAGAGACCAAATGCTCGACACGAGGACAAAGTTGCTCGTATTGTTGTTCGTTAGAATGCTGTACCTGACCAGCGATGATCAACGGAGTACGAGCATCATCAATCAAGACTGAATCGACCTCATCGACGATAGCATAATTATGGCTTCGTTGCACCAAATCCTCTGGCGAAGTTGCCATGTTATCCCTCAAGTAGTCGAAACCGAACTCATTATTCGTACCGAAGGTGATATCCGCCATGTAAGCCTTACGACGCTCTGGCGAATTAGGACGGTGCTTATCGATACAATCCACAGTCAAGCCATGGAACATATACAAAGGACCCATCCACTCCGAGTCACGTTTTGACAAGTAATCGTTCACCGTAATGACATGGACACCATTTCCGGTCAAGGCGTTCAAGAAGACTGGCAACGTAGCCACCAACGTCTTACCCTCACCGGTCGCCATCTCTGCGATTTTACCTTTATGAAGCACGACACCTCCGAAGAGCTGTACGTTATAGTGAACCATGTTCCAAGTCACCTCATTACCACCAGCCATCCAGTGGTTGCGATAGAGAGCCTTATCCCCTTCGATAGTCAAGAAATCATGACCCGTTGCAGCCAATTCGCGATCCAAATCGGAAGCCGTCACCTCGATGATCTCCGACTCGGAGAAACGGCGAGCCGTATCCTTCACGATGGCGAAGACTTCTGGAAGAACCTCCTCCAAGACCTCCTCATATTTCTCAAGAGCCAATTTTTCTAGACGGTCGATTTCATCATAGGTTTTTTCCCTCTCTTCGATCTCCTGGCCTTCGATCTTGGATTTCAACTCCTGAATCTTAGACTTTTCAGAAGACACATAGTTCTGGATTCGCTCCCTAATATCCAATGTACGAGCACGCAACTCGTCATTAGTCAATTTCCCAATGGTTGGGTAAATCATCTCCACTTTCTCAACATACGGTTTGATCTCCCGCATATCTCGCTGTGCTTTGTTTCCAAACCACTTGGATAAAATATCATTAAGTCCCATTAATAAAAAAATTATTTAAATGCATTTACTATTCGGGCAGTTACAAGTCCCTGATTGAACTTATCGAAAACAACAAAATCAGAAACCACCCAAATTCCGACAAAAATAATCAAAATATAGGAGAAGACATAGAACAACCCCATCTATTTTATATAAAAACGGTTAAAAAAGGAGTAGTTGGCAAGCATTCTTATAAAAAGTCAAACAAAACCTTCCATTCTCTTCCTTAATTCTAAATTAAACCCTATTTTTGTAGTTGGAAGTGATTTTTCAAAGGTTCTCCGTTTTGAACTAATTCGGCGAAGTTGCCATAGAAGATAAGGACGCTCGTCTTTATCTCCGTCACTAAACCTGATGAGAGATGGCCAGCCCGTAAACTTCGCCACTTTCCGATAGAGGTTCAGAACTGGCATACGGGATCAATCTACGAAACCAGACAATGGATAAGACAGAACTACTAGAAAAAAAACTTCACACAAGCAAACACTTCACGTTAAGAATGGAGACAAAAAAAGAGCGTAAAATATTAACGATTAGGAATCTTGTGGCTTTGGGAGAATTCATACTCCTCAACCTGTGTTTTTTGGCCGTCTTCTTGCTTTTGGTCAAAACGCCTCCGGCAGAAGCAATCAAGAATCTTCCAAGATCGTATTTAGTTATGATAAACTTGGCCTACGCCATCAGTCTATCCCACGTAGGCATTGTATTGGACCAACGAATTGTCACAATCGACAAGATTACGGGGAAAGTCACGAAGACTTGCTCCCTCTACGCCCTACTCATCCTATTGATCAGCGTATTCTTGGTCGGAACCATCAATATCAACATGACGTTCTGGAGCATCTACTTGTGTGCTTTCTATATCTGTGCGCTATGTTGGCGAATCGTGGCCCGTATCATCCTAAAACACTACAGAAGTAAAGGTAACAACTACCGCCGCGTCATCATCTAAGGAGCCGGCACCATGGCCAAAGAGTTGTATGAGACCATCAGCGCCAACTCTTTCTATGGCTATAAGTTCTTAGGCTTTTTCGATGACAGGGCTGAAGCCGACTACAAAGTAAATCCCGAAATGGTGAAAGGAAAGATTGACGACGTCTACCTGTTTTCCAAGGAGAACTGCATCGACGAGATTTTCTGCGCCCTTCCTGCCGGAGACGACCGAAAGGCCCTCCCGATCATCCAATTCGCCGAAAAGAACATGATACGATGCTTTATCGTACCCGACTTCAAGCGATTCATCAAAAAGAAAGTGGCACTCTCCTTCTTGGGCGATGTATCCGACGCCATTCCAATCATCACCCTACGGGAAGAGCCATTGCTTGAATTCCAGAACAAGGCATTCAAACGTCTTTTCGATATTGTTGTCTCGTTCGTATTCTTAATCACCATCTTCCCGATCCTCTACATCGTCCTCGGAAGCATCATCAAACTGACGTCGAAGGGTCCTGTATTCTTCAAACAGACCCGAACAGGAAAAGATGCGGAAGATTTCACCTGCTACAAATTCAGGACCATGATGGTCAACAAGGATTCAGACACCTTGCAGGCGACGAAAGGCGATGCCAGAGTAACGAAAATCGGTGCGTTCATGCGTAAGACCAACCTCGACGAGATGCCTCAGTTCATCAACGTTTTGAAAGGCAACATGTCTATCGTGGGACCGCGACCTCATATGCTCCAACACACGAAAATATACTCCGAACTGATCAACGAATATATGGTCCGCCACTTCGCAAAACCAGGCATAACCGGCTGGGCTCAAGTGACAGGATTCAGAGGCGAGACGAAGGATTTGGAGGATATGGTGGGACGTGTCAAAAGAGACGTATGGTACATCGAGAACTGGTCGTTTTGGTTGGATCTCAAAATCATCGTCCTCACTGTCTACAACATGATCAAGGGCGAGGAAAACGCTTATTAGTCTTCCCAACTGAAGAAAGGGACCTCCATAGACATCTTAAATAGGTTAATCCAAAACGAAACGCAAATACACATAAGAAGAGTATTTTGTGTTGTCGAAGGAATGGCAGATATTTATCATTTGACATTAATCGAGTAGGAAGAAAATGAAAGTTTTCTTCCTACTTTCATTTTCTGTCCTCTCACACCACCGTACGTGCCGTTCGGCATACGGCGGTTCTCTAATTGCGATGCAATTTGGCATAGATGCCGATTAGCGAGGGATACCC
>JAFZKQ010000042.1 GCA_017553575.1 Paludibacteraceae bacterium
TCGGGTCAGATGTTTGCCTACGGCTTCCTTCAGATTCCACCTCACGATGGACACCCTTGCTTTCGGCTGTAGCCTTCCCACTGTTAGGGCGGCTTGGGGACTTACACCCGTTAGAGTACGTTCGTGCTGGGCGAACAAGAAAGAGGATGTGCTTGATTGCGCATCCTCTTTTCTGTTTTATACCGTTCCTTTGAGGGAAGGGTTATAGACCCTCTCGCCTAGAGAAGGCCACCGCCACCCTTGGGAATCACTTGCCTGCCATTGCATCCGATTCGGCCCCCTCAAATCCTCCATTTACTTCTTATAGACCCTTACCTTAAGCAAGGTAGAATCACCGTCCAACGACTGCAAATAAAGGATCTCAAAGCCTCGATAGAAGGAGAGTTGGTCAACGAGCGGTGTCTCATCATCCAAATCAAAGACGCCCATAACTTGGCCCAACACATTGAAGACAAGATACCTTCCTGGAGAAACCTTTGCCACGACAGGCACTTCGATAGGCAATTGCTGTGCACAGCCCTTGTCCGTCACAAGTTCCAACTGCATCTTGTAAATATCATCCGTGGAAGTAGTATACGAAGTCGACCAAGGATGGTTTTCAATTCTGCCTCCAAGTGACTCGGCATACTTACCGCCCAAAAGACCTTCATCGGAATACCACTTCTCGCTAACGATGAGGGCACCGTTATCCTCCAATTCGTAGTTCAAAACGAACTCCTCACCAGAGTAAACTTCCTTAGCCAAAACCGTAGCTTTCGGCAATGGAGCGGCAACTATCGGGATAAGTTTTTCATCAGAGCAGCCACCCTTATAGGCCGTCAACTTAACCGTATCAGTATCACCCAAATACATCATATCCGTTGTGTAGATTGCATAGGCACTTGGATCCTGATCATTCCAAGAATACAAGACTCCTGTACCCCTCGAATCCGCTACCAAAGTAGTAGCAGAGCCTTCACAGACATCCGTAGCCCCTGTATAAACCAAATCCGGCTTAACAACAGGCAACAACTTATGAGATGAATATTGCTTACAATAACCATTGTCACCCTCCAAATAAAGGGTTATCGTATCCTGCACATTAAGAACCACATATTGGCTATCCACCTTCAAAGGTTCAAACTCCTCATTGGCTCTCGGATGCTGCGCATACCATGAATAAACCACATTCTCCGTAGGATCAACCACCTTCAAATGTGCATCGGAACCCAAACAGAGTTCGCCAGCGCCCTCAACCTCCAATGACGGAGTCTCATGGACGGTAACCTTTATCGTTGTATCCACTTGGCAACTCATGCTATCCTTCACCTCTACATGCAAGGTGTAATGGAAATCACCCAACTCATTCAACTGCGTCATCAGGCTACCCGCATATTGTTTCCCTTGCTCGTCGCTCCAAGAGAAAATCGTCTCCGCCAACGAATCAGACTGACTTGGAACAAGTTTCAAGATTGAGTTCTGACAAATCTCGGTGCTTCCCTCTATCGCGATAACAGGCTTCACCAACGCCTTAATCTTCACTTCCGTAGGGATGGTTGAAGAACAACCATTAACACCACGAGCATATACATACAACGTCGTCATAGCAAACTGAGGAGCAAGACGATATTCTTGTACATTCTTCGCCTCATCAGGACCATACTTAAAGGTGTAATCCAACACCTCTGGATTCGAGTCTGGACGCACCACAAACGAATCGCCACGGCAAACGGTCTGAGTTGGCAAACTGATCAACGGAGCCTCCTTTGGACGAACCGTCACCGTATCATATCCATAACAAGAACCGTCAAAGACCTTCACCACATACTCCCGCTCTTCCGTCACAGAAGGGATCGTAAGTTCGTTGGCGTTTCCTGACTCACTCCATTTATAGGAGAGTCCTTCTTGATTACCAACAGCCTCCAATTTCAAAGGAAGGCCTCGACAGACTTCCACAAAGCCTTCTTCCGATGGATTTATCGAAACTGTCGGTCTCTCCTTTACAGAGACTGGAACGAGCAACTCCGAAGAGAGACAGCCATAGGCATCGACAGCAGACAATCCAAACTGATATTTTCCTACCGCAAGCGATAGAGACAACGTATCTCCCGCAAGTGGCAAGCTATCCGTATGAGTCCATGAGAAGTTCAAACCAGCATCCTCCGTCAAGCCCTTTGCACGCAACGTCAAAGAGTCACCAGCACACAATGCGGTATCACCTTCAAATGCGATTTCCGGAATTTCATGCACCGTCAAGAAGGTATCTATCGTAGAAGAACAATCACCCTTTGTTCCTGTCAAATGAAGAAGGAGAGATTGAGAATGAGCTTTCTGATAAGAAGGGCCCACGACAGTGTCCTCCTCATTAGTCCACACATATTGAGTTTCGTTTGCGTCATCCAACTTGTTGGTAGCCGTCAATGAGAATTCACGGCCAGAACAAATAGGTGCGCCATCGCCCGTTATCTCCAAGCGTGGATTTTCCATAGGAACTACCCTAACCGACGTAGTCGAAGCACACTCACCATCGACAGTGGTTTTCAAAAGGACATCCATCGGAACTGCCACAGCAGGGATTGTCAAGGCAGAATCCGCAGAGACCATCTTCGCTCCCAACAATTCATAATTCCAAGCGAAATCCGCATTGTTTGAATATTGATCCGACACAGCAGAAAGAACCGCTGGAGAACCCTTACAAACAATGGTATCACCGACAATAGAGAATGTCGGAACAGGGACAACGGAGACAACCACTTCCTGAGGAACGCTGGAACAACCCTCCTCCGAAAGAGCCACCACAAATATATCAAACACACCAAGAGTTGGCATCTGACATACAAAAGAGGAGCCCTTCTCTGTTCCCCAAGAATACTCATAATGAGCATCCGATTGTTCAGGGACAGCCGACAAACGAAGGGAATCGCCTAGACAGACAATCGTCTTACCCTCTAAATAGAACTTCGGCAACTCTTTTCGAATGACTGAAGTCTCTGTCCTAGCCACACAACCATTAGCCGTCCTCACCTCTACGGAAACCACTGTCTCCGGAAGAGTCGGAACAAAAGCAACACTTGCCTCTTGGTTATCATCCCCAACACTCCAGAGATAATCACACTTACCATAAGAAAGCGTATCCTCCAATATTCTCGCAGTCAAGAAGACCTTGTCTCCATCACAGACTTCCGTAATTCCTTCAATCGCGAGCTTAGGAGAGTCAATCACCTCCACCGTCAAAGAGTCGACACCCACACATTGCAAGTCTCCTCCACCAACAGCTTTCACCCAGTATGTTCGAGTTTCCGAAGCCTCAACCAACAAGGAATCTCCTACCGCAGATTCATCATCGTTCCAGATATAAGAGACCGCTCCATCCGAGTGAGCCGTAAGATAACTCTGTACTCCCAAACAAGTGGAAGAATAACCGTCTATCTTCACATCCGGCAAATTTTGCGTCTCCACCAGCACTTCCATACGGGATTTACAACCGTTAGAATCGACACCCTCCAAGTTGATTTTCTTTGAAGAATTCAATTTAGCGACATACGGATTCACAAGGGTATTGTCCCAATAATACTCTTTTGCGCCCAATCCAAACAAAGAGATTGAATCACCCACACAGACTTTCGTTTTACCTTCAAATGCCAATTCAGGGAGTTTATTCACCTTGACTTCGATGTCTCGCCTAGAGGAACAAGTTCCGCGAGTAGCTAAGACAGAAACCACCGTATCGGAAGTTGGCAACATCGACATTTTTGACTTCGTCGATCCATTACTCCAAATCCATGAAGTTGAAGACAAGTTCGAAGAGGCAGACAAACTAAGCGTTTCGCCTGCACAAAGCACGGTATCGCCTGAGATCGAAATGACTGGGGTACTTAGTACCGACACTGTCAACGAACCTACGCCTTTACAGCCATGTTCATCAATACCCGTCACCTTAATTGTCTGTTTAGCATCAATCTTCACGTCATTATATTCTGACATGGTAGAATCAGCCCAGATGTACGAAACAGCACCCGTTGCTTGCAAATGCATCGTAGTACCCTTACATACACTTTTCTCTCCTATGATTTGCGGTTTAGGAGCCGTATAAAGGCTAATCGTCTTCGAAGCCTTGGCAGGACATCCATGAAGATCGTATCCCGTCAACGTATAGGAAGTCTTCGCATTCACCAACAAATCCTTATAATCGAGTTCCGTCGAATCCTTCCAAAGATAAGAGACACACGATTCAGACTTTGCATACAAGCGAACCGAATCACCCTTACATACCGTGTCTGGAGCCTCTATCGCCAAATCAGGAACAGCATAGAAATCAACCGGAATATTCAACTTGCTTACACAACCGTTACTATCCGTTCCTGTCAAAGTATAGGTTTTTGCCTTTGGCTTAGCATCCTCGTAATAAGCTTCCGTATTGCCGTCACTCAATTTTCCCCAATAATAGGAGGTGGCACCCGTTGCCGTCAACTTCAACTTTTCATTCTTACAGAGTGTCGTCTTTCCTTCCACACTCAACTCTGGCAACTTATTGACAACTATATTCACCAATTTCACAGCCGAACATCCAGCCGAAGTTGCTTGGACAGTCAAAGCAAGGCTACTGTCCGGAGTCATTGAAATCTTAGAAGAAGTAGAGCCGTCAGACCACTTCCAAGTGGTAGATGACTTATTTGATTTCGCAGTCAACGTAACCTTCTTGCCAGAACAAACGACAGAGTCGCCTATTATCGTTATTTCTGGAGGCACACTCGTCTTGACGACCTTTGTTGCCTTGCCCACACAACCGAATTCATTTTGACCATAAAGAGTATACGTTGTCGTCTTATCGACAACAACATCTATTGAATCCAAATGCGAGTCACTACTTTCCCATTCATACTGAAGGGCTCCCTCCGCGAACAACGTGACCTTTGCATTTTGGCAGACAGCATCAGGACCATTCAATTTCACTTCAGGGAGAGGTCTCACCGTGATAGGAATCTCCACCACAGATTCACAACCCTTCGAATTCACACCCTTCAACTTCTCCACACGATCAGCCTTGACACTCTTCAATTCCAAAACGTCGTTCCATGAAGCATTGGTTTCCCATGCCAAAGACTCAGCGCCCTGAGCATGAAGGATCAAATCCTCGCCTGCACAAACGACAGGTTCCTCCAATATGGAGAGTAGAGGCAATGTATCAACTTTTATTTCAACAAACTCAACATTCGAACAAACCAGGCCATCCTCCTCAGCGAATCCATAGACCCATAGCTTTTGGTCGTTCACCACACTATCCAAGGTTATGGTAGAGGTAGTGTTACCTGTAGACCAACTCCACCTGTTTGCAGTAGAGCTAACTGCAGAAAGAGATAGAGAAGAACCGAAACATACGTTCCGCTCGCCCTGTACCTCCAATTTCGGAAGAGGAATCACACGGACCTCTTTCGTGGCAGAAGCTCTGCATCCTTCCGCTGAAACTCCCGTCACCTTGTACGATTGAGTCTCCGAAACCACGACATCCCTATAGTTCGAAGTATAGCCATCCTCCCAAACGAAGGAATCACACGCGTCGGACTTGACACTTAGACGAACCGTATCGCCCTCACAAGCAACTGCAGGACCACTGATTTCAATGGTAAATGATTCATCTACCGCAATAGGGATTATCATCGAATCTTGGCAACCATACTCATTTACACCCAACAATTTATAAGAAGTTGAAACTGGGTCAGAGACAACCAACTCCGATTTTTGTCCACAAAGGGCTTCCTTCGAATCACGCCAAGTATAAGATGCCGCACCCGAAGCTTTCAAATTAAGCACACCTCCTACACAAAGAAAAGTATTGCCGACGACTTCCAAACTAGGCGCTGGAAGGACCTTAATGTTCAACGCCTTTTCCGATGAACATCCACGATAGGAAGTTCTAACCTTTGCCACATAGTCCTCCGTCGGAGTATAAGAGAATGTCGAAGAGGTACTTCCGTCACTCCATAACCACGTGGCATCCGCTACCGTAGCAAGAGCAGTAACAGTCGCCTCAGCCCCCTTGCAGACCTCAACAGAATTGGCACTCAAATAAATTTCAGGAGTAGGATTTACCTCGATAAAGGCAGAGGCCTCACCCCTACATCCATATTCATCCCAACCATAAATGGTACAAGTAGTCGAATAGAAGACCTGCTTTTCACGCACTCTATCGGTGGACAAATCATCTTGCCACTCATATCGGATAGCGCCGTCGGCTTCCAATGTCACCGTATCCTCCTCACAAGCAGAAGCAGGAGCAGTCAACGTTATCACAGGGGCAGGACGCACCTCAATAGGCAAATCCAGCGTCGCCTTACAGCCATCCTCATCATATCCTGTCAATCTTTCAACACGAGCTTCCGTCACATTCTCCAAGGCCAATTCATAATCTTCTCGGCCGTTCGTTTGCCAAACCAAGGTCTCCGCACCCTGAGCATGAAGCGTCAGATTGCCGCCCTTGCAGACAGCAGGCACTTCCCTTACAGAAAGGATTGGCATAGGTTTTACCTTGATTGGAATCTCCAAACTTGCCGAACATGAAAAATCAGCTACGCTGTATGTGCCCGAAACCCAAATATTTTGATCAGTCGTAATACTATCTACAGAGATGGCAGAAGCCGTATCGCCTGTGGACCAACGCCAAGAGGTTGCTGTCGGACTGGAAACCGACAGAGAGAGGGTCTCTCCAGAACAAACATTGGTGTTTCCTTCCACCGTCAAAGTCGGTTTAGAGACAACGTTCAACGTCGTAGAGACCTCCTTACCACAACCATTCTCATCAAATCCAACAACCGTATATACAGCCTCTTTTGCCACACGCACATCACAATAATTTCCAGCGGCAACACCTTCTTTCCATTGATAGTTTTTGCAAGTCTCCGATATAGCCGTCAAGCGAACCGAATCATCCTCACAAGCCAAAGAAGGAACTTCCAAGCTAAGCGTTGGCAAAGCATTCACAACGACAGGGACACTAATTGTATTCGTACAGTTATTGGCATCCGTTCCTGTCAATTCATAGGCTGTGGTAGTTGGATTCTCCTCTACCCAATTGGCGCCTCTGGCCACTCCATTCCAAAGATAGGAATCGGCACCCGTCGCTTGCAAGCGCAAAACATCTCCTTCACAGATGAAGGTCTCGCCCTCAACCTTCAATTCAGGCAATTGATGAACAGTGATATTCACAGACTTTTCCGTCGTACACCTGTTGCCAGTTGCCCATACGGTCAGCACGAAACTACTGTCAGGAGTTGCAGAGAACCTACTAGTAGTACCTCCGTCGCTCCATCTCCACTCCGTCTCTAGCATAGACGAGACAGCCGAAAGTGAAAGGCTCTCGCCCACACAAATCGAAGAATCACCCTTCAATGAGATATCGGGAACAGACCTTGCATAAATCGTTTTCCTTGAACTAACATTCTTACAACCATACTCGTCCCATCCCAAAAGACGATAAGAGGTAGTTGAGGTAAATTGAAGCTTTATGGCATCCGTCATAGAAAAGAGGGTGTCTGTCAAGTCATTCTCGTTAATCAACGCATACCTGGATGCTCCACGGCCCGTCAGAGTAATCTCTGAATTCATACAAGCATCGCTTGGTCCTGACAATCTCACAGAAGGAAGAGAACGCACCGTAATCTCCACCTCTTTTGTAGCAGAGCAGCCATCTTTATCCACTCCATACAAACGCTCTACGCGACTAGCGGTCACAGCCTGTAGATTCAATTCAGCGCCCTCCGTTCCGTTCGACTCCCAAGTTAACTTGTCAGCACCTTGTGCATGGAGTTGCAAATCGCCACCCATACAAACAATCGTCTCCTCCTTTACGGAGAGTTCTGGTCGCTTCAACTTTATTTGAATTTCCTCATCGGCAAGACAAGAGCCATCAAATCCCCAGACACGGAGAGTCCGTTCTTCCGTGATGTCGTTTAAAGTAATCTGTGATGTCGTTTCACCTGTAGACCAACTCCAGCGCGTCACTGTCGGACTTGATGCCGTAAACGTAACGGATCCACCTTCGCAGACCTCACTGTTTCCGTCCACCTTCAATTCAGGAAGTTTTCGCACCACAATAGAATGAACCATTTCTGTCGAACAGCCATTCTCATCTATACCTTTTACCTTATATGCACTTGTAGAATGGATTCTCTTGCAGAGTTTGGATGAATCGGACAATACGACAGACTCATTTTCAGCAGTCCACATATAACGGATACATGTTGCCGACTCCACCGCCAAGCAAATCGAATCCTTTTCACAAACCTCAGCAGGAGCCGTCACATTTAGAACAGGTAATTCAACCGTCTCCACCTCAAACGAGGCCTCCGACGTACAACCATTAGCCGAATTGGTTCCCGTCACCGAATAGAGATGAGTTCCCGCAAGAGGGGTAAACGTCACGCTCTTTCCTGACAAGCCATCAGTCCATACATATTGATAATCCTCCTCGCTCTGTGCCGTAAGGTTCAACATTTCCCCTGCACATAACTTCGAAGAACCTTTGATAACAATTTGAGGAGCCTCCTTAACCGTGATAGGCACCACTACCCGAGCCAAATCAGCAGAACTGCCAGCGGCCTTTGCCGTAACAAAAACAACCGAACTTGCCGTTGGCATAAAGGAGAAGGAGAGACCTGTCGCTACCGTATCTTTTCCCTCTTCGCCATCTTTCCAACGCCACGTATAAGAAAGTGTCTCATCATCAGCCGTCAAAGAGACCTCTGCGCCCAAGCATACACTCGTAACACCTAAGACCTTAAACTGTGAGTTGTCAACAACCGTCACCGTATAATCCGTCGAATTCACACATCCATTCGCATCTACCACAGACACCTCAAATTTCGTAGTCGTATCAAGCACTGGCGTAATTCGTTTTCCCTTATCCAGAGTTGGTGTCCACATCCACTCTTTGATGTCGTCCTCATTCTCAGAAGCAGCCGTAATCAAAGCTTGCATGCCTCGGCCCACTGTACTGATACTATTTTCCTCATCGATATGCACATCCGGCAAGCCATAGAATTCAACCGAAGTCAAAAGAGTGCCGACACAACCAAGCGAATCCACACCCGTTATATTATATTGATAAACGCCTTGCTTCGACTCCTTCAATATAAACTTACCCTTAGAATCCTCCGCACCCAGACTAAAGAGATCGGCGCCCGAGAGATTCAATTCAACAGATTGGTTTTCACAAGGAGTTCCGACAACAGAATCAACCTTCAAGGCTGGCAATGGATGCACAGTCACCGTCATTTCGCTTGCAGATTTACAACCTGCATCGTCCGCAACCTCTACTCGAATAGTATTCGGTCCAACACTCAAATTATCGTTCGTATAAATCTGAGAATTTTCTGCAATCGGTGCCTCATTAACCCACCATTGGTACTGCGCCAAAGAAGAATTAGAAAGCGATGAAACCGTAAAAACACTACCCTGACAAATATCGCTATTCCCTTCCAATGCAACATCAGGAGCCTCCCTTACATTTACCGAGAAGAAGAGGCTATCACGGCAACCCTCATCAGCCTGATCAACAGGACTCACATATAATCCATAAGCATAAGAACCTGGCACTAGAGCCGTAACGACAAAGGTGGACGTATTCGCATACGATTCAAATCCATCAGGTCCACTACAACGCCAGCGATACTCTTTTCCCAAAAGATTGGAGCCTGCCCCTTCAATCGAGCCAGAGAAAGTGACCTCTTCGCCTTGACAAGCCAAAGAAGGCCCATCCACTACTAACTTGAATGACTCCAATAGATTCACAAGGAAACCATGTTCATACAGACACGGTCCATTTTGGATACGAACTTCGTAATAGTGGGACTCCCCATCATTCTTTCCCGAATAGGAACAGAGATTATTCGGCCACGAAGAATCTTCTTCCCCATCCACAAACCAAGTGTATGTGGAACTCTCGCAATCGTCCAAACTCTTTGAGAGATCTAATGAAAAATAATCATTCTTACATACATAAGTAGTGTCCACCACCTTTTCCAGACCCTCCTTAGGGAAGGCTGGCGTAGTCACTTCAATCTCCTTCGTAAAATCACATCCCCAAGAGGTATAGGCTGTCAACCGAACCACATATTTTGTATTCGGCTTTTCGAATTGGAACTCAACATCCTTCTCCATTGAAGTGCTTCCATCAGGGAACTCCCAATAGTAGGCTGCGATCTCATCCTCACCAGTCATCACCTTTGATTCGTTCTGGAAAGAAGCCAATCCGCCACACGCCCAAGTCAAAGAAGCATCTGGTCGCACAAGGATAGGAAGAACAGGAGCCGTCAACTCCAAGATGTCACAACCGCTTGTGTCCGTACTATCCAAATCCAATTCGCAAGAAATACGTTCTCCCTCTTGGAGCGTAGAACGTTTCACATAAGCAATATAAGGACTCAACGAATCCATCATGATAGAATCGCCACTTGCCCTCATCCAACGATATGAAGAGGCAGGGAATCCTTTAGGAGCCTCAAGAGTGACGAATGCATCATTTTTCTCCGAACAAAGAAGTGCCCGAATCTCCTTCTTCCTTGTCTCCGCTTGGAAATAGCCATAAGAACTATGTCCGCCCGCAACCACCGAATGGTCGTTGGCATCATTCATCAAACAATCGTGGTTCAACACCTCGATACGAACTCTCTTTCCCACATAATCGCTCAAATCGGCACAACGTGTTTTCCATCCCGTCTGAGCATAGCGGGAATAGAGTTTTCCGTCGGAGGTCCGATCTATCGTCGCATAATTAAGGAAGCAGTCTTGAGAAGAAGCATTATGTCCACTATGCTCAGTTGAAGCATTACAATTGTCCGACACATACACATCGCGATTCAATCCTTCTCCGACACCTGGTGTAACGAAAGGCACATCCTCCTCATTCAGTTGCCCAAACATCGGAGTTATTCCCGGATAACGAGAAGCTGGATCCAACGAATTTATCACATAATTGTCATTACAGCGGACCGTATCCCATTGTCCCGTCTGCTCGTTTTGAACCAAGACATAGATGGTCATGCCTGGACAACCATTTTCAGAATGATTCTTGCAACTTTCAGGAGAGGAGAAGATCGTCAAGAAGCAATAGATGAGCAACGTCGAATTGTCCGTCACATCAAAATCGTAGTACATACGTTCCGCCCCTGCCCATGGCATTTTGGTTTTATCATTCTGATCACAATATGGGTAGCTCCACTCAGAAGCCGTCTTCTCCATATCGACCATACCATAAGCCTCACAACCTGTTTCGAAACAATAGAGGTTGCGCTTTATGCCCTCCATTTGGAACATCGAAAATGGGGCACCCTTCGAATCGACCATGTTGGGTCCACCCATCACAGTCTTCATCGTATACTTACTACCTATGCCGCTACTTGGTTTCCAAATATCCGGGCGACCGATTCTCATCACCCCTGCTTGGTTCTCGTTCGGCATCACATAAAGTGGAATATAGGAGAAGATTCGATCCTTCTCATGAGGGTTGGAAAATCTCCAGAAACGGGATTTTTCAAGCGGACTAATCATCAATCCATTGTTATGCGAGATATCGGCATCTTTTATTGACGAGAGACTACCTTTGGAAGTCTGCTCCCAAACATAAGTTCGACTATCAGGAGATCCTTTCAATGGTGTAGTGTACCATCCAGTCTGGAATGTCCACCCCTTCTCTCCTTGGGAGAAGTCCAAATTAGGCGTATCCAAATTGCTTTGCTGTTCATGTGAGATAACAGGAACAGAAGAGAAGCTCGTGCTCAACTCAAACTCAGAGAGTCCTCGTGTATCTTCAGGATCCATATTGATGCGGCAAGAACAACTCTCGCCCTCAATCAAAGACTCTCTTTCCACATAGGCGACATTCGGCCTATTCTCATCTTGCGTGATGGTTCCACCCGACTTTCTATACCAACTATAAGCAGAAGCAGCGAAGCCCTCTGGTGCGACAAGTTCTATTTTGTCCCGATTCTCTTTCTCATCCGTTTTGAGATCCATCGCTCTTGTCTCCGCTTGGAAGTATCCATACGAGGAATGTCCGCCTGCAACGACAGCATATTGATTGCTGTTATTCATCAAACAATCGTGGTTCAACACCTCCAAACGAATTGTCTTTCCGATATACTTCCGCAAATCCGTGTAGCGAGTCCGCCAACCCGAATAATGGAAACGGGAATAGAATTTATTCTGATCCGAAACGATTGTCGCATAATTGATGAAGCAATTCGTCAGATTGCCACCTGCCTGCGCTCCATAATAATGGGAGGCATGGTTCTTAGGCGAATTACAAAATTCAGAGATGTATAGATTCTTATCCAATCCCTCCCCTGCGCCTTCCGTCATGAACGCGACCGAGGTAGTAGGGTTCTCATTCAAATTTTCATACATAGGTCGCATGCCCGGATAGTTCAGCGAACTATTTGTGGCACTGGCTACAACATGATGTTCATTCGAAGGAATGACACTCCATTTCCCCGTAAGATCATCTTTCACCAGGACATTAATAGACATCTCCGCATAGCCATTTTCCGAATGGTTGAAGGCTGATTCTGGAGATTGCACGATTGCCAAAAAACGATATATCAGCAAAGTACTGTTCTCTGTGACCTTAAAATCATAGTACATACGTTCAGCGCCTGCCCAAGGATTCACCAAGCCTGTCGGACCTTGATAATAAGGATTATGCCACTCGTCACCCTTTCTTTTGAGTTCAGGATCCACGCCATAATTTTCCGCTCCTGCATCGTAGCAGTTGACGCCCGACCTTTTGGTTTGAATCAAAGGAAAATAGAAAGGATTACCGTCTGAATCCACTGTTTGATCACCTCCCATAGAGAGCTTAATCGTATACTTACCGCCCATTCCATCTTTAGGAATCCAAGGGTCAGGTCGACCAATACGCATAACACCGCCTTGATTCTCACTCGGCATCACATAAAGAGGAAGGAAAGAAAAGATAGAATCCTTCTCGGGAGTAGCATATCTCCAGAATCGAGATTTCTGCTTGGACGACAAGGAACGTCCACCACTATGGGTAATATCAGTTTCCGAAATAGCAGCCGTCGTTCCCTTGGCTGTATGGTCCCAAATATAAGTATATTCATTCGCCCCACCCATCAACGGTGTGGTGTACCATCCCGTTTGATAAGTCCATCCTGCTTCTCCTTGGGAGAAGTCTAAATTAGGAGTGTCTATATTTTTTTGTGCACTTGCTTCATCACAAAGTGATAAATAACTTACCACAAAAACAAAAAACAGCCTCCGTCCCCAATTCATCATCCTTTCTGTATTCATAAGACACTATTCAAAATCCACTATCCATGCTTCCGACCAGTCTGCGACTCGCGAACATTTATAACTGCAAAGTTATTTAAATAAATTGGATTTCACAAAATGACAAACCCATACAAATGAGCTTGTATTCTAGAAGAAAAAGGGTGCGCCCACTATATTTCGGCACACCCCTTTAGAAATCAATCTTTTCTCGCAAAACTCTTTCTTTCGAAAAGAGCCTTGGCACACTTCATTTTTTCAAAATTTTTATTTTTCAGAAGTTCACATAACCCATCGTTTACTTTTTATTCACCCTTACTTTCAGCAAGGCGCCATCATCGTCCAGAGGTTGCAAGAAGAGAATTTCAAAGCCTCTATAGAAGGAGAGTTGATCGATGAGCGGCTCCTCATCATTCAAATCAAAGACACCTATAATTTGGCCTAATGCATTGAATGCTCGATACTTTCCTGCCACAACTCTCGCCTTAACAGGAATCTCGATTGGTAATGATTGCGTACAACCCTTGTCCGTAACGAGTTCCAAATTCATCTTAAAGACGTCATCCGTGGTCGTAGAGAACGATGTCGTCCAAGGATGGTTTTCTACCATGCCATCCATAGATTCTGCATACTTACCACCCAAAAGTCCCAAATCGGAATACCATTTTTCTGTAAGAATGACAGCACCGTTATCCTCCAACTCGTAACTCAAGACAAACTCTTCACCGGAATAGACCTCCTTCGCCAAAACCGATGCCTTAGGAGTTGGATTCACTGTGATCGGAATGAGAAGCTCGCTAGCGCACTCTCCCTTGGCTCCGGTCAACTTCACCTCGTAAGTCTCACCTAGTTCAACCACCTCAGAAGTGTATTCAGCACGTGTCGCCGGCTTTTGGTCGTTCCATGCATACAATATGCCATCAGACTTACCATCGGCCACCAATTTCGCCACATCACCTTCACAAACCTCCGTATTGCCGGTATACTTCAACTCTGGTCTATCCACTGGAGTCAACGTATGCTTTGCATAGACTTTGCATTGTCCATTATCTCCGACCAAATAGAGCGTCATCGCTTGTTTCACCTCAGAGATTTCATACTCTGCTCCCTCTGCAATGGATTTTGCCTCCTCTACCGTCTGAGGATCCTTGTCATACCAAGTATAAGAGACGGAAGAGTTCGGATTAGATGCACTCAACACCGCATCAGCCCCAGCACAGACCATCTCTGCACCAAGAATCTTAAATGTAGAAGTGGATGGCGTAACCTTCTTCGAAAGGGAAGCCTTACATCCATATACATCTTTTGCAGAGACTACGTAAGTGGTAGGAGAAGACAAGATCACCGAAAGTTGATCAATAGAGCTCAAGGTATCCTTACCATTCTTTACCTTCCAGATATACGAAGTAGCATTCTCCTTCTCCTCATCCGTACGTTGTACTGTCAAAGTGAACAAGGAGTCGGAACAAAGGTTCTGGCTCTCCACTTTGAGAGTAGGCAGGCTATGAACCGTAACCTTTACCACAGAATCCGTATAACATCCACGGCTATCGTCCACATGCAACGCATAGAAGAAGGAGCCCACAGAATCCATTGGGAAGGTCAAAACTCCGTCAGAAAGCGTATCTTTTCCTTCCGTCCAAGTATAGCCCGTAATCGTAGCTGAACTCTTGGCCTTAGGAGTCAATTTCAACGTAGCCTTTTGACAGATGTTGGTTTTACCCGAGATGGTCAACGTAGGGTTCGCATAAACCGTCAAAGTCGTATCCTTGTAAGCGGAACATCTGCCTTGCGTTGCCGTCAGACGAACTTTTGTCTTTTGCGTATAGTAGTCTGTATAGACAGCACCTTCGCCCTTTTCTTCCCCTGCGATTGACCAAACATATTTCGTTTGCGTGTTGGTTGAATCCAACAGGTTGAATCCAGTCAGAGCCAACTCACGGCCACCACAGATAATCGAATCATCACCACGGACAATCACCTTCGGATTAGCGATTGGAGTCACAACAAACGAAGCCGTAGCTTTACAATGCAAGCCAAGCGTATCCGTCACAGTCACCTTATAGGTACGTACTGCCGTCACCTTAGGCGAGATGATGCTATCCGTAGATTTGTTGCTCCAGAGATAAGAGACTCCCCTATCTGCCTTCGCAACCAAAGTATTCTTCGCACCCGAACAAGTCAACGAGTCACCCTCGATCACCACTTTTGGCAAAGCTGCCACCTTCACAGGCACTTCGATCTCCGAAGCACATCCATTGGCTGCAACACCTTTCAATATGAATAGGCTATCCCTATTCAATGTCAACTTCAACGGATTGGTGGACTTGCCGTTCCAATAATATTTCTTAGCACCGACACCCTTCAAGTTTAGAGTGCTTCCAGTACAGATGAAGGTTGCTCCCTCGACTGAAACATCAGGAAGTTCCTTCAACTTGATAGCTATCTTCTTCTCTGTCGAACAGATATCATGGGTAGCCACAACGGTCACCGAAGTATCAGCCAACGGCAACATTGCCCAGCGTGGTTCAGTCGTACCGTCACTCCAGCGCCATTGAGTACCTGCCTGTTTGGAAGAGACTTGCAACTTAACCGAATCTCCCTTACATACTGCCGAATCTCCCTTAATGGAGATGATAGGATTCTTAACTGCCGTAATAGTCAAAGAGGCTGTAGCAGAACATCCCTGCTCATTTCTTCCTATAACCGTATATTTCTGCTTAGCCGACACGACCACATCGCAATAATCCAACTTCGAGCCATCAGGCCACTCGTAAGAGAGTGCGCCCTCCGCCTGCAATCTCACCGTCGAGCCTTGGCAGACGCGCGTATCTCCTGAAAGTTTCACCTTCGGACTTGGATAGAGTTGAATCTTCTTCGTAGCCTTTGTGGAACAACCGAAAGTGTCTGTACCCACCACGCTATAGGTAACCGCCTTCGTCGGAACCACATCGCGATAAGAGAGTTTAGAACTATCGCCCCACAAGTACTTCACGCAAGATTCCGACTTAGTCCAAAGACGAACCGTATCACCCTTACATACCGTATCAGGAGCTTCGATCGTCAAAGTAGGGAAATCGTGGACAACCACAGGAATCTCCAATACAGAGGTACAACCATTTTTATCCGTACCCGTCAAGCGATAGGTGGAAGTCGTAGGATTAGCCACAAACAAGGCAGGATCCGTATTTCCATCCTCTTTGTCGCCCCAGAAATATTCTTGCGCTCCAGTTGCAAGCAACGACAAACTTTCGCCCTTACAGATATTCGTTCTACCATCTGTCCACAATACTGGAAGTGGATTCATAATAAGCTCCACAGTCCGTTCCGCTGTACAAACACCATAAGAGGCCTGAACTGTAATTTGAGAAGAAGTGATCGCTTGCTCCATATAGCCTTGACCTCTAGAGCCGTCACTCCATACCCATTCCAAATTCGGCACATCTGATGTTGCAGCAATCTTAAACGTATCGCCACTACAAACGACAGTGTCGCCCAAAATCGTGATTTTTGGCTTTTCAATAGCATTAATCTTAAGTACTGCCTTGTTTTGGCAACCATGAGCATCCGTACCTACTACCTCATAAGACTTGTCACCTGCGATAGCCAATCTACCATCCGAAGTAGATCCATCTTCCCAGACATAAGAGACAGCACCTTCAGCCTTTAAGAAGACAGTGTCGTCCAAGCAAGCCTTTGTAGGACCCAATATACGGACATTAGGCAAATTCAGAACTGAAACTATCACATTAGTTGTCTGAGCGCAGCCTTCTTCACTAACTCCCGTCAGTGCATAGATGCCTCCCGTAGTAACATTGCTCAAATGTAAAACTGCTCCAGGCTCTTCATTAGTTTCCCACTGATATGTTGCAGCACCCTGCGCCGTCAGCATCAAATCATCGCCCTTACATACAGGATGATTTCCCTCGACAGAAAGCGCAGGCAATGGGAAGACAGGAATAAACGCACTAACATCCGTAACACATCTATCCGAATGCCCAATCAATCTCACCAACGTATCTGACGTAAGATTATCAAGTTGAATCACAGAAGAGGTATCGTTAGTTGACCAAAACCAACCATCCGCATCACCCGAAGCTGTCAGCGTAATCGAACTGCCCTCACATACAGGATGGGCACCCTCAATAGCGATAGTTGGAGCCTTTAACACGTCAAAAGTCATCGTTTCCTCTGTCTGACATCCATAAGAGTCAACACAAACAACCGAATATTGCTGTTTTCCCACTGAATCAAACGTCAAAAGGCATCCCTCGCCTTCCGTTCCATCCGACCAACGATAATGGAAAATAGGAAATACACAACATTCATTATACAACGAATCATTAGCTCTTGCGACGAGGAACAACTTTTCTCCTTCACAAAGCTCTTCTGATAGAGGAAGTCCCTCAATCGAAACAGTCGGCGCAGGACGAACAGTGAGATGGTAGTCCGCTTTCGATGAACAACCATATTCATTGGTTCCCACCACCGTATAAGTTGCCGGAGATGTCACATTCGGTATTTCCAAATCGGAAGATTGAGACAAAAGGGAATCCTTTTCGTCATACCATTCATAAATCGAGGCACCATCCACAGACAAGGCTGCTGTTGAACCATAACAAGCCACTTTCTTTAGATTTATACGCAAAGAAGGGTATGGTTTAAGCTCAACATTCACCACTCGCTCCTCTGTTTCCACATCTCCTGCCTTCGACCTTCCCTTGACAATTACGATTGTATTCTGATTAGGGGTGAAGGTGTACTCAGTTCCTGTCGCTACAACAGTCTCCTTTTCTCCTTCAAGCACACGCCAAGTATATTCCAGTTCCTTATCACAGACAGCCTTCAACGTCACTGTTTCTCCTGGACAAACAGTCTCATTTCCCTCCACCGTAAACGAAGCCTTCTCCGTCACGACAACCGTATGTTCAGCCGTGCTTTTGCACGTATGCTCATCATAAGCCGTAACGACAAAGGTCGTAGTGGTATCGAGTTCCACCGTGATACTCTTACCCATCCTTTCTACTGGTCGCCAATGCCAGGTACGGATGGAATCCGTAGATGCGGCCGTAACAACTGCCATAGCTCCCTGACTCACAGTTGTGACACTTGCCAAACTATCAATATGGACTTCCGGCAATTTATTGACATGAACTTCTAATTCAGAGAAGCCATCGCATCCAAACTCATTATGACCATTTATAAAATAACGATAATTTCCTACTTCTTTTCCTGCGAAATGGAATGTACTACCAATCAAGAATTCTATACCATCCTCATCTCTCCATGAATAATTGGTATCAGCCGCACCAACTACCCTAAACATGGCCTCATCACCCAAGCAGACCTCAGGGTCTCCCACAATTCTCAAATTTGGCGAAGCATGCACATTGAGCTTAAAATCCTCATAAGCTTCACATCCATCCACGCTAAATCCTTTCAAGCGATACGTTTGAATTCCTGGACGATCAGGGGCAAGTACAAGGTTCTGTTCCTTAGAATAAATGGTATCCCCATACATATCCATCCAAACATAGCTTTCTGCTCCCAATGCAGAAAACTTAGCAAGGTCGCCCAAACACAATTCATACGGACCACCCTCTAGTACCAACTTCGGCATTTTCCGACCATAAACATTGAACATCAAAGAAGATTTACAGCCTATTCCATTTCTACCCTCCAACTTATATGTATTGGTACCTAAATGCTCAGGATATAGATGAACCGTATCAACCTCAGAATAGAGTGTTTTTCCATCAAAAGAACTCCAAAGATAGTGATCTGCTCCATGTGCAGTCAAGAAGGCATACTCACCTTCACACACCGCAGTAGCTCCTTCAATCTGCAACTCCGGCAATTCGTGCACAACTATATTAAACGACTCCTCTCTCACGCAAGCATCACCATTATGACCGGTCAACTTATAGGAATAGATTCCTGGTTTTTCGGCCCAGAAGTCGAAAACATTGCCCGTTACACCCGTACTCCACAAGAAATCTCTTGCACCCATCGCATAGAGACGAATGGTGTCGCCTACACAAGCATTGGTATCACCCAGGATAAGAATATCCGGATAAGGACGCATGGTGATGGTATCGTAAAAAAGTGCCTGACAAATCTCTCGGGTAGCGAATACCTTCAAAACACCCTCTTTACTAACCTTAATGATAGTATCTTGGGAACCATTGTTCTCATCCTCCGTAATCCACTCAAACTCAGTATTTGAGGAAAGAGGAATAGCTTTTACCTCGACTTCATCGCCCTCGCAAATGAAGGATGGACCTTGAATATCAACTCTTGGTTGGGCAAAAACCTTAAACGAGAGGGAATCCTGCGCCCCACACCCATTTCTTGATGCAAAGACAAAAATTGTATGGACTCCATCACGAATATCTGATGGATCCGGAATATAAGCAATCTCAGGACCATAGAACTCACCTCCAGGAGTCTCCCAACGATAATTAACAGATCTATAATCAGAAGCAGTGAGATTTGCCCATAGTCTCACCGTATCTCCACGACAAATATCGCGAGCATCAGCAATTTTAACCGTTGGGGTAGGGACTACCTCAAGATAGGAAGATGCCGATCCCAACACTCTTCCATACTCATCCAACACTTCCACCGTATACGTACCGGCATCCAACCAAGAAACACCCTCAACTTTATAGATCATTTCCGTGTTTTCCAACAATTCATTGTTTCTCTTCCAACGGTAGATATAGCTCTTCATATTCAACCCATCATCTACAATCGCAAGGAATTGAATATGAGCACCTTCGCAGGCAAGCGAATCTGCCACTAACAGAACTTTCAAGGAAGGTTCCTCACGAACGACAAAGTTTCGCACAACCTCCGTGACACAACCATCTTCCGCCGTGACCGACAAAGAGACTGAATGCATACCCGGCTTCACCACAACCAAAGCAGTAGTTCCCTTTAAGACTGGATTATTGTTCCATACACAGGTACAACCTATAGGAATAGGCCTTCTATCGTACGGAGGATTAACATCCAACTCATAGGCTTGAAGACGAAGCGTATCTCCCACAGAGACGGTATCATTATACGCTATTGACGTATCAAATCTTTGTATATCGAAGGTGAAATTCCGACTTTTTCCCACATGAAATTTTCGAGTGTCCGTATTACTGAAACATCCCTCGCTATCCTTAGCCCGTACACGAACCTCATTCATACCCTCTCGCGTAGAAGGTCTCTTGAAAACAGCCTCATTAGAGCCCACTCTCTCTTGTTCTTCATTAATGGACCAATAATAGAGTTCTGCTCGTACATTCGAAGAGGAATCATCCCAGGCGGAAGCATAGACTTCCTCTCCATAACAAGCATCGGCTATCGAGTCAAGCCTTATGACAGGAGCATCTTTCGTCCTGACCCAAATGGTATCTTCTGAGGTACAACCATTCCTATTGGTTGCCCGCACATGGAAAACGAACTGTTTATTGGAGTCATATACCGAAACGCTACGGCTTCCGTTTTCCGCCCTCCATTGTTGAGGGAAGCCCACCCTTGACCAGATATAGTCACATCCTGCCTCCGGCCTTTCGACAGACAAAGTAACCTTCGTATCCGGACATGGGTTTGGATCATCCACCACAGCCTTCAAATCTGGTCTCTTCACCGATGCGACGAAAGCAGTCCTCTCATAACGACACACAGGAGCGCCCCCCAATCCAGGAGAGGTCACCACCACGCCAAAGTAGCGGCGAGGCTCATCGTATATACTACCCGTTATGCAAGGCTCCGTACTTATCGGACGAAGGGTATCCAACCTTCCCAAAGGATCGTCCAACTCATACCAACTATACGTATAACCCGGATAAGGGACTTTTGGACACATCTTGAATTCATCTCCTCTACAAACCTTCTGGTTTTCCAACCAATCACCAGTCAAGAATTCTGGAGAGAGAACCATAGAATCCTTGGTATAAGAGCGTCCACACCAAGTCTTAACCGTCATAGAGACTCTATAATAGGTACTTGGACTGTGGAAAACATAATATGCCCCATCAACATAAGAATTAAAAGTACCCGCAGGTCCTGTTCCGTCATTAATTTTCCAGAAGCAAGAATCCAGCATATCAGACCCAGACTTCACTTTTGTCGTGTTGACCAAACGAACCTGTCCGCCACACAAATCGTCGATTCGGAAATCGGGTTCCACTATAGGATCGGCATCTTCCATTAGACGTGCTTCCAATTCAACCAAAGAACAGCCTCTATTATCGGCCGTATCCATGTTAATCGTACATGAGATTTTTTCTCCCTCAATGACAGAAGAAGCATCAACGTATGCCACATGAGGATTTGAAGGAGATACCTCTATCGGTCTACCACTTGCACGCTTCCACGTATAGACACCAACTTCTTTCGGAAAACCGTTAGGTGCCTCTATGGGCAACCTATCGCCCTTTTGAGGATCATAACATGAAGGAGCCGCCAAAACCATTCTCCTTGTCTCCGCCTGGAAGTACCCATACGAGCTATGGCCACCAGCCACTACGGCATTCGTTCCATCTGGATTGTGATTCATCAGACAGTCGTGGTTCAAGACCTCAAGACGAACGGTCTTTCCAATATAACTCCTCAAATCCGCATAGCGAGTCTTCCAACCCGAATAGTGATAACGGGAGACATAGAGTTTCCTTTGGTTATCGGGCAAAACGGTTGCATAGTTCAAGAAACAGTTCTGATTGACCGAACCCGTCGCATTCCCGATATTGTGGGCTGTATTATGGCTTGCTGGTTGATTACAATTCTCTGAGAGGAAAACACCACCATTCTCGCTGTCCTTAAAAAGGAAGGTATTCGGGCCTTCGGCGAAAGGCACCGCAGGGAACATCGGTTTCATCCCCGGATAATCAAGATCCTTATTAAACTCAGAAGCCGTCACATGCTGTTCGGAACAAGGAACATGCTCCCATTTTCCCGTCTGATCATTACGCACCAAGACATTGATGACCATCTCAGGATAACCATTTTCAGAGTGGTTGGAGGAAGACTCTGGAGAGGAAAGGATCGCCAAAAATCTATAGATGAGCAACGTGGAATTTTCCGTTACCGTAAAGTCATAGTACATACGCTCGGCACCCGCCCAAGGGTTGTGCGCATTTTTAGTATAATTGGCGTATGGATTGTGCCACTCCTTCGAAGTCAAGCCCGTTCCGTTGTTATGTGAACCATAGAACTCGCAGCCCGCATCATAGCAGTGTTGCTGAGTGACAGAATAATCCCGCTTCGGGAAATCGACAGGTTTGCCATCCGAATCTACCGTGCCAGGGCCTCCCATAGAGCCCTTTAACGTATATCGTATGTTAGAATTCCCTTTCCAAGGCTCGGGGCGACCGATACGCATAACACCTGACCGATTTTCATTCGGCATTGTATATAGCGGAAGAAATGAGAGTTTCTTTTCTTGTTGCACCGTAGTGGACCGCCAAAAACGGGATTTCTCCTCATCAGACATGGCAAGCGTCTGGGCACCATTTTTTGCCGTAATATCCATCATGGCGACAGGCTTGGAATTGCCCACCGATTTATGGTCCCACACATACGTATATTCAGAAGGAGAACCCTTCAACGGAGTTGTATACCAGCCCGTTTGGAACGTCCAACCCGACTCTCCCAAAGAAAAATCCAAGTTCGGAGTATCGATGTTTTTAGTTTCTGCGGCGAACGTATAAGAGCTGGTCATTAAACCACCTACCAAAATTGAGGTCAATAAAAAACTCTTTTTCATAACAAAATCTTTCTTAACGATTACAAATATACGTCTTAAAGCCAAGGAAACAAGAGAGGACGCAACAATAATTAACAAAAAAGGAAGAAATGAGTGAATTTTATTAAAAAAACACTCTCCCTACCATGGAATCTTGGCGGATCTAAAGAAAAATAGGTAACACAAACCGACAAATACATTTCTGACTAAACAGAAACGGGGAATGTCCATCTTAATCGACATTCCCCGCCTATTTTTAATCTACCACCCTATTCGGGTTGATCGAAAAAGCCTATCGAGCCTTCACCTTATAGACACGTCCCGAATCGACAGACTGCAAAAAGAGGATGCTGTTTGCCCCATAAAGAGACAACTGCTCTGGAAGGGCAGAGAATTGTTCAAGCGTAAGGTCGCCCACCCTTTGCCCCAAGGCATTGTTGACCCAATATCGACCCACCGGAACGGTCTCAATCGCCATCTCATCCACGCCTGTCAAATTCAAGAGTTCCAGTTTAAACCAATCAATGTCAAAGAAGGAGTTGTCGATGTAAAGTTTCAACACATGCTCGCCTGCGGGAAGTTCCTTCGTCTCGGCCGACACCTCCACCAAGGTGTTCCAGTCGCCCGTGTTCGTCGCCTTGATTTCATCCGTGATGACCTCGTCATCGAGCAAGAAATGGAAGGAGGCCTCATCGTTGTCCGTTGAGACAAGAGCCGTAATCAAATAGCGAGCGGTCTCTTGGATATTCACCGTATACTCCAGCCACTCATCTTTCACGGTCCATCCCAAACGAATATTGCCATCCTCATCCTTCACATCTACACCATACCCTTTGCGATAGTCCGAATTTCCATTGTTGAGACGTTCCTCGTCGTGGAAAGAGATCCCCTCGCCTCCCTCATCGAAATCCTCCGCCTCGATTTTTCCAGGGACTTGCATAGCCGTCCCATGGAAAGGCTCCTGCACAGGTTCTTTACAAGTAATGTTGTTATTGGCAGCATACTCCTTATACCAATTCCAGCAAGCGTAGGAACATCCCTCGTCAGGGTTTGGCTTGTTCGAGAAGGAAGGGCGTGCCACTCCCGACTCCATGAAATAAGACATGTCCAAATAATCGTCGGTACTTGTCAAAGTCATTGAGATGTTTCCGAAATGGTCTTTCATCGTCTTGAAAGCAGTACCCCACTTAGAGGTGCTCGCCGTTCCCCAAGTTCCGAAGTTCTCCGTCTCATAGTTTCCGTCATACTTCTTCTTGGGCTGACCATTCTCATCGTAGGCGATGCTACCCGGCGACCAGTCTATCTCCGTAATCACGATAGGCTTGGAGGTGACACCTGGCACCTGTTTCTGGAAATTGGAGATGAACGTTTGGGCATTGGCGTTGGTATCGTCATTGCCATACCAACCGGGATAGACATGCACAGCATACCCGAAGTTATCATCCCTTATCGGATAGTTGACATAACTCTCATAGGAGGATTGGTAACCTTCGCCAGGCACCCAAATAACCCCCGTGAAGCCATTGGATCGAATCTTGTCGATGATAGGTTGGAAGAAATCCGTCTTAGCTGGCCCGTTGGCAGGTCCCCAAGCACCGTCCGTCGGACGATTTCCGTTAGCGTCCTTCACCCGTACAGGCTCATTGGCCAATTCCAACGACATCCATCCAGCATACTCTTTCACCTTCTCGTTTTGGGAAACAATATCCCAAACGTCCATAAGATATTTCTGGTAGTCGTCTCCCACTTGAATATCATCTGGACAAACGCCCGGTGGACGCATGATGACATACAAGCCATGGGCATTGGCATCCTCCGCAATCGGCAAGAAGAGTTCCTCCAAATAGAGTTTCACCTTATCCCGATCGTAGTTAATCGCCATATCATTCTCCAATCCTTTAGAATCAGCCCCCTCCTTCCGCAACCAAGAGGGCTCCATATGCAAGCGGAAGACGTCACAATAGGCACCCTGAGAAGTGGCCGTTATCGCATCGAATATTTTCGTGAAATACGCACGGGCACGAGGTGTGGCAGCAGGCACATACCCACCTAGATCCCAAGAAGACCATCGGTCATTATTAAACCACATACTTGGTGTATCCATGACCCCATGCAAAACCACAGGATTTCCATACGGATCACGCAACTGATTGCCTTCGACGTGCAAATCGGGTGTGCACCCATATACCCCTTGCGAATAAGAGGCAACCGCAGGCATTGCGGCCAACAACAATGTAAAAATCTTGAATTTCATCTATTCTGGTTTTATTGGTTCTGAGTCCAAATATAGGGTTTCCTCCACAAATCATCAAACAGGAATAAAGAATATTTCCCATTCGGAGGGAGTCTCCCCTACATTTATGACATCTGACAATGAATCGGACCTCCCAGCACCCTATGACGGAAACAAAAAAGAACGTTCTAAGCGACTCAAATCCAAATATGAACGGCAAATGATTTATTTTCTTAACTTTATTTATATCTTTGCAGATTGGGTTGGGGTCTAAAACTGCAAAGTTACTTACACACAAGTCAAAAGCTTGATTTTTAGAGCCATTACAACACGAAGCAATCTAAGAGGTGGGAAGCCTGACAGTGCTTTCTCCTTCGAAAAACAATATACGAGATGGAGATTATAGAAGATTTGGATTCTTTTGAAAACGATGGTCTAATGTTGTCCGTCGGTTTCTTTGACGGCGTTCACGCCGGTCATCGTTTTTTGATCAACCAGATGTACAGTTTGGCGAAATGGAAGAATTTGAAGACAGCAATACTCACCTTTTGGCCCCATCCGAGATTGGTGCTTGACGAAGACTACAAGCCTCGATTGCTGAACAACTTGCAGGAGAAACAAGACTTGCTTTCCAAGTTGCCGTTGGACTACTGCATCAACATCCCATTCACGAAAGAGTTGTCAGACTATTTCGCAGGCGATTTCATGCGTGAGATTCTACAAAAGAAACTCAACGTGAAGCACTTGGTGATAGGCTACGACCACCGATTCGGGAAAAACCGCGAGGAAGGATTTGACGACTACTGCCGCTACGGCAAGGAGTTGGGCATCAAGGTGACGCAAGCAGAACCTTTCGTGGAAGACGGTTACAACATCAGTTCGTCGTTTATCCGCAACCTGCTGAACGTGGGTGACGTCCGTTTGGCAGCGAAATATCTCGGCTACAATTTCCGTGTGAAAGGAACCGTGGTAGACGGCTACAAATTGGGTCGCCAATTGGGGTACCCTACGGCCAACATCGAACTTTCCTACGACAAGAAATGCGTCCCTGACGTGGGTGTCTACGCCGTGAAAGTCCGCTTGGAGGGCACCATCTACGAAGGCATGCTCTATATAGGCAATCGCCCAACCATCGCCAACGGGGAGCACCCATCCATCGAGGTGAATCTGTTCGACTTCGACCAAGACATCTACGGCAAGGAACTGGAGATCGTCTTTATTGATCGAATCCGGAAACAGATGAAGTTTCCAGACACTGACTCGCTGAAGGCACAGATTGCGAAAGACAAAGAGGCAACGAAAGCAGCGTTGCTGGCATATGGCATCTAATAATTTGAAATAAAAAGAAATTTAAGATATGGAGGTTAAGTTTTCTACAAATGGTTTGGTTCAGGCTGTCGTCCAAGATGTGAGGACCAACAAGGTATTGAGAGTTGGTTTTTTGAACGGAGCAACTTGGAGAAGAATCGAGGAAGAGAAAATCGTATACCTTTTCGACGAGAAGAGGAACGAATCTATATTGGTGACAGGAGGCGAGTATAACAAGCCGTTGGAACTCTCATCCCTAATCGTGGGCGAGGGAGGCGAAGCGGTGGTCATCTTAGCCAATCCCAACGGATCGACAACAGGCGCAGACCAATTCTTGGGCAATAAGAGCATGGAAGATTTGGCGTTCCTCTCCTACTTGCAGGATTTCATCGAGAAAAGGAAGCGTGAAATGCCAGAGGGCTCTTACACAACAAAACTGTTCACCAAGGGTGTAAACAAAATCGCCCAAAAGGTAGGAGAAGAGGCTGTCGAGACCATCATCGAGGCAACCAACGGAACCGTGGACCAATTCATCTACGAATCATCCGATTTGATTTATCACCTCATCGTCCTCTTGACAGAGAAGGGTGTTCGTATCGAAGACTTGGCACGCGAACTAAAAGCTCGTCATAAAGAATAGAAAGACGTACGTTTTTCCTTTTTTCTTATCAGAAATTTTCCTATATTTACATAAATATTGTAGGAATACCCTCTAATTCAGGTGGGCGGACATTCTCCGCTTCGCCTGCACAAAAGAAAAAACCATTGTGCCAGTGAATGCTGGCGCAGTGGCAAAAGGGGCTTTCAATATTGAAATGGATCATTGGAGAACTAAGGTGTCGGAGAGGCAAGCCTCAACATCCAACGCCTCATCCTCCGAAATGTATCCATTATGGATTGGAGCGAGATACCAATCCTTTCTAAATATTTTTGTTTAAGTTTTAATAGAAGTGCCTATGAATTTGGAAGATGTGGTTTTTTATGTGGCGATAGGATCAAGTTTCTTGTTTGTCCTTCAAGTTATCATCTCTTTTTTCATTGATTTGGATGCCGATTTCGATTTCGACGCCTCCATGGGAGTATCCGACTTTTTCTCGTTCAAGGGAGGTCTACATTTCCTATTGGGATTTGGCTGGATGGGTGTCCTAAATGGTGTCGATTCAGTGGGGAAGATTTTGATGGCGGTTGCCATAGGTATTCTTTTTGTCGTCGTTCTTGCCTACGTTTATCGCAAGGTCTACTCCTTGGCGGAAGAGCGCACCCATCAGGATTTGAAAGAGTTGATCGGAACAGAGTGCGAATTGACGACCTTCTACAACGGTTCGGGAACAGTCAACATTGATTTTGACGGACATCGTTCAGAGCAACCAGTAAAAGGCAATCCCGAGTTGAAGAGTGGCGACATCGTGAGAATTATCGATTGTAAAGATGGAATTTTAATAGTAGAAAACAAAAAATCAAATTAATATTAATAAAAAACAGTCAATTTATGGAAGATTCTAATGTAGGGATGATCATAGCTATCTTAGTAGTAGTAGCTATTTTCTCGGTAATCGTGGTCCTAACTCGTTACCGCAAATGTAAACCAGACCAGATCATGGTTATCTATGGACGTACGGGAGCCAAAGAGAAGAGTGCCAAACTGATTCACGGTGGAGGTTCCTTCGTATGGCCTATTATTCAAGGAGTTGATTATCTCTCTTTGCGTCCGTTCCAAGTGGACTGCTTCTTGAAAGGAGCAATTTCCGCACAAAACATCCGTGTTAATGTTCCAACCATCATCACGGTAGCGATTTCAACGGATACGGCTGTCATGCAGAATGCAGCAGAACGTTTGTTGGGCCGTCCTCATTCAGAGATTGAGGCAGACGTAAAAGATTTGGCTTACGGTCAAATGCGTGGTATCATCTCAGACATGAAGATTGAGGAGTTGAACAACGACCGTGACAAGTTCGTCGACATGATCAGGAAGAACTTGGGCACTGAGCTCTCCAAGTTGGGATTGGACATCATCAACGTGAACATTGCCGACATCGTCGATGAAGCAAACTACATCGTCAACTTAGGTAAGGAATCCAGTTCCCGCGCCCAGAACCAAGCAGAGGCTAACATCGAGGAGCAAAGGAAGTTGGGACAAATCAAGATCGCCGAGCAAACTCGAGAGAGGGAAACCAAGATCGCTGAGCAAATCCGTGAGAAGGAGACTTCAATCGCCGAGATCGACAAGGACCGTGCCATCAAGGTGGCTGAGGCCAACCGAATCAAGGAGGCATCCGTGGCTGAGGCTCGCGCTCAACAAGAGTCTGCCATCGCCGAGTCACAATCTAAGAAAGACATCAACATCGCTGAGGCCGACAAGCGTGCTAAAGTGGGTCGAAATGAGGCAAACAAGGCGGTTGCCAACTCTAATGCCGAATTGCGTGTCATCCAAGCAGAGGCAGACAGAATCTCTGGAGAGGCAGAGGTGAAGTCTAACGCCGACATCCAAATCCAAAAGGAGTTGAAGAACCAACAAATCGAGGAGTCAAGAGCAAAACGTGTTGAGACTCAGTTGCGTGCGGATCGAATCGTACCTGCTGAAATGAACAAGAAGGAGACTATCTTGAACGCACAAGCTCAATCCGAGCGATTGATCATCCAAGCAGAGGCAGAGGCTGAAGCAAAACTTCGCGTTGCTAAGGCTGAGGCTGAAGCCATCCGTTTGAAAGCCCTCGCAGAGGCAGAAGGTAAGCAAAAGTATTTGGAGGCAGAGGCAGAAGGATTCCGTAAGATGATGGAAGCTGCGGACAAGAACCCTGAAATCGCTGTCAAGTATAAATTCATCAACGAGTGTAAGGAGATTGCCGGCGTACAAGTAAAGGCCTTCGAGCACATGAACTTCGGAAATGTCCAAGTTTGGGATTCCGGCAACGGAACAACGTCCCGTTTCATGGAGAGCATCATCAAAACAGCTGCTCCTGCTTTGAACATCATGAAAGAGATGAACATTCCTTTGTTGAGCGAAAAATTAAAGGGCGAGGAGAATGATTCAGAGCCAAAGGACATCTAAAAAACGAAACATGGGAAAAATAAAATTCATTCTAGCAGCATTGCTTTTTGTAAGTCTCTTCTCAGCATGCTCCTCCTCTGACTCTGACGAAGTTCCAAGACACACCTTGGAGTCGTACGTCGTGCAAGGATGCGCCTATGAAAAAGAGGCTTTCCGAGGCACCAACTTCCGGAACAGGGCAGAAATCGAGGATTTCTTGGAGGCTTATGCCAAAGCCTACTACTATGAGTTCTCAGAGGAGTTGGATTGGGAAGTTGATCCGTTAGTCACTTTGTTGAGGAGCTACGACTCCCGTTTCTTCCGCGACAGAGGCCTAATCGTGAAATGTTTTTCCAACTCAGCAGATTTGGATTATATAATTGAAGGTGTAGGCGTAGATACAGAAACAGATCTGTTGAACATTGACCTCACCACACAGGTTCTTTCCCACAAAAAAGAGTATGCTTATATCATCGTCGAGTGTACCCTCTCCGACTTGAAGCGGGATGTGGTTTGGAACTTGGATTTCCAATACTACGAATGATGATTTAACATTGAATATCAATTAAAAGAGCTGTCTGAATTAGATTCAGGCAGCTCTTTTTTTTGCACTTAATTTAAGCCTTGTCTTATTTGCAACTCAACAAATAATCCAACGCCTTCTTGTACTTCTCAACACGATTTAAATCTTTTTCGCTGATGGTTTCTAACCGTGTCAGATCCATATTATCCTTCAAATCCTCCATCTTCACAAGCCTAGAAAGTCGATTTTTCGAACATCGCACGATAAACTCATCATACGTCTCGCCCTCCCTTCGAGTGAGTCCGTCAACTGCAAGAGAAATCTCTTTCCCGAAAATGGATTCAATTTGGTCAAGTTGAATGTCGGTATCTTCCACCACATCATGTAACAGAGCCACGACGATAAGATGATCCTCCTTGAATTTACTTGCAACTCGAATAGGATGCATTATATAAGTTTTTCCCGCTTTGTCCACTTGCCCTTTATGAGCTTTCAGGGCCAACTCAAGCGCTGTTTCCACATTGTTATTCATACTGTTTCCTGTTAAAACTTAATTCCGCAACAGCAAATAATATATTTATAAAAACCTGAACAGCAAAAAGTTGCATAGGCTTTATCGTGCCGTAAAATCACTTAAATTAGTGTTGCCAAGCAAACGACAGCGATGGTAAAGATACAAATCAAATCCAACGAAATCACTTCATTCGGAGTATTTTTTCAATCTCCACAAATTTTCCTCATACCCCGCAAAACAAAATCTCACTTTAAAACACCCAACATTTTGCGTAAAATTTCATTTAACGACAATTACATTTTCTAGTTACAGGGAACCAATGAAATCAAACAATCACATCACTCATATCCACCGCAAAAACACCTTGTTTCATTTCGGCTCCTAACGAATGTATTTTTTCTTGTGAGTAATTTATGTTTTTAAACAACAGCAAAGCAAAGACTGAGAAAAGCGAGAAGAAAAAGAACTTTAGTAGAAAAATTTGGCGGATGACTTGTATGGCATGAACATCGCAAATGATGAAATTCAACAGCAATTGAACTTCCCTGTTAAATGAATGCGGATTTTAGGAGAAAAAAAGCAAACAAGGCAAATGTATCATGCTGTCCTTTTCACCCCACCTCAACTTATTGACATATATAAAGATATTTAAACACCTCCACAAAAAGGCGCTGTTTTTCCGTCGACAAAGTTGGCATTTGATTGTCAAGTTTATCTTTTTGCCTATATTTTCCACCTCCGTTCGCTTGCTATCCCTTACTTTTGGACGAACTCAAAACTTTATAATGTACGAATTATGGACAAAAGATTATTAACAACATTTTTTGCCTTGTGGATGTCTGCTTTCGCCTATTCGGAGAAGCAGGTATTGATCAACGGATCAGTGGCAGACAAGAGCGACGTGGGAGAGATCACCTTCCAGGGAGACGATTTGTTGCTGACCTATTCCGACGGTAGCTCTTTTCGGTTAGATATGGAGTCAGTCGTGATTAATTTCTCGGAAGCGACCTCCGCTGGGGGTTCTCTATCGAGCATTCTTTCTCTCAACACGATGGTTGAAGGAGAGTTGCGATTGACAGGAGTCGAGACAGGGACACCTATCCAGATTATCGGTGTAGACGGTAAAGTTTTCTACTCTTCCCTCGCGGAAGATTCGGAGGTTTCCATCTCCGTGGCTTTCCTACCCTCTGCCCCTTATCTGATTAAGATAGGCGACCAAATCATCAAATTCATCAAAAAGTAACCCTGTAAAATCGGATTCTCATGAAAAGACTAATACTTTCAGCTTTGGCATTAGCTTCCACCTCGGTATATGCCCAAAACCTCATCGAGGTAACTTTGAAGGATGGCTCTGTGCAGACGTTCCAGACCTCCTCCGTTGAGCACGTTCGATTCACGCAAGGGGATTCGTTCACCATTACGGATGATGAAGGTGTAACCACCTCTTTTGAAGGGACAGTTGCCTCCGTCCGTTTCTCGAAACACCATGCTATCGACGGCACTTCTGTCCATACGATTGCCCACAGCATCGGCTTGGGTTGGAACTTGGGAAATAGTTTGGATGCCCACAACAACGGCTATGCGGCCGAGACGGCTTGGGGCAACAAAGAGTCTACCCTCAACACGTTTAAGAGCGTGAAGGAGGCTGGCTTTACGGCTGTCCGTATCCCTGTCACTTGGCTTGGACATATCGGTTCCGCTCCAGACTATAAGATCGACGATAATTATATGAACCATGTTGCCAAGGTAGTAGGATACGCTAAGGAGGCAGGATTGAAGGTCATCATCAACATCCACCACGACGGTGCAAACAGTCAATATTGGTTGGACGTGTTGGGCTCATCAAAGGATGAGAACAAAAACACCCAAGTCAAAGCCCAATTGTCTGCCATGTGGAAACAAATTGCCACAAAGTTCAAGCGTGAAGGCGACTACCTCATCTTCGAGGGCATGAACGAGATCCACGACGGTGGTTGGGGATGGGGTGAAAACCTGAAAGATGGCGGTGCCCAATATCGCGTCATGAACGAGTGGCTACAGACCTTCGTCGATGCGGTTCGTTCCGTCGGTGGCGAGAACACATACAGATATCTTGGTTGTCCAGGCTACGATACGAATGTGGATCATACCATCAACGAAATCAAGGTTCCGGAGGATGTGGTGGAGAACCGCTTGCTTGTGGCTGTCCATTTCTATGATCCTTATACGTATACACTCAACAATGAGAAAGACGAGTGGGGTCATACGGGTGTCAACAAGGAGTCGTGGGGCGACGAGGAAAATATGACCACCACCTTCTCGCGTCTTAAGACAAAGTTTATGGACCAAGGCATCCCTGTTTATCTTGGCGAGTTCGGTAATGTGCACCGCGCGACGGAGCGTGCCGAGTCATTCCGCAAGTATTACCTTGAGTACATCTGCAAGGCTGCTAGCGACTACGACCTGCCACTTTTCTTCTGGGATAATGGTGGAACGGGCGCTGGTCAGGAACAATCAGGATTGATCAATCACGAAACGGGAGAGTACATCAACAACGGCAAGGAGGTCATCGACGTGATGGTGAAAGGATTCTTTACGGAAGACCCAAGCTATACGTTGGAAAGTGTATATAACAATGCGCCCAGATAAAGATTGAATGATATTCTTATCTTAAATAACAGATTATATTAGTGAAAGAGAGGGGCCCGTCAGGCGAAGTAGAACAAGTCCAAGCTTGTCCACTTCCGCTTGGCGGGTATTTTTTTCAATGGAGGGAACGAAAGAAGATTATACCACAACGCTAAGCGGAGTCTCCCCTCGGAAGAAACGTCGAATGTTTTCACAGGCGTAACGGCTCATCTCGTTGCGGGCAGAGAGCGTGGCGGTCCCGATATGGGGAACAACGACAACATTGTCCATCGTCAACAACGCCTCACTGATTCGAGGCTCAAACTCAAAAACGTCCAAAGCCGCTCCTCCGATTTTTCCTGTTTTCAAGGCATCCACCAATTCCGCCTCGTCTATAATCGGACCTCTGGCGGTGTTGATGACCATACAGCCCCTTTTCATGGCGTTCAAAGCCTCCTTTCCGATGAGGTGATAAGTTGACTCGTCCAGAGGCGTATTCAACGAAATATAGTCCGACTCCGACAAAAGCCTATCCAACGGAAGATAGATGGCATTCAGTTCTTGCTCCTTCTCCGCAGACAGTTGATGTCTGTTGTGATAAACCACCTCCATTTGGGAGGCCAAGGCCCTACGCGCAATGGCTTGCCCGATTCTTCCCATGCCGATGATACCCAAACGTTTTTTATAGAGACCCACCCCTATATTCTCCATGACTCCCCAGCGAATAGCCTTAGGCTGACGAAGTTTCCGATCGCATTCGCAAACCCTTCTGGCGAGATCTCCCATAAGAGCAAAAGCCAGTTCGGCCGTCGGCTCCACTACAGGGTCGGGCGTGTTGGTGACACGGATACCCATCGACTTGGCATAGGCAATGTCAATATTATTGAAACCCACACCGAAATTGGAAATGATTTTCAATCGCTTCCCCGCATCGATAATCTCTTTGCCTACAGGCAAATTGAACATGGAGAGCAAAGCATCCACGTCGCCTATTCGATCCACCACTTCTTCTGGAGAGAAGGAGGGTTTTCCTTCCGGAAATATGAATTCAAAATCGGATGTATAATCGGCAAATCCCTCTTGGGGAAGAGCGTACGTAACGAGAACCTTCATTTTATCTGTTTTCTATGTCGTTTCAAAATGCGTTTTTCCATCAAATGCCAAGAGAGGAAGGCCAATGAAAAGGTGATGGCCAGAACGAGCAGGAGCCTATTTTCGTCATTCCACCCCTTAGCCGTGAAAAATTGGATGATTGGGGCATGGAAAAGATATACGCCATAGCTCAAATCGCCTATTCGGCCAAAATTGTTCAAGAAACGGAGCGTAAACGCAAGGCCAAAGATACAACCGGCCAAGGCAAACGGGAAAAGGATGTCCGGCCATCCGCTCTCTTTCAAGGGATAAAGGAGAAGGGATACTACCAGAATATAATAACGATAGGGATAAACCTTATCGAAAAAGAGATAGAGCGAGGAACCGATGATAAACATATTGCTCTGATAGAGAATGGTTCCCACTTTCTCGTAAAGAAGGATCTGAGTCGTGTCTGCCTTCCAATTGAGGTAATAGCACAAGATGGAGATTACGACGGAAAGGATGGGCAAAACCAGTTTCTTCTTGAGTGCGACCCATGCGATGAGCGGGATACAAAGATAGAGCGCCAACTCAATCTTCAACGTCCAAAGGGAGGGATTGATGCTATCGGTGTAAGGCGCATCGGCAAGGACACCAGGCAGCGTAGGATGCAGGAAATTGCAAAATGAGAGGTTGGCAAGAAGGTAGCTGAGACTCTCCTTATTGGTGAAATAGTCCTGCCAATCCAACGTACTCACAAGAGAGAAAAGCAAAAAGGCCACTATGACGATACCGATATAAGCAGGGAATATCCGTCGCACCCTCTTGATCAAATATTCCCTGAAACTCTGAGAGTTACAGAAGCTCATAAAGATAAGGAATCCACTGATGGCAAAAAATCCGGACACGGCAGTGGGCGAAGTTATCGGCGATGCCAAAGAGGGACGGCCCGTCATCCGATAGTAGTGGCAGCAGGCAACCGCACAAGCCAAGACAAACCGGAGGAAATCAAAGTTGTTCGCTTTGGGGATATTCGGCAATTCTTCTCTCTTCAGTATCATTTTGTGTAGCAGACGAATTTCTGTTTCTCTTTTTTACAAATAAGTTGAATGGCCCACTTTCCCGATTGCATGGAAGGCGGGATGCCTCCACCAGGGAAGAGCCACTGCCCTGCCATATAGAAGTTTTTCAACTTCGGAATGGTCATTTCCAACTGTTTGGATATGTTTTTCCTTGTAGGGAAGAATCCTTGACAGGAGCCTTTCCAAACGCCCGTATAGCGGACGGTGGTCAGCGGAGTGGCCACATCGACCACCTCGATCTTGTCACTGCTGTTTGGATAGTATTGTTCGACTACCTCCCGTCCGAATGCGGCAATCATCTCTTTTTCTGCCGCATACTCCTCGGGCGTCATCGCCGTCCAATCTTCGTAAGGAGACTCAAATCGGATGACAATTGCCGACTTGCCCTCCGGAACAATGGAAGGATCGTAACCGTAGTTGATCATTCGGAAACCATGATTTATCCCTGTCTTTCCGAATTGCTTTTGGCAGAGAGTGATTTGCACTGGATAGTCAGTCTTCAAGAGAGCATCCACACCAATGGAGATTTGGACAATCGAAGAGAAAGGAGTCCAATTCTTGTAAGCCTCCTCCATTTGTGGCGTGAAATATTTTCCATGAAGCATCTTGTAGAGGGTCGTATGACCGTCTGCCGCGCTCACCACATAGTCGGACATCATTTTCTCCCCATTATCCAACAAAACGCCTATTGCCTGATCGTTTTGGACAAGGATCTCTTTTACCCGATGTTGGGCGAGAATCTTGCCACCCAATGAGAGGTAACGTTTTTCCAAGCGTTGAGCCACGCCCAAGGAGCCACCCATAGGGTAACCCGCGTTCTTTTTCGTATACCAACTCAACATCAGGAGCAAGGCAATGACGGAGTATGCGTCATTCTTATAGTTATCGATCAGTCCTTCCCGCAACCACTCACTTTTGAAGTGCAATTTTCGGAAATATTCGGAACAGGACATATTCTTAAACCGCAAGATAGTGACGAGCGACCAGAAACATCGATGAAGAGCCCTCAGATAATGGAAGGGTGTCCGTAAAGGAGGAGGAACATCAAAAGGCTCCAAGCCCTTACACCAATCCATGTGACGACACATCTTCCGGATAGACTTCTCATCTTCAGGAGCATTGGCAATCAAATAGTCCTGCCACTCCCAAATATTGGCATAGATAAGAAAATCCTTCCCGCTTTTGAGGTGAGTCAAGGTATGGTATTTTGGATTTATGACTTCGACATCTTCAGTCAAGAGATGCGTCTCTTTATAAAGGTCGTTAAACGTTCCGTATCGGGTGCCTACCAGCCATTGGATGCTATAGTCGAAACGGTATCCTTTCCGACTCCAAGCAGTGCATAAACCACCCACCTTAGAGTCCTGCTCCAAAATGATAGAATCAAATCCATTCATCTGCGCATAGATTCCTGCGGATAGTCCTGCGACACCTCCTCCGATTATAATTACTTTTTTCCCCATCAAGTACAAAACTAATGTTTTTTCAAGATGTTTTTATCTCGTTCTGAAAAATAATTGTGTATTTTTTCTTTCATCTATCTTGCTCAAATGTCACATGAAACGTTTGCTTTCCACAAAAAATTTGTAAATTGCGCTTGTTTTAAGGTACGTTCCTCAATTCATCACCTTGATAAAGAGCAGAAAGCGAGCAAATTAAAGTCCAAAAGACTTCAATTTCCACCTCAAGGCAAAGACACGGAACAATCCTTAGAAGAATTATGGGTATAGATTAATATAATGAGGTTGCTATGAACAGATGCATAAAAATTAGTGTCGGGTTGGCTCTCGCTAGTAGTGGATTCCTATCCGCATCGGCTCAACAAACGCCATCTTTCGACAAAGAGTATTATCAAAAAGCGTTGTGGATGACCACCCGTTTCTATGGTGCACAACGTTCAGGAGTGGGTCCCAACTGGCTGATTGCGGATTATGAGCCCACGCAGGTAGCTAATGACTGCAAAGGAAATTTGTCCGCCTTCGTCAAAGGACAATCTTTCATCAAAGATGCCGATGGCAGTTATGATTTGACGGGAGGTTGGTACGATTGCGGTGACTTCGCCACTTTCGGGCAGACGTTCTTCTACTCCGCTTATATGCTTTTGTTAGGCTATTCGGAGTTTCCGGAGGGCTATGACGATTACTACTCTTTCGATTATCATGGCTACATCAATGCAGGAGATTACACTTGGGAAGGAGGAAAGGGTGCCCCCGATGGAATTCCTGATATCTTGAACGAAGCGAAATATGCCACAGACTTTATCATCAAGGCTTTCCGTGATAGCAAAACGTTCTATTTCCAGAAGGGTGACGGAGATGCGGATCATCAGGTTTGGTGTACATCCCCAACTAAATCCACCCTGCCGAAGAGTAAGGGCGGTGAAGCAGATGGACCTCGCTATTTTGAGAAAGCAACAGGAGGTGAGACTTCCATGGCCTCTTTGGGTGGTGCTGCATTGGCCTCAATGGCAAGACTCTATAAGAAGTTCGACCCTGAATATGCTCAACAATGTTTGGAAAAGGCACTGGTTGCGTATGAGTATGTAACGCAAACCGGCAAAGGTAACCAGAACAATTGCGGATTCTATGGGGCAAAACCTCGTTACGAGACAGACGAGGTGATTTTCTTTTCCGAACTCTATCGTACCACAGGAGACTCCCAATATTTGAGGAAGGCGGAAGAAGCTTGCGAATGGATGAACGAATCGAAAACTTATAACTACAATTACAGCTTGTGCTACAACAATACGGAGGATTTGGCGTGCTACCTGATTGCTTCTTTCGGCAAAGACTCTGAATATAGTGCGAAAGCCATGAATGCGTTGGAGTTTTATGTAGGTACGATGTACAAGCCTGCGTCCGGCTATTTCTTGAATAAGATGTATGGAGATTGGGGCGTCTTGCGTTTCCCTGCCAATCAGGCATTTGTCTATGGATTGTACAATAAGTTGAAGGGCGACGATTCCATCAATCCGTACTCTTTGGCAACGGTCGACTATATCATCGGAAAGAACAGCAGTGGCTACTCTTTCGTGGTGGGTCTGGGCAGTAAGTTCCCTGTTTACCCTCACCACCGTAATTTTTACCGTGTGGATAATAATGATGAGGGCTCTCTGCCTAAGTTAGACGCATCTTACAAATATGTTCAATTGGGCTACTTGGTGGGAGGTTCGTTAAATCCATCCACCTATTCCGACAATGAGAAATCCTACACCTCTTCGGAAGGTGGTATCGACTACAACGCAGGATTGGTTGGTGCCTTGGGTTACTTGAATTCCAAGCTGTCGCCTGTCAATGTGAACAAGTTTGGACATCCTTCTCCTGAGTTCAACGGCGACCTCTCTATCTGCGGTGCGAAGGAAGTGGAGTTGGATTCCCATATTTCGCCAAAAGGAGCTATGACGTTCACTTGGTATAAGGACGGAGAGAAAATCTCCGGAGCCACCTCTTCCGTCTATAAGGCTACCGCAATAGGTGAATATAAATGTGTGCTCGACTCCGCAGGTGTTTGGACAACAGAGGGTTCAGTCAAGGTATTGGGAGAGATTCCTGACATAGAAGTCCCTGAGGAAGTGGAGCTTTGCGATCCAGCTATTCGTGAAATTGATTTGAGGATGGATGCGCCAGTCTCTTATCAGTGGTATAAAGACGGAGAACCTTTGCAAAACGAGACCCAAGGAATTTACACCATAAGGAATGGTGGCAATTTCTCTTGTGAAATTTCCGCATTGGGTTGTTCAACCATCACGAAAAAGATAAAGGCGAAATCTTCGCTTCCTGAGATAAATGATGCACTCTCTGACGCAAATGGAAAAGTGGAGATGAAAGTCTTGTCAGAAGGCGACTATGAGTGGTATGACGTGCCAGAGGGAGGATCCCCTATACATACCGGTTCAACCTTCTCCACAACAATCAAGGAGGATAAATTCTTCTACGTACAAGATGCTGGAGCCATGTCTATAGTAGTTGGTCCGACAGACAAGACCTTCTCAAATGGCAAGGCCGTGAATTGGGGTGAGATTGCAGCCACGTTCAATGCTGAAAAAGCCTTGATGATTACCGGTCTGACGGTCTATATAGAGAGCGTTTACACACCTGGCAGCCAGACTTTGACTGTTACGTTGACGCACAAAGGGGCGAAGAAGACCTTCACTTCAGATGCTACGAACGTCAGCTCAACTGGATATGTGAAATTCACCTTTGCGAAGCCAATCACAATAGATGAGGTTGGAGAGTATTCCTTGAGTTGCAAACCAAGCAATGCGTCAGTAGGCTTCTTCTCTTCAGGCCCAGACTATTCTACGTATGCCAACCAAGGAAATCCTATCACCTTCACGGGTGCTGACAATGGTACGGCTTCCGACCACCCATTCCCTGGAATCATTAATTGGAATGTGACAGCAGGTTCGGGTTGTGCCCGCGCAGTCGTCCTCGCTCGAAAGAGAAATGCGACAGGTTCCGAGACGATTCTTTCGTCCGCATGCCGTATCTATCCTAACCCTGTCAAGGACTATGTGACCATAGAAGTAGATCAAAACTCCACCTCTTCCATTGAGGTCTACAACTTCGCCGGCACGTTGGTTAAACGTGAGGAATTTAACGCAACCACCTCTATCGACATGAGCAACTTGCCTATGGGCATCTACGTCGTAAAGGTGATCAGCGGCGACAACGTTTACAATGCACGAATCATAAGAAAATAAGAGTTTTAATATCCTACGAGGGAGATGGCAATCGTTGTCATCTCCCTTGTTGATTTCATAGGTCACCCAAAGATGGGACAAGACCTGCCACCTTTTCACTTTTTTCCCTACTTTTGCAAAAAGAACACCGCCGAAATGGAATTAACAGTTAGCCATATCTATAAGAGTTACAAGGGGAAGGTTGCGTTGATAGACGTATCCATCCAATTGCGAGAGGGCGCCATCCTCGGACTGTTAGGTCCCAATGGGGCTGGCAAAACCACACTTCTTCGTTCCATCACAGGCATCACCCAAGTCGACAGCGGGGAGATTCTCCTCGATAAGGTTCCCATAGACGAAAAGAGCAGAAGAGGCATCGGATACCTCCCCGAAGAGAGGGGCCTATACCCCGACATGAAGGTGGGCGAACAACTCGTCTACTTGGCGCAACTGAAAGGAATGACAAGGAACAAGGCGAAAGAAGCCGTCAGAGAGTGGCTCCAAAAGTTCCAAATTCTCAACACCATAGAGAAGAAGACCCACGAACTATCGAAAGGCATGCAACAAAAAGTCCAGTTCATCGCCGCCGTCATCCACTCGCCTCAACTACTCATATTAGACGAACCCTTCAGCGGATTTGACCCCATCAACACAGAAGTCATCAAAAACGAAATCCTTAGGCTAAAAGGAGAAGGTGTCGGCATCATCCTCTCCACCCACAACATGACATCCGTAGAAGAACTATGCGACGAGGTAGCCCTCATCAATCAGGCCCACATTGTCTTGAACGGACCTACGGAAGAACTGAGGGAACGCTATAAATGCGGTGAATTCCGACTATCCGGATTTGCGAATAAGACCATCAAAGTCAACGAGACCCCATCTTCGTATTTTAGGGCAAAAGGGGACGGCAGCTGGATCGTCACCAAAAAAGAGAAGACAACAGACAACAACACCCTTCTGAAAGAATTAATGGAACTCTTCAGCATCACCGCTTTCGAAGAGATCAAACCCTCCATGAACGAAATCTTTCTAAAGGCTGTCAACCCTCAATAAGAAGAAAATGAACGACTTGTTAATCATCATAGAGAGAGAGTATTTGAACCGAGTCAGGAGGAAATCGTTCCTGCTGATGACACTCCTCACCCCTATATTCCTCTTCGCGGCAGCCATCATTCCTTCCCTGCTGATGGACGAGGCCGTCGGAGAAAAGGAATCCGTACTGCTATTTGGAGACAAGGAGGGATACTATACCCAAGCTCTGCAAAGAAACAGCGACTTCATTTTTGTCGAAGCCACAGACCAATACCTGGAAGAGACACCCCCAGACAAAGAATTTTCAGCCATGCTCTACTTGCCCGAACAATTAGAAGAGAGTCCCAACATGGCAATGCTCGTCTCCAACTATACCCTATCGGAGGCCCTAAAAAAGCATATCAACGAACGGCTCTCAGAGGCCGCCTCACAGGCGAAACTAAAGAGACAATCCCCTACCCTTGCTCAAGCTTGGGAAGAGAGCCAAGTTGAGGTCCATTGCCAGACCATGAAAGGCATCCAATCCGCCTCCGAAAGTGGAGAAGACGAAGAATCGGCCGCCTTGGTTTCCATTGTTGCCGCCTTCCTGCTCTATATCTTCATATTCAGCTATGGAACCCAAGTCATGCGAAGCGTCACCGAAGAGAAAAGCAATAAAATCATGGAGGTCATCTTCCTCTCTACACGTCCAAGCCACTTCATGGCAGGAAAGATCATCGGAATCGCCTTGGTAGGACTGACGCAATTCGCCATTTGGACCATCTTGGCAGGCGTGGTAGTCCATTACGCAGCCGAGGAGGCAACATACTCCGACAACCTCCTCGAGATTCTCGCTTTTTCGAAGAGCCAACTGCTCCCGATAAGCACGTTCTTCCTGCTTTTCTTCTTAGGAGGATACCTGCTCTACGCATCACTTTTCGCCACCATTGGGGCATTATCCAACCCAGGGACCGACACGCAGCAGTTTTTCCTTCCGGTCACCATTCCCATCCTCTTCTCGATCTACGCCGGTATCTATACAGCCTGCCATCCCAACAGCGATTTAGCCCTTTGGTGCTCCTACATTCCGTTCACCTCGCCTATCGTCATGTTGGCTCGCGTCTGCCACGGCATCAGTCTCATGGAGGCAGTCCTATCCTTGGCCATCTTGATAGCGACAGACTGGCTCCTTTTCCGCTTGGCAGGCAAAGTGTACAGGACAACCATACTGCTCCGTGGAAAGAAATTCACATATAGGGATTTATGGAACTTTTGCAAGCAATGAAAGGCAGCCTAGACAAAAAGAAAGGGTGAAAAGCGAAAGCCCTTCACCCTTACGAGATTTATCGTTTATTATCTTATTCCCAAATATACGTACCCGCCGCCGTAGAGAAACCGGCACCAAAGGCACTGAATACGATCTTATCGCCCTTCTTAATCTTTCCTTCTTCCAACAACTCATTCAACAGGATAGGAATACATGCGGAAGAGGTATTACCCGAACGCTCCACATTATGAGGCACCTTCTCCTCAGGCAAATCCAAATGCTGACGGATGGACTCTATAATACGCAAATTAGCTTGATGGAGGACAAACATATCCACATCTTCCATTTTCCAACCCGTATCTTCCACCACCTTCTTAATGTCGGCCACAGAAGCCGAAACGGCCATTTTGAAAACCTCACGGCCATTCATCTGCAAAGGCTTGAAACCCTCCTCGTTCTTCGTCACGAAAGGATTATACTCCAACTTGCGTTTATAATAGAGGACATCAGGCATTGACTTTGTGGAGATACGCATCTTCTGCAAGCCTTCACCCACCGTAACTACCGCCGCACTCGCAGCATCACCAAAGAGGATGCAGGCCTCACGGGAAGTCCAATCCACAATACGGGAAGGCTCCTCCGCACAAACAATCAAAATGTTCTTGTACTTTCCAGAAGAGATGTAGCCATCCGCAATATCCATTGCCGTCAAGAAACCTGCACACGCATTATTTATGTCAAAGCAAGGACACGACGCCCCCAATTTGCCTTGAATGATACAACCCAAAGAAGGTGTGACATACGAGTTTGCCACATTAGAGCATATCAACAAATCTATGTCCGCAATATCAACCGAAGCCTTTGCCAAAGCCTCCTTGGCAGCCTGAGTTCCTAGATCAATAAGCGTCTCGTCTGATATAATCCTTCTTTCCCTGATGCCTGTACGAGAAGAGACCCACTCGTCACTCGTATCCACATACTTGGCAATCATATCATTCGTAACCCTCAACCGAGGTAGACCGACGCCTGTTCCAATAATTTTCATATATCTTTTATATTTTCTTTCATGTAAGTACGAGTCGAACCTATTCGCCCCGTTTAGAAGGAGGAAAGAGACTAAGCCGTCTTTCCAATGGCAAATTTAAACAATTTGCCCATTTCTACATAAAATTTCGAGGAAACAAACAAAGATTTCTATAAAACCTTTGTTTTCGCAAGAGAATCACTTAGCTAATTCGAACAACGTCTTCATGCCTTTTATCTTCTCGTTCGCAACCAATTTCAACATATTGGCATATTTAGCCCTCTTTACCGCCGCAAATGCGAAATGGTCTTTCAACTCGATTTTCCCCAAATCATCCTTGGCAAGTTTACCTTTCTGCATCAAGAATCCGGCAATGTCGCCCTTGCTCAACTTGTCCTTCTTTCCCTTTCCTATGTAGATGGTTACCCATGACGGCAACGGAGGCAACGTATTCTCGGCAGGAAGCACCTCTTCCTCCGTCACAGACTCCAGATAGTCGGGAAGCGTCTCCTCCGGATGCAGGATGATGAAAGAGAATCCCTCAGCATACATACGCGCCGTACGCCCGTTACGATGGGTATAGGCCTCTTCATTCAAAGGCAAATGGTAATGCACCACATTCTTCACCTCCGGTATATCCAATCCTCTGGCTGCCAAATCAGTGGAGACCAACAGGTAACAACTTCCGTTACGGAAAGAACAGAGCGCCTTCTCCCGATCCTGCTGCTCCATGCCTCCATGGAAGGCTTTGCACTCCAACCCCGACGTGCGAAGGAAGGAACAGACACGATCCACAGATTCACGATAGTTACAGAAGACCATCGTAGGTTCGTTTCCCACATGGCACACCAGCGAAAGCAACGTCTGCAACTTATCCTTTGAAGGCGAGAGCACCTTCCGGACCTTCAGTCCGCCCAACGTATCCTTCTCCGAAAGGAAATTCAAGACAACAGGACTACGAAGGCCTGTAAATTCAGGGATCACCTCCATCTCTGTCGCCGAAAGCAACACCTTCTTTTTCAGATACTTCAACTTAGAAATAACGAAAGACATCTCCTCTTCGAAACCGAACTCCAGAGATTTGTCGAACTCATCCAACACCAAGGTGCGGATAGTCTCCGTCCGCAAATGACCCCGCTCGATATGGTCCTTGATCCTTCCTGGCGTACCCACAATCAGAGCTGGAGGATTCTCCAACATTTGCGCCTCATAATAGAGAGAATGGCCACCATAACAACTGCCCACACGCATACCCGACATCAAAGAGCGGAAGACATCCTCAATCTGCAACGCCAACTCCCTCGAAGGAGCCAACACCAACGCCTGCACGCCCGGAGCATCCGCGCGGAGGGAACCCAACAAAGGCAAAAGGAAGGCCAACGTCTTTCCTGAACCCGTGGGAGAAAGCAGGATGATATCATCACTTTCGTCGTACGTCTGTATAAGGTACCGCTGCATCTCGTTCAGTTCCGAAATGGAAATATTACGGAGCAACTGGTCTATTTTTTCCTGTTCTATCATATATTTTTCTATTAATCCTGCAAAGATACGAAATTAAAACACATAGTCAGAGTAAGTTGGGTTCATACATTTCAACAAAGGCAAACAACCGCTTCGCCAGATGGGCATTCTCCCTCCACTGCTCAGGATAAGGCTCATACTCCACCTCGCCCGGAAGATCGGAGAAACAGACATGCCAATTCTCATCCACCCGCAAAAAAGCCAAACCACCCTCGCCCTTGTCCACATAACCGCAGACCTCGTAGGAATGGAAATCGACCACCTTCTCCAAAAGGAAATAGATCATCTTAGGGGTTGGGGCTTCCAACGCCATCCGATCTACATCCAACTCGTAGGCACGCACCTCATAATAATCGTCCACATCCGTTCCCTTCGCATACTCCGACAGATTCGCCTCAATGTCACGCAAACGACAGACGCCCCAAGCCGACTTCAAAAAGAGGACATTTTTGTTAGACGAAGGAACTGTATGGGCATTCTTCTGCCATCCACGCTCCACCTCCCGATCGGACGGGAAATAGAACGACCGCTTTGAAACCCGATAGGCATCGGGAAGCAGAAAGAGCATGGCCACAACAAAAAAGAGAATTATCGAAGGGATAATAGGATTTCCCTCCTCTGGCAAGAAAACGAAAAAGAGAACTGGCAAGGCATAACAACCCTTCAGAATGACATTGGGAATGAACGAGGTAGCGGCAGCACGACGAGTCTCCGCTTTATTGATCCCCATACGCACAAGTAACGGTTCGAAAGACTGATCCCACAGCCAGAAAAGGACCGTGCCCAAACAGAAAAAGAAGGAATAAACAGCCTCTTTACTAATCCAAAAAGCAAGGAAGGCATAGGCAAGTATATAGACAATTGCCAAGCCTATAAAACATCGCCAGCAGAGTCTATCGACCCTCGACGATTCAGCCATCTCCATTTCTTCTTCGTTGTTCATATCGATCTTTTACAACAGTCTCTAACAAAATTAGGCATTATTTTCAAACCAAAAGAATTTGCGAACAAAACATACCCTATCTTTGCAGAAAAAAATCAGGGACGTGCGAGAATTCCAAGGCGGTGCCATTTTCGGCTCTTCCTACGGCACGCAACGTCATACTCACATCAAGGCTTGGGGAAAGTGGCAAACAAAATAAATTATCAACAAAAATTAGAGGAGATCATCAGCCTCCTGAAAAAGAAGGGGGAGGTCCCTACTCTTCTGCTCCATAGTTGTTGCGCACCATGCAGCAGCTATGTTTTGGAATATCTTTCCCAATACTTCAGAATAACGGTATTTTACTACAACCCCAACATCTGGCCGGAATCCGAGTTCGTCAAAAGGATTCACGAGCAGGAGGAATTCATCCACAAACTGCCCACCATCAACGAGGTAAAATTCATGGCGGGAGACTACGACACCCAACGCTTCTACGCCCTGGCAAAAGGACGGGAACAGATGCGCGAAGGGGGTGAGAGATGTTTCGACTGCTATCGACTTCGCTTAGAAGAGAGCGCACTTTGCGCAAAAAAACTAGGGTTCGACTTTTTCTGCACCACACTCTCCATCAGTCCGCTAAAAAATGCCCAGAAACTAAACGAAATCGGGGAAGAGATAGCCCAGAAATACCAACTCCACTACTTGCCATCCGACTTCAAAAAGAAGAACGGCTACCTCCGCTCCATCGAGCTCTCCAGAGAGTATGGAATGTACCGGCAAGACTACTGCGGATGCATCTATTCCAAGGCGCAAAGAGATCGGGAACGAGAAGAGGAGAAATAAAATCCACCACCCAAGAAAAGCCTTCATTCTGCAGCCCAACCACCCGATTTCAAGGCGATTGGGAATTCAAAAAATATTGTACTGAAAATTCGTTTTTTTGAATACTATTTTCTATTTTTGCCAAGCATTAGAAAAAAATGCGCAATGCGGCAATAGCTCAGTTGGTAGAGCACTAGCTTCCCAAGCTGGGGGTCGCGGGTTCGAGTCCCGTTTACCGCTCAAACAGAAAGACGGTTGCAGATTTTGCGATCGTCTTTTTTCATGGAAAAAGAAACCCTAACTCACCCACAATTTCTAGCGACACGATTTGTCCATAGAATCCGCAGATTTCCCCGCCAATGGATCGTATTGAGAAAGATAGAATTGGCATTATCAGAGAGAAATGATACATTTGCAGAAGCAAACGCCAACAGCGGTCCATCCGTCATAAGGCCAATTTCCAAGAGAATCATGCACACCACAACTTATATCACCAACCACGAAGGCGCTACGGTTCCAGCCAGCGCACCCGTCATCATCTCCGCCAGTCGATCGACGGACATTCCTGCTTTCTATGCGAAGTGGTTCATCAACCGCTTACGAGAAGGCTATTGCGTGTGGTACAATCCTTTCAACCAGAAGCCAACCTATGTGTCGTTCCAAAACTGCAAAGTGGTGATTTTCTGGACCAAAAATCCGCGTCCGATGCTTCCCCTGCTACACGAATTGGACGAGCGGGGCATCCACTACTACTTTCAATTCACCTTCAACGACTACGACCACGAAGGGTTCGAGCCCAACGTTCCCAAGGTGGAGCAACGCATAGAGACCTTCCGTGAACTATCCGAACAGATTGGGAAAGAGCGTGTCATCTGGCGATTCGACCCGTTGATCGTCACCCCACAACTCTCGCCCCGCGACCTACTGGTAAAGGTCTGGAACCTAGGCAACAAGCTCAAGGGATTGACAGACAAACTCGTCTTCAGCTTCATCGACATCAACAGCTACCGCAAGGTGCAGGCCAATCTCGTGAAGGAGAGCGACCAATTCGCCAAAGCCACCATCGAGCAAGCAGAATTCACCCAAGCGCAGATGAACGAAATAGCCGATGGACTCGCCAAGTGCCGCGACCGTTGGGCCCAAGAGGGGTGGAACCTCGAACTTGCCACCTGTGGGGAAGCGCTAGACTTGGATCGATACGGCATCGCCCATAACCGTTGCGTCGACGGCGAACTGATGAAACGACTTTGGTCTGACGACAAGGAGTTGCTTTACTACCTAAACTACGGGGAACTTCCCGAAAAGGATTCCCTATTCGGAATGGATTTCAGTCGCCCTGCCCTCACCCCCGAAAAGATGAAAGACAAAGGCCAACGCAAACTTTGCGGTTGCATGATGAGCAAAGACATCGGCATGTACAACACCTGCAGCCACTTCTGCATCTACTGCTATGCGAATACCTCAAAAGAGGTCGTTCAAAAGAACAGGCTAAAGCATAAGGATGATTCGGAGAGTATTATCTTATAGAAGCAACAAAACAATAGAGATCGAATATACTAACAAGCATCCTCTTTCACCAACCCATACTGCACAATCGTATGGATTTTCCCATTCTTGATGGCACCCTTGCGTATTGTAGCCTCTTTTTCATAGCCATTCTTTTCCAGCACCCTCGCTGAGGCGATGTTGGAAAGAAAGACATGTGCGGTAATCCGTTGTAGGTCAAGGAGGTTGAAGGCCATGCGACTGATTTGCGCAACCGCCTGCGTCATGATGCCTTGCGACCAATGGTCCGTCAGCAACATATAGCCCAACTCACCATCTATGCGGTAGACATCCTCTTTCCGTTCCACCGAAATGCTGCCCACCACCAGATTGTCCACCACCACAGCACGGAACAGACCGGTCTTGCCCTCTGCTTCCTTCACCATGTTCAGCCACCATTCCGCATCAGAATCGGTGTAGGGAGAAGGCAAACGATCTGAGAGATATTGCCTATCAACAGCATTGCACAATGTCGTTAGACTACCCTTATCGGACATCGTCCATTTACGAAGTTGGATGTTCATATTCCTTAGTGATTGGGTGATTTATGTACAAATATACCAATTTTAAGGTAAACATCCTTCCATTCACACATTTACCCATTAAGGATTCATGTTCTCAGCATCCTTTGATAGAAAGATAAACTCCAAGTAAATAACAAAATTGATTTTAGGCAACGGGAACCAATGGATAAGAGAGAATCCTATCCATTGATTAAGATTGATTGAATAAAGTCTTAATAATTCAGACTAAGCGGCACGATACTCGGTTGGCGTCATGCCCGTCTTTCGCTTGAAGAATCTCACAAAATGCTGTGGATAACCGAAGCCTAATCGGTCGGCCACTTGTGCAATGCTTAACGTCTGACTATTAAGCAATTCCTTTGCTCGACGGACAATCCGATCGGCAATGAAATCCTGCGCGGTGCGACCTGTCTCCACCTTCACCAACTCGCCGAAATAGCCAGCTGAAAGGTTGCATTGCTCGGCAAAGTAAGCCACTGTTGGAATACCGTCGGTTTCGGCCTTTTGGGTCAAATAATCGTCCAAAAGCGACTCGAAACGCTGCACTGTCGCATGGTTGATCTCCTCACGGGTGATAAACTGACGGTCATAAAACCGTAAGCAATAGTTCAATAGCAACTCGATGTTTGAGACAATTAGTTCGCGTGTGTGCTTGTCGATAGCATGTTGCAACTCTTGCTGAATCATTGCCAAAACGCTGCGGAAAATCTCGATCTCGCCTACAGAGAGGTGCAGCGCCTCGTTGCTCGAATAAGAGAAAAACTCGTAGCGTGACATCTGCCGCCCCAACTGCGTACGTGCCAAAAAATCAGGGTGAAAGACCAACGCCGTCCACTTTGGGAAAACCACGTCGGGGCTTGGCTCCACATGAACCTGTTGCCCAGGGGCGAACGAAGTGACGGTCATCTCGTCGAAGTCGTATTGGGTGCGACCGTACGAGAGTTTGCAGCCTTTGTTTTCTTTCAAAAACAGGGCATACACGCCATAGTGAACCATACATTCATCGAGCGTGAATTCTTTGTCGAAACGCACCACGCTCACCAACGGGTGCAGGGTTTCAAACCCATAAAAGTCGTTGAACTGTTGGACGGTATCGAAATGTATCTCTTTCATTTTTTTTTGTTTTTTGCAAATTTACAGAATTTCAAACAATTATTCCCCAATCGACTTGCCCATTTCATACGCCTCGCCAAGTGCCTTGTGGCCTTCGATTTCGCCCATTTCGTTCACGCCGCCAGCAAAGACAGTGCCAGCCAGCCGCGCCCTCTCAAAACAGTCAATCCAACCCGTCAGGCCCGCAACGGCACGCTCGGGCACA
>JAFZKQ010000043.1 GCA_017553575.1 Paludibacteraceae bacterium
GAGCCTCTTGTCGGATTCGAACCAACGACCCCGAGATTACAAATCACGTGCTCTGGCCAACTGAGCTAAAGAGGCAGGTGGGTAAGCTTACTACATCGCACCGCTACAACCTAATACCCTTGCTGCGGTCAAGCCCTGGGGGATTCAAAGGGAGCTGGTCGTGTAGGACTTACCCGGGCACAAAGGTAGTTATTTTCCTATTCATGGCAAGCATTTGAGCCACTTTTTTCGAAAAAATCATACTGTCCAAAACATATCTCTATATATCAGAAATTTACAAAACCACTTTCTTCGCTTCGCACCCCCAAAAGACCCCATTTCTTGCCCCAGACTCCCCTTTTAGCCCCTATCGGCACCCTAAAACGAGGTAAAAAAAGCGAGGGAAGAGAGAAAAAACGTGAAAAATGGGTCATTCCTGCCACCCAAAGTTCCCCGAAAAAGATCCAAAACTCGACTCCATTCGCCAAACAAATCTCTCTTTTCTGAGTTTCAAAACAAGATTCTGTCATTTAAGGACCTTGGTATCTTTTAAATTTAATCCCCAAACGGAGAGTCTTCGATGTGTGAGACTCCTTTCCTCATAGGCTGGAAGCCTTTCCTTGTAGTAAACGATTGCACCGATAGGTGCTGTCAGTGGGTGACTGAGACGAGGGGAAAGGCTGGAAGCCTTCGTATCGACTATATTAAGGTTGGCTTCCAACCAAAAGCCTACAGATTCCTGATTCAAAAAATTGACTAACCGCATCGGCTTCACTCTTCAGATATTTTCCTATTTTTGTGCAAAAGAAAACATGAAAGCAATGAACTATTCCGAACTACTTTTTAGGCTGGTCCCCCTTTTCTTAAGCCTAATGCTATACGCTCAAGCACAAGCATCGTGTCTCGGTTCCGAAGAAAAGAGAGAATTCTTCGGGAACATAAAGAGTATCGACGAATATGCCGTAAAGGATAGCGACACCATTCTTGTCAGCATTGCGACCTACGACAAGGCTCAGAATTTAATCAAGAAATCAACAAACGACGGAACCGTTTGGCTCTATAAGTACGACAGCCGAAACAACGAGACTGAACGTATGCGCATAACTATCGAAGAACTCTACAACGGCATATTTGAAACGAAAACGCTCACAATGAGCAACTTCTATCGCTACAACAAGGAGGGGCGCATCCTAGAAAAAATCAGTGCAACCAACGACTCCATCGTATCCAAAGAGGTTTTCAAATACAACAAGAACGGGGAAATCTCCAAATATACCCACTACGACTACAACGACTCCATCGCATGCCAAGAGAAGCGTCCGGACGGGAAGAAAACAAAGAAGTCCGAACTCTGCTCCGGCTATACCATAAAATGGAAAGAGAGGAAGCAAAGCAACCAAACCGAAATTTTAGAATACGAGAACGGGAATACCCTTTTCAGGAAAGAGATCGGGCAGTACGACGAGCAGGGCCGTCTCCTTTCAGAAGAGATATTCGAAGAAAAGCCTGAGAAGCACAAAAGCTGCTACGCATACTCATACGATGAAGCCGGTAACTTGACAGAACTGACCAGCTACGAAAACGATTCATTGTTCCAAAAAAACAGCTATACCTACAACACCAACCACTACCCCATCGAGGAAAAAGTTTTCGACAAGAATGGCACGTTGGTATCTAAACGAAGCTGGAAATACGACGAACGGAACAATCCAATAGAAACAACTGATTTTCAAGCCAATGAAAACAAGCAAGAGAGAATAAGATATGAATATGACGAGGAAGACAACGTAACCAAAGAAGAGGTCTTCAACGACGAGAGCGACTCAGCCTCTTGTACAACCCTCTACTACTACGAATATTACGATGAATAAAACTCAAACGATATGAAATTCTTCAAAACTCTTTTCAGATTGGCGACATTAGCCTAACGCTAATGCTATCTTCCTCTATGCTTAGAGTTATTTTCCCGAGGTCAAAGGAGACGTGAGAAGAAAATCTATTTTGTAATTACGACAGCAAAGGAAACCTAATCCAAATAAATGAAAACACATTCTACCTCATCGAATATTTCAAATAACACAAGTGATTATATTTCAATAAATTAACAAAATAACATTTCTAAACCCTACCCCCTAAAAACAAAGAAGGAAGTCTCCCGACTTCCACTCTTCCTAACCTTAAATCTAATACCATGAAAAACACATTGCAAATGTAGCACTCTTTCGCATATTGTGCAACTTATACGGCACTTTTTTGCCTAAAAGAATGTTAAATAACATATTTTTACAACATAAAAGTCGAAACATAGAATCTCCCTGAAGCGTTCCAAGCTAGGTATCGGCACCCTAAAAACACCCCGTCTGAAAGCGAAAACGCCGATTCCAAGCAGGATACGAAGGTGCTCAGCCTAGGGAGAGAAACGCCTCTCAGCCCTCAAAAATCTCCCAACGACGTGCAGAATTAAAATCAAACGATTTCCGAAGTTATTCAACCACCTGAAACGTCTGTTTTGCAATTACTGCTTTCCGCCCAGATAGGTTTGCAGATATAATAACCACGCAGGTTTTCGCTCCCGGATCAGGTTTCAGAAGATAACCGGTACTCGTCTTTTTAGACTGTGCATTCGTCACTGAGATAGAAATGTCACTATACGGAATTCCAAAGGCTGACAACATTACGGGATTCTCTTTCCCCTTCAAAAGGTAGGGAGAGGCAAGACAGGCCCTAGGTTCTATCACTTTATATTCCTTTGAAAACGGATAATCTAAAACGGATCCATCTGCTTCAGGGATCCGAACAATACCTTTATACGTATACTCTCCTACAGCGCAACTAATAAATTTGATTTTATTGTTCTCAACTTCTTTACCGCCCAGCAAAGAGGTATACTGAAGGGTTGTATCAACATCAGCCACAATGATGTCGGCTGAATAAGTCTCCCCTTTCACAACCACATTCTTTTCTGCATCAACAATAACTCTTCTTACCTTAGCTTTTTCTCCCTCATTAACAACCACCTTAGGAACAGCATTTTCTGAAGATTCAACCAATTGTTCTTCTGCCGGCAGAGAATCAGAATCATTCAAGCTGTAACTTGTAGCGCCAAGCCAACCAATAGCGACACCCGCAACTACACCTAATAGCATGTACCAAATAGAGCCACTTCTTTGTTCTTCGATTTCCATTTTAATTATTTCTTTATTCCGCAACACATGAAACAAAATATTTATCAAAGTCGGAGCAAAATGCCGCACAGACTCTTCCCTATCACAAAAAATTACTTATTAGTGTTGCAAACGAAAAGCAATTTTTGACAGACTTTACTAAGTTAGATACTAAATCCGATAAAATCACCCACTCGGAGGATTTTTTCAATCATGAAGCATGGGAATTTCATCAAACGTTTCTGTATCGTTGATAGTTTTCCTATCAGCCCAGAATGGGCGGCATAACACAAACTGGGGCATTTCCCCTGTGCGAAGCCAATCCACGGATTTCGACCATTTACCGATTTTCAGAGCAAACAGAATCCCGTAATTCTTATTTCCACACACAGCCTACTTTTCAAAATAGACCCAAACCTTCGATTCGGGAGATGTGGCAGACTTGAAAAATGCCAAGTAATTGCCTAACTCATTCATCCGAGAGAGTTCCCTATCGACCAACGAATCAGCCTCCTCTTCCGAAACGCCCTGTGGTTCGAACAAGCTTCGTACACCCTCCTCACTCAACTCCTCTTGGATATAATCATTGCCTTTCTTGTCCGTGTGTTCGTACAAATAATCCCTTACGCTCTTAACGCCAGCAGAGGTCAGAGAACCCATATCCTGCGACTCCCAGCCCATCTCCAGCAATCGATTATAGGCAGTCTCATAGACCGACTTATCCACCACACCAATTTCCACCCGATAGTCTCCCCCTTCGTCGTCCTCGGAATCACATCCGACAAACGAGAAGAGAGGGGCGAGACAAACCACGAAAGAGAGTAGTGACTTAAACAAATTCTTTTTCATGACTTCTTCAAATTACGGATACGTTGCAACAACGTCGGATGGGAATAATGAAAGAAGACATAAGCCGGATGTGGCGTAAGGTTACTCAACGTCGACTCAGAGAGTTTGCGCAACGCACTTATCAGCGGTTCCGCCAAGCCCTGCTCCTTCGCAAAATTGTCGGCCTCATACTCGTTCTTGCGGGAAAAGACATTTATACCAACGCTCAACAACGTAGAAATCGGCGTATATAAAATGCCAAAGACAATCAAGCTCAAATGGAAGGAATGATTATCCGAACCCAACGCCTCGGCAAAAGGCTGCGAATAAGCACCCAAAACCAAGGACAAGAGATAGAAAATGACGGCTGTGTTGAGAAGCGAAATCATCAACATCTTCTTCGTATGCTTCCTCTTGTAATGGCCGATTTCATGCGCCAAGACCGCCACAATCTCCTCGGTGGTGAGCGTCGACATCAACGTGTCATAAAGCACGATACGCTTCTTGGTACCCAAGCCCGTAAAATAGGCGTTGGCCTTCGTCGTACGCTTCGAACCGTCTATCACATAGAGATTGGAGAGCCTGTAACCGACCTTCTGACAAAACGCCTCTATCGCCGTACGCAGTTCGCCCTCCTCCAACGGAGTCTGCTTGTTGAAAAGCGGCACAATCAAGTTGGAATAGAACATCATCATGAAAATGGATATGAAGGCCACCAAAGCCCAGCCTAAAATCCAGAAAGAGTCGCCCGCCCACTCGTAAATCAAAATCAAGAGGGAGAGCAATCCACCGCCCAAAATTGCCGTCATCAACCAACCTTTCAACGTATCCATCGCAAAAAGCCCCTTCGTCATCTTGTTGAAGCCGAACTTCTCCTCAATCACAAAAGTCTTATAGAGGCTAAACGGCATAGAGATAATTTCGTTGGCATAATAGAGGATTCCGAAAAAGACAAGCGCAACCAAGATGGAGCCCTCCACCCACGAACGCGCCAAATTATCGACAAAGGCAAATCCGAACAAAAAGAACATCAACATCATCACGACAAAACCGAAGAGGCCCGTCACCAAGCCAAACTTCTCGTTTGCCACAAAATACTCCTGCTGCTTCTTGTACTTCTCCGCATCATAGAGATCTTTCACCTCATCGGGCAAGGTCACACTCGCATTCTTACCATTCAGGTAGTCCAAGATGGTTTCCAAGGCAAAATCCAAGACCAAAATGGCAATTATGACAAAAAATAAACTCGTATACATGGGTTAGTTATGAATTTTGAATTATGAATTTATATGGTGCAGCCGTGCACCAAGGCCATCTATTCGACATAGAGCACCAATCCCTTCAAATACTCCCCTTCCGGATGGTATATATTCACAGGGTGGTCAGCCGGCTGCGTCAACTGATGCAGGATGCGGACGTTTCGACCCGACATGGCGGCCGCACTGAAGACGGCCAAACGGAACTGCTCCTTGTTCACCGCCTGCGAGCAAGAGAAGGTAAAGAGGATGCCTCCCGGACGAATCTTTTCGAAAGCCTTAGCATTCAATTTCTTATATCCCTGCAAAGCATTACGCAAGACATCACGGTGCTTGGCAAAAGCGGGTGGGTCCAAAATAATCAAATCGTACTTGCCCTCCTCCATATCGTCCAAATATTTGAACGCATCCAAGGCATAGGCCTCGTGGCGAGGGTCGTTCGGGAAGTTGAGCTCCACATTCTGGCGGGTCAACTCGATGGCCTTGGCCGAACTATCGACCGAATGGACCAACTTGGCGCCACCACGCATCGCATAGAAGGAGAAGCCTCCCGTATAGCAAAACATATTCAAGACAGAGCGCCCCTTAGAGTACCGCTCCAAAAGGGAACGGTTCTCCCGCTGGTCGACAAAGAAGCCCGTCTTTTGTCCCTTCAGCCAATCCACATGAAAGAGCAAGCCATTTTCCATGGCCACACACTCGTCATGGTTCTTACCGATCAAATAACCATCTTCCGCCTCCACATTCGACTTGAACGGCAGAGTTGCCTCCGACTTATAGAAGACATCCGTCACCTGGCCTTCCATCACCTCGACAACAGCCTTCGCCAAATCCATACGAATGGCGTGCATGCCCACGGAATGAGCCTGCAAGACCGCCGTGTGGTCATAGATGTCCACAATCAGTCCCGGCAACGAATCACCCTCACCATGAACCAAACGGTAGGTGTTATTCGCCTCCTTGCCGACAAGCCCCAAGGCCTTCCGCATAGCAAACGCCGAAGCGATCTTGTCTCGCCAAAATTCGTAAGTGGGTTCTATCTTTTCGAACGAGAAGACGCGGACCGCTATGGATCCGATCTGATAATGTCCCGTGGCACAATATTCGTCACGACAGGTGTACACATCCACCACATCGCCCTCGTTGGGCTGCCCTACCACCTTTTGGATGGCTCCGGAGAAAACCCATGGATGGAAACGCAACAACGACTCCTCCTTCTTGGGCTTCAATATGATTTTTACCGACTTCATATTCTATTCTGTATTATTTCGTGCGAATTTATGAAAATTAGTCGAATAACGGAAATTTAGAGGCAAATACCCCACGGCAATTTCATTTTGAAGAAACATAATAAAAAGCAAACAACAGAAGCCATTGAAATAGTTTCAAAGTCACAGGAAGAGACAGAAGAGAATCAAGCCCAAAAGAAGAAAAAAAGGGGAACATGTTATTAAATTTATTACCCCCAAGGGTCATCGAACTATTTTCTGAGATAATCATTCATTAGCTCATAAAGATATGCGGGACTTTGAACGTACAATTCCCCTTCCTCGTCCTGCAAGGCTGACATTAGGGGTGAGTTATATACATGTTCCATAGCCTCCTCAATGGAACAACCCGTATCCTCCATGACGTATTTTACCAACTCGCTTAAAGCATAGTCAATCAGATATGTTGCTATTTGGTGATGGGATGGCTGTTTCATAAGGTTTCTACGTTTATTTTATGAAGGAAACGTAATGCTTGCTCCGTTCCAAAGTAGTATTGTTGGTCGAGATATTTATCTTGAAGCAACATAGCAGCTTGCTCCGGCGAATAGATTCCTTCGTGGTAGTTCGTTAGTTGCAATACAACACCATCGTCGGCAATAGGTCCCACAACAATATCATAATTGTGTATAGTTTTTTTGTTTTTCTTATCTCGATTAGCATCCACAAACAAAAACCACTCCACGCATGCTTCTTTTGGGAAGATTTTTACATTTAAGTCTGAATGAAACACATTTTCGTCCAGTTCGTAACTTATCAATGTAGCTGCCCCTCCAAACAAACGCGATCTCTTTTGTGCCATTCGGATAGCCGTTGCTTTATCGGGTGTTAAATAGAATCCTTTTCCAAAGTCTTTATGATTCAAACCCTTTAAAAGGTCTATTGTCCCGATGTCTTGATTGGTCCCGTGATAGAGCCTCATGCTAGTGTTCCTCCATTTTTTTGACAGATAATGAGTAGGTCGTCTATCGTCTCGTCCATCGATTGCAAATGTTCCACATCATAGAACTCAATTAGAAATGATAGTCCCTTGTACTTGTGCAAATAGCAGAATGCCTCTTGCCGTGTCATAGCAAATCGTTGTCCAAATGCATGGATACACGCTGTTAAAAATGGTATTTCGTACTTGCTCATTTCGGTCGTTTAAATCTTCTTTCGCAAATATAACATATTATTTTGTATTTTGAACAGAGAAAAACCAAATGAAAATCCCGAGCAAATACCCTGTTCCAAATCTGCCCGACCATAGACAACAGGCAAGATTGTCGTTGCAAAGAAGAGAGGGGCAACCCGACCTCCTCTACTTTTTTTAACGATTGCGACTCAAAGATTAACAATACGTTAAGACAATATTTCCACCTATTTCCTAACTTCGCATACAGGAAAGGGAACAAAGAGAGATTCCTTTCAATTTAATACTAACCAAGGAAGGACGTTGGAAACATCCTCCTTCCACAAAACGTTACCGATATGGGAAAAAACGGATTCATTGAAGGAGTATTGGTCGGTGCCGCTTTGGCATGGGCAGGTAATTATTTCTTGAAATCAGAGAAGGGCAAGGAGACTTGCAAGAAGGTAAAAGAGGGATTTGACAGGTTCCGCAACGAGGTGGAGACTGAAATCAACAAATTCACAGAGAACCTCAACCTAAACTCTGAGCCAAAAGGTGACACAGACTATACTAAATAACCGAAAGGTTTCGATGAGTTAGTCCAAACATAAAAAGATTCAATCTTTTCACATCAGATAAGGGAAGCATCCAAGGGTGTTTCCCTTATTTTTTATCTGTTTCATATCTCCAGTTATTTTTCGTATATTCGCAGTAAGGATTCCGAAGAGCACTTCTTAACGGAAGAGGCAATCCTGGAGATCTAAATTCACGGATACAATCACCTTGGCGGATTCAAGCAATCTGCCGCAAACTTTACGATTATGGGGAAAAACGGTTTTTTCGGAGGCATTTTGGTGGGTGCTGCATTAGCACTGGCCGGCGCTCATTTCTTGAAGACAGAGAAAGGCAAAGAGACACGGGAAAAAGCAAAAAAGGCAGTAGACAAACTCCGTGACGAACTTCTCTCCAAAATAGAGAGAGGGACAAGCGAACCCGAATCAAACGAATAGGAGATCAAAAGCATGTTAGACGAAATAAAAGAGATTTTAGAAAACGGCAACGACGAAGTGAAGGAACTCTCTTCGTTGGAGATACGACGCACCAAGCTCATCATCGCCGAAATTTGTTCCGAAGTGTTTGTCAAGGGAATCCTCTTCGCAGTCTCCTTCTTCTTCATCGGCACCATCCTCTTCTTCTTGGCCATGGGGGCAGCCTTCTTCTTAGACAGGATATTCGACGTACCGGGGACAGGATTCTTCCTCATCGCGGCACTCTTTGTTTTGACCCTATTTCTATTCTTCCATTTCCGAAAGAAATGGGTGGAGAGTCCCATCGTGAGAATATTCATCAACATTCTATTTAGGAACAAAACGGAGGACAAAATATGAAAATAGCGGAGATAAAAAACCTCGATGACCTTCGGTCTGCCATCGACCAGACAGATCAAAAGATTGATTTTCAAAAGAAAACAATCAAATTACAATATTCGAACCTCAAACAACAGTTCGTGCCCGCAAACATGATTCGATCAGTTTGTAACAATATAGGCAACCAGATCACCCTAAAACTCTTGGGGTTGGTAAGCAAGCTGTTGTAAATCGGGAAACGCCCCACCCTCACGGAAGTGCGGGCAATAGAGGGTTCGTCCACCTCTCAAAGAGAGATCCTCAGCGAACTTGCGTTTTTCTATCCAAAAATAAAAAGGGAAATGTCTTATCGACACTTCCCTTTTCTATATCAAAACTATTGATTTTTACCTTTCAATCTCCATTCAATCAGTTTTGCTCCTTCAAAATGACATCGTGTGCACCGCCCTCGATGATAGAAGTAGAAGAAACCAATGTAATCTTCGCATCACGTTGCAAATCAGGAATCGTGATAGAACCACAGCTACACATCGTAGCCCTGATCTTACCCAAGGTCAAATCCAAGTTGTCCTTCATCTTACCTGCGTATGGTACGTAGCTATCGACACCTTCCTCGAACTTCATGCCAGCCTTGCCGCCCATGTCGTAACGTTGCCAGTTCTTAGCACGGTTGGAACCTTCGCCCCAGTACTCCTTCACAATACGGTTACCGATTGTCAACTTCTTTGTAGGAGACTCGTCAAAACGAGCGAAGTAACGACCCATCATCAAGAAGTCAGCACCCATCGCCAAAGCAAGCACCATGTGGTAATCCTGAACCAAACCACCATCACTACAGATTGGAATGTATACGCCATGCTTCTTCGCATACTCGTCACGAGCACGGGCAACATCCATGATGGCAGTAGCTTGGCCACGACCGATACCCTTCTGCTCACGCGTGATACAGATGGAACCTCCACCGATACCCACCTTTACGAAGTCGGCACCCGCATCAGCCAAATAGTCGAAACCTTCCTTGTCTACGACATTTCCGGCACCCACCTTGACATTCTCACCATACTTCTCCTTAATCCACTTCAAAGTCTCCAACTGCCACTCTGAGAAACCGTCGGAAGAGTCGATACAGAGGACATCCGCACCAGCCTCAACCAAGGCAGGGACACGGTCCATATAGTCACGGCTATTGATACCTGCGCCGACCAACAATTTCTTATTGGAATCCGAAAGTTCGAATGGATTATCGTGGTGGCTCTCGTGATCCTTACGGAAAACGAAGTAAACCAAATTCTCGTTTTCATCGATGATTGGGAGCGTATTCAACTTGTTGTCCCAAATGATTTTATTCGCGTCAGAAAGCGTGATGCCCAATTTGCCGACCGTCAACTTAGAGAATGGAGTCATGAAATCCTTTACCGGACGAGAAAGATCCTCCTTGTCGCTGCGGTAGTCACGGCTCGTGATCAAGCCCAACAAACGACCGTTAGGCGTTCCGTCCGCAGTCACGCCGACCGTAGAATGACCCGTCTTTTGAACCAACTCGATCAAATCGTTAAGAGAGGTGCCTGGGGTCACATTCGTGTCGCTCACAACAAATCCAGCCTTGAACTTCTTCACTTTTCTCACCATTTCAGCCTGCGACTCGATTGGTTGGGAACCGAAGATAAAAGAAAGTCCGCCATTGCGCGCAAGTTCGATCGCCAAACCCGAATCTGAGACTGCCTGCATGATGGCAGAGACAAAAGGTATATTCAAATTAATGGAAGAAGACTCACCCACCTTGAATTTCACCAACGGAGTCCTCAAATCCACGTTGTTCGGTGTACACTGCTTTGTTGTCAGGCCGGGGATCAAAAGGTACTCCCCGAAAGTCCTTGATACTTCGTTAATCAATATAGCCATATAGCGTCTTTATTTATCTAAAATGTAAAATTTAGCAAATGTACGCACTTTCCGACAAAGTATCAAGAGAAAAAGAGGGCTTTCAACCTGCTAAGAAAATTTAACAAGATTTGATTTGTCGAGAAGGAATAAATATCTATTTTTGTAGGCTTTTAGACGCTAAAAGTTACCGACAGAAATGGGGTTGACTGGATTTGACAGCGGGTAGAAGTGGTATGTAAGCATGCAGTGCGCTGGTGGCTAGCACTATAATCTGGAGACCAAAAATTTAACTGGCGAGAATAACTACGCTCTTGCTGCCTAATCGAATCATAGTAGATTGGCTTAATCCCGGCACAAGGTGCTGGGACGAGACTTCTCCCGGATGCTAACGCCCTGAAGCGATCCGATACGGAGGAGCAGATAAATCGGGGATAGTCAAAGTAGGCCTCGATGCTTTGATGAAATTTTAGAGGATAAGGTTATGGTTGGTGGCTTCGGTCTTGCCATGGCACGAAAATTTAAGCGAAGATAAGCATGTAGAAAGCATATTAGTTCCTCGTTTGGACGAGGGTTCGATTCCCTCCAGCTCCACAAAAGTCTAATAAAAGCAAGCGGAAACCCTGTAATTCACCGAATTGCAGGGTTTCCGCTTTTCAACTATCCATCCAATTAAAGAGTAGAAACGATATGGCAATGATAACTTTCCCCAAGGATCCCGAAAAAAACTGCTTCGCCTTGATCGGTCGAAACCTCGTGTTAAAAGAGAACGGGGACAATCTGACGTTCCAAGACCTTTTGGAATTGAAGGAGAGAGAAGATGCTGGCGACTTTTTCAGCGAGCCGGACAATCATCTATGTGCCTTGGAGTTAACCGAAGGCAACACACTTCCAAGCAAATACAAAACAGATACGGTCCGCCACTTTTTTGCGACCCACCCGGAAGAGGAGTCCTACTTGCTGGCACGCTCCCGCGCCTTGCTCTCATGGCGAAAAGATATGGTTTATTGCAGTTGTTGCGGCACCCGCTTGGAAGAATCGACCGATTCAACCTCCCGCTTCTGCCCTTCCTGCAAAAAGATAATCTTTCCAAGAATCGAGCCCTGCGTCATCGTATTGGTGAACCGTGGAGAGGAGATTTTACTGGCCCGTCACCTGCAACGCAACCAAGACGTCTACGCCTGCATCGCTGGCTTCATGGAGGTGGGCGAGACTGCCGAACATGCCGTCCGCCGAGAGATTTTGGAGGAGACGGGGATTTCCGTCAAGAACATTCACTATCGAGGGAGCCAAAGCTGGCCATTCCCCGACCAACTGATGTTGGCCTTCACCGCCGAATATGAGAGTGGCGAAATCAATGTCCAAAAGGAGGAGCTGATCGAAGCTGGTTGGTTCGACCGGAACAATTGTCCCGCAACGCCTCAACCCGGCTCCATCGCCTACCGCCTGATCCATGGGCTAATCTGACAGACTATTTCCCAGACGGAAGGCGCTTCGAGTCCCCTTCCGCAAAAAAAAATAAGAGGAGGTTTGATTCAATCATTCCTCCTCTTTTCCATAAGCCACCCACCTTGGGGCCGTGAATCCAACCCTTATTCACCTTCGTAGGTAATCGGGCAATAAACATCCACCTCTTTTGGGAATAACTCACGTCCTTTCAAGTCGGTCAACTCAATAATGCAATTGATGTAAATCTTCCGGATATTGAATTTTTGGCATAGTTCGTAAGCGGCACGCATGGTACCTCCCGTCGCAAGCAAGTCATCATGAATGAGGACGACATCGTCTGGAGAGAGCGCATCCTTGTGGATCTCCACCGTATCAGCCCCATACTCCTTCGTATACTCTTGGCGAATGACCTCTGAGGGCAACTTGCCTGGCTTCCTGACAGGGATGAAACCCGCACCGATTCGGCTAGCGATGATGGAGCCCAAGATGAAGCCACGGCTCTCTATGCCCAAGACTTTGGTAATTCCCTTATCCTTATAATACGACGAAAGACTGTCAGCCAACTCCTTGAGGCAATCCTTGTCTTTGAAAACAGTCGTAACATCCCGAAAAAGAATCCCGGGCTTCGGGAAATCGGGAATGGACCGAAGATGACTTTTTATCAACTCACTATTCATAGAAATTCATTTATTAGAAAACATCTCCAATCTTTCTACGGAGACCCTACAAATTTACAAAATCAAAAAATACGTTTACTTCTTAGCGAATACAACCTATGACATTTTCCATGCACCTAGCCTACGGTTAGGACATCGTAGGAGAACGTCAATAGCCATAAAACCAAAACGACGAGCACCGCCACAATGATAAAGCCTGCCATAAATATCATATTCACCATCTTTATTTTTTGCTTGTCGTGATCAACCACACCTTGGATCAAACCTCTACATATATAGCTCGCGGGGAAAACCACATCCACTACCGTTCCTGCAAAAGGGATAAGGCCTATCAACAAATCCACCAAAAGGACGAAGAAAACGGCCATCGTCAATCGGAAATGACGCACGACAAAGGCACTGATATAGAGGTAGCCCCAACCGACCACAAAAGAGAAGAGATCTCCAAAGGTCTCAAAAATTCCCAAAACGGCATCCAAGATATCAAAGCCCAACGCCCCTTTTATCAGGACGCGGTAACTTGTCGACTGACGAATCCGTTCGCTGACTTGCTCCGCCGCCTCTCTCCTTTTACGCTCCCGCTCTATCGACTCTTCCTGAAGCCTTCGCTCCTCCTGCGAGTCAAAGCCCAAACGTTCCTCGGTCTCCCTGCGTCTCTCGTTCGACATATTTCTTGTTAATTAAAATTCCCTATAAGACAAGGCATGCATTGTCTCTACGCACACCTTGTACCATAGGATAATGAAACAACGGAATAGCGCCAAACTATTCTTTGGTCATCATTTGACCATTCCAAACATATTCAGAAAGAATGATTTTGCCGCCTGATTTCTTTTTAATCACGACTCCCTTATCCGAAAAGGCATAGACCTCGTCCACACACTCTTTTCCATTCGCATCATCGACAAGTTCGAGAGCTGGATCGACAGGTATTTCTACGCCATCCTTGTATCCTTTGAAAGAAAGCGAAGCGAAACGATGTCCTTTATCCGAAACATACTCATTAGGTGCGTAAACCATCCAGCCTCCCGTTGAAAACGGATAGCAATAGAATTCCGTCTCTACACGATCACCGTTCCTATCCACATAGAGACAAGAACCTCCCCGTCCTTTAAAGACAAATTTATCCGCATCGTATTCCTCATCGATAATTTTGACAATCTTCTTCAGATCGTCCACGCTCAAACCAGAAGAGGTCGCTCCTTCGTCAATATCTTCTGGAGAAGGCTCTTCCCGATTGACATAAGCCAACACTTGCTGATACTTCTCATCCGAAGGATACGTTTGAGTGATTTTCCTTTTGAGATTGCCCCAAGAGTTAAATTTTTTAGGATAAAAGGTAATGAGATTCGAAATAGAGAGTTGGATGCTCCGCTCCTTCGGATCCATGTTTCTCGCGAGGCAAGCCTCCTCGTATTCAGTACTCACAGCAAACTCAGTGGCAGGAAGCGACGCACTTTCCACGGTAGTAAAGTACCAATAGTAACCAGTAGGCTCTGCCTCTTCTCTTGATGCCGACAAATCCAATTTACAAGAAATCTCTTTTTGTCCCAGCCAAATTTTCAGTTCGTCACCCTTGATGACGACTTTCTTAGTATTTTCGAAGCCAGATCCGTTTGGCGTGGAGGCAATCTCCAAATCATCAAAAATCAACTCGGGCAAAAGTTTAAGATCACCAGCGACCGTTTCAACGCCAGTCGTATCCGCAGGGGTGCCTGCCTCGTTATTGCCGCTTCCTCCACAAGAGAGAAGGGTCAGCAAGGAAAAAGGAATAACAAACGCTTTTGTTTTCATTACTTTATATTTTTAGATTATTATTAAAGATTCAACACCTTAGTGCCAGACAAGAAAGCATCAAAATCGGCCTCGGTCCACTCGTGGCCATCCTTGCCAGCCAAATCGAGCAAGGCCTTACGGAGATCCTCCTTGTCTGTCGACAGATTTGCCCGACGCAAAGCCTCCTGCACCACTTCGCTCTTCTGATCCAAGCCCGCCATCTCCGTTTGGAACTCCTGTTTCAGTCGCTCCATCTCAGAGAGGTAAACCTCATTATTCAATTGAGCCTTCAAATGCATAGCCTCCAAATGCGTCCAGCTATCGAACAATCGGGAAGTCTTCTCCACCGCCTCAACGAAATCATCCCGCAAGTCCGAATCAACCGGAGTCGTTCCCGTGATATCTTTCAAGATCGAATCGGCCACCGTTCCGCTGTTTTGGCGCAACTCCTGCGACATGCCATCAACAAACTGCAAGATACGCTGCTCCATATCCGCAGGCAGAATGCCCACGTCCGGCAAATTCAAGGAGGCCACCTCCGTCAATTTCTCGTCCAAGCCCAGCTCCGCCACCGTCTTGGCAGCATGAAGCAACGTGACCAAATCCTTCAAACGGGCAGCCACCCGCAACTTCACCTCCGGAGAACATTGGAGACGAGCGACCATCTGCTGGTTCAACTCCTTTAGACGACGAATCGACTTGTCATACTCGCGCTTATTCTTCTCCAACAACTCATCATGCGACTTACGGTTCTCCTTGGCCTCCGTCAAATCGGAAGCGGCACACTCGTACTCCTTCACGAAATCACCATACAAGTCCGCCCAGTCCGTGATATTCTCCTCATACTTGCGTTGTGAATAGCCGAAGGTCAACAATTTAACCAAAGCATTCGGCCGAGAAGGCTTCTCCTTTTTTGCCTTATCGTAGGTCTCCTTCTGTGAGGCCAACATGCCCTTCCAATCCTCGATTTGATAATCGAACAACGCTATATTCTCCTGATGGTCGTTGATGCTCTCCTCCAACTCCTTGCAATAGCGAAGCAGTTCGTCACGCTCCGCCTTCAACGATTTCACCTCCTCGCCAGAGTAGATTTCTGCGATCAATTGATCAAAATCGTCGGACAAGACCCGGTTAGACAATCGAGCAAAGGCATCCGCCTTAGGTATATATAAATCATTCAATGTCTTATGGATAATAGCCAACCGTTTCAAGTCGGCACTCACCTTCAACTTATCCCGCTTAACGCTATCCTCGAAACGGACATACTGCTCCGTGAGTTGCGTCTTCTTCGCATTGGCATCCAACAAATGGTTCAGGCAACGGACCGCCTGCACGGCCAAAAGGCCATAAATGCCAAGACTCTTTCCACTTCCTGCCCCCTTCCATTTTCGGACCGCCAAGGCTGTACCTGAAGTATTGGCCAGCAACGAATTGAAGCGCTCGGAGACTTCTCCCAACAGCAACACGCACTTCTCACTCAACTTATCATATTCCAAGCGGGATTTCTCCTGCATCTTCGTAACATCCAACCACTTGACTGTATCGAAATCGAACAATTCAGGGGCAACCACCTTAACGGAATCGCCAAAGACATCCACCAAAAGGCTGGCATTCTGCATAAAAACAGCATTGACACAGCTCCTCAGTTCCACGAAATCATGGATGTCCCGTTTCACGCCCGACTCGGCAGCTTGGTATCCCTGCACCATCTTCTCATAGTTCTCCATAAGCAGGGAGCCCTTCTTTCCGATCTCCTCAATACCGTTCTTCCCTTGCAACCAAGAATAGAGCGAGGCGACATCCTTAGCCAAAGCCACGTTCAAGACATTGCCCAAACTATCGCCCGAAAGGCGGATGCTCTCCTCCGTAGCCTGCATATCCTTGGAGACGATGGACATGACCTCATCCGTAATGCCCTCCTGGGCCAACTCACGCAAGGCCGCCTGCGCAACGACAGAAGTCGTCCCGTCATTGGAGACAATCATATTCCGAATCACTTCCGACTTGTCAAACTGGAGATAGGCTTTATAAACGTAGCTTTCCAATGTCACGCCATCCAAAGCCTCCAATCCCAATTTTTGGCATAGGATATAGGCTAAATCATCTCGCTTTATCGGCTCATTCTCTTTCAGTTGATCCTGCGCAATACGCTCTATTAGCGAATAAATATCATTTACAGTTCCCATTAGCGTAAGATTTTGTTAAACATACCCAAAGTTAAAAAAATAGATAAAAGACAAGTTCATTTTATGATTATATTTTGAAAAATATATACATTTGCACTAATCCTATGAGACAAAACAGTAAGGTAGGCTCTAATTAGAAAAACAATGCAACTCATTCAAAAGATATTATTTCTCGACATCGAAACAGCTCCCATCACAGCGAGCTATTCCGAATTAGACCCTACCCTCGCCCACCTTTGGGACGAGAAGGCAGAACAGATGAAGAAGAGAATCCCAGAACGGTATGATCAAGAGAGCAACGGCGAAAGCATGTTCCATGAAGCCGGAATCTTCGCTGAGTTCGGTCGTGTCGTCTGCATCTCGGTCGGAATCATCTACAAAGATGGGGAGAACCTCCATTTGCGGGAGAAATCCTTCTATGGAGAGGACGAGAAGAAGATCTTGACCGATTTCGCCGACCTTCTGAACAAGCACTACCAAGGAAGCGACTGTTACCTCTGTGGACACAATTCGAAAGAGTTCGATTTCCCTTTCATCGCCCGCAGGATGCTTGTCCATAGTATTCCGTTGCCCGAAATCCTCAACGTCTCCGGCAAAAAACCTTGGGAGTGCAGATTCCTCGACACCATGGAGATGTGGAAATTCGGCGACTACAAGCATTTCACCTCACTCAAACTGCTCTGCGCCCTCTTCGGGATCCCCACGCCGAAGGACGACATCGACGGCAGCCAAGTGGCAGGTGTCTTCTACAACGAAAAGGATTACAACCGCATCGCGAAATATTGCGAAAAGGATGTCCTCGCCACAGCTCAAGTCTATCTCCGCATGAATGGAATGGAGACGATAAAAAAAGAGAATGTGGAAGGCAGTTTCAAGGAAGGATAATTTATTAAAAGTCAAGAGGTAACACTATGCCTCAAAACGAAGAAATTAGATTCTAGCATTGAGAGTTAACTATTTATCAATAATTAAAAACAAAAAAAGAAAATGAAAAAGACAGTATTTATGATGTTGGCATTTTTCTGCACGATGTTTGCAGCGAATGCAATGAACACAAAAACAGAAGGTGATCTCAAATGCCTCAAGGGTCAAGAGTATGTCAATATCAAGTTCACCTACAACAACATGACCGTAGGTAAGATGACAGAGCAAGCTTACGTTGACAAGAAGGTGAGCGAGTACAACCAAAAGGAAGCCGGTAAAGGTGACAATTGGTTCACTCTATGGGAAGGCGACAAGGCCACTGTTTACCCAGCATCTTTCTGCGACTTGATGGACAAGCACAGCAAAGTGAAGACTAGCAAAAACGAGCAAGCTTACACGGTTGAAGTAAACACGGACTTCTTCGAGCCAGGCTACAACATCTACGTTTCAAAACAAAACGCTTATATCAGCGTTACCATCAAGATTTACGCAAACGCTAACCCTGAGAAGGTTTTGGCTACCGTTACCATCACGAAGGCTCCTGGTAGAACAGTTAGTGGAAACGACTACCAAGTTAGCGACCGTGTCAGCGAGGCTTACGCAAAGGCAGGTAAGGAATTTGCCAAGATCTTGACAAAGGCTTTGAAATAATCCCAATCCAGCCAAAAGGCACAGGGAAAGGCTGTCCATCTCGGGCAGCCTTTCTTATTTTAGGCTCAGGAGAAATTCAAAAAAGTGAAATTCAGGGAGCCACAAGATTCCAAAATTTTAGGCTCTTTTCAAAGAAATGTCTTCAAGAAGTGATAACTTTGCGCCCGAAATCAACAACATTTCATCTTGTATACTAATTATTAATTTCAATATGAAAAAAACATTAATCAGCTTAGCAGCTCTTTTATTGGCTGCGACCAGTGCCATGGCACAGGTCGTTGTTAAGACAAACGCAGGAGATTTGAGTCTCCGCCTCATCGGTCGTACTAATTTGGACTACGGTCGTTACATTCCGCACAGCGATGGCCTCGATTATGGCGTTAAGATGAACGACACCCGTTTGGGATGTATCGCCACTTTCGACAAGAACTGGACGACAAAGATGGAAATTTGCTATGCAAACAAAGCCATTTCCTTCCGCGATTTGTGGATTGGCTACAGCATAAACGACAAAATGAGCTTGACGGGTGGTAACCACTTCCAACCTTTCGGTGCTAAGATTTTAGGTTTGGCTTACAAATTCATCGAGGATGCACAAGCCGACTACGCAATCTGCCCTTCCCGTAAGATTGGTGTCAGCTACGACTATACTTCCAACCCTGTTAAGGCAACTGCCGGTATCTATAGCGACGCAAACATCGATGCGCTCGGCGGTGCAAAGAACCAAGGTTACTCACTTGCTGCAAAATTGATCGGACGCCCTATCTGCGGCGACAGCAGCGTTTTGCATATCGGTGTGGCTGCCATGTATACGGATGTTGCCAACGACTATACTTACAACGTCGTTCAACCAGAGACTTTCACGTCAAGAAACATCCTCAGCTGCCCTTCTCCAGTAGCCAACACGATCAACATCAACCGTGGAGAGGCAGAACTCATCTATATCTTCAAGCGTTTCTACTTTGAGACACACTACTTGACCGCATTCTCCAACATGGTGGAGGGTCTTGACAACATCAAGATGAACGGTGCTTACGCTCAAACCAGTTTCTTGCTAAAGGGGAAAAAACAGAACTACAACAAAAAGACCGGTTTGGCTGCAAACGCATCACCAAAGAACCTTGAGTTATTGGCTCGTGCTGACTTCTTGGCAATTGACGAATACGGAACTATCGATGAGAATGGTGTAGCCAGAACAAATGCAGATCAAAAAGTAATGGATTTCACGATGGGATTGAACTACTTCTTCAACAAGAACGTAAACATCCGTCTAAACTATACGGTTGCTAAGGTTGAGCAAGGAGATAACGAGTTCACCAACAACGCCATCCAAACACGTCTTCAATTCGCTTTCTAATCAGAAAGGGATTTAACGGATAGATACAAGTAGGGAGGAAACGAAAGTTTTCTTCCTACTTTTGTTTTTGGGCAATACTTACTTAGGACACTACGACAGAATATAATGAAGGGGCCATTGATTATTCCCAAAACACCATTGGAAATCTTTGATTTGTAAGGCGCTCCTTACCCATAGGAAGCCTTCGTATCAACTGTATTAGGGGTGGTTTCCAGCCAAAGGCATACAGATTCCTGATAAAACAAAAGGGTTCCGAAAATTAAATTTCCGAAACCCTTCGTTCAATAAAAACACCTCTATTTAGAATTCACATCAATCCTCCTTCACGATCGGATAGAGTTCGATAAACTCTCCGTTGTGCTTTTGACCGTCATTGATGAGAGCGGCCATCTTCTCTCCGATCGTCTCGATGTTATGGAATCCGGGAAGATCCATATTTCCGTTCAAATCGGTAGTTGTTGGTCCGGGGTGAACTGTGAAAATCTCGACAGGGAGATTCTTCTGTTCAAACTCCATTGCCATCACACCGACCATAGCGTTTTGAGCGGCCTTGCTTGCCACATAAGCCAACGGATGCCAATAAGGATTAGCCTCAGAAGGAACCGTCACATTCACGATTCTACCCTTGTTCTTGATCAACAACGGGGTCAAGGCCTTCGTAATGGCAAACGTGCCCACATAATTCACATCAATCGTCTCTTTGATATCCTTGAGTTCCGTATCGAAACTTGCCACAGACATATCACCCGGAATGCCCGCATTATTCACCAACAAAGAGAGATTGCCATACTTCTCGTTAATCTCAGCGGCTGCCTTCTCCACGCTGTTCAAGTCGGCCAACTCAATGTTCACCCAACCTGCCACGTCGACGCCCAAATCACGCAATTTTTGAATGGAAGCCTCCGCACGCGCCTTATCACGCGCACCCAAGATGACACGCCAGCCACTCAACCCCAAATGTTTGATAATACCATATCCTATGCCCTTGTTAGAGCCTGTCACAAAAACTAATTTCTCCATTGCTTCTATTTTTTTGCAAAAATACAAAAGATTCGGATATTAACCCATTAAAATGGTGGGTTATTGAAAATTGTTAGGAAAACATTGCCTAGAGGATGAAAAAATCATCCATTCTCGTCGTCTATCACATTAAGAACAACACGCAAGCTATCGTGTTCAATATAGAGATCTTCCTTAGCGATATCCTCGCCTTCCGAAGCCTCGTCATTTATCCACATCCATGTGTTATTCTTGTAGTTATAGACAATATAGTCGTTATTCATACAATCGGCAATCGGAACACAATTCTTTTTCTTGAAGTCCATTTTCAAACCTTCGATATTTTCGGACGGATCAACAACTTCGTCAAAAGTCAGAATGCGGAAGCAATTTTGATAGGAATTGCTGATGTAATCATCAAAGGTACGTCCGCATTTTGAAACCATTCGTTTCAGAGCGTCTGGTGCTTTTATGCCATAAGCTTCTTCTACCTTTTTGACCTTTTCCGCATCGATTTTGACTTTGGGTTCCTCCAGATAATCCATCAAATCATAGAGTGGATTGCTCTCCTCCTCTTCGTCGTCATACTCATCGTCTTCCTCGTCCTCGTCTCCTTCTTCTTCCAACATTTCCAAGAAGTCATCGTACGATATGATCTTAACACCATTCTTTGCGGCCTTTTGAAGTTTTGAACTGTTGGCATTAGGGTCAGCACAAACCAAGATGTCAAGGTCTTTGGTAACACTATCTTTTATTTCGAACTGGTCCTCTGCCATTTCGATAAGTTCTGCGCGTGTGTGGTCTGGACAAGTTCCAGTAAAACAAACACTTTGAATTTCTTTTCCCATTTTTATCTTTTTAATAAGTATTGATTTTTAATTGTTTATCATTTAAAATGCATTTTAGCACACCTTTCCAAAAGTGAGAAGGACAACCAAACTTACACCAACTTGCAGCACACTCCGTACTGCTTCATTTCTTCACGTATTTTTTGGGATTTAGGACTGTCGAGATTGTTCAGCAAGGTATTTACAACGCCAGTAGCATCCTCCGCTTTCGAACCTCCTTCTGGCTCAAAAATGACTTTGGATTTTTTGTTAATCTTTACCACGAATGTGCTGTCTGCGGCATTCCAATAGCACGAGTTGATTCCTGCTTGTATCAAGGCAGGCTTCACCTGTCCCAACCAAAATTTCAGCGCCTCGTAACGCTGGTGCCCCTCTTCTGTATCAACACCACGAACCACCACGTCTATTATAGAAGTGCTAGTCCTAAGTTGGCCCTTAGTTCCTTCGAACGAGAACGGCTCATTGAGTTCGAGCTGGCCATCTTCCACGGCGCAGAGGTTGGGCAACTCTAAGTTCTTTAGATCAGAAAAAGCCGCTTTCCCTATAATTTTCATAGAGTCGGGCAATACCAGATCAGGCAACGATGTACAACCTTTGAACGCATAGCTTTCTATATATTCCAAACAATCAGAAAGTACCAACTCCTTTAAATCGGCACAATCCCTAAAAGCTCCAGTACCCAAATTTTTAATGGTATTGGGGAAAACCACCTTTTTCACGCCCTTGAACGTGTAGTCGCGCGAAAACGTCTTTGGTAGTCCCGTATGATAGAGTTCAAAGGTCAAATTCTTAGTATTGTTTGGTAAACTTATCGCCTTGGTGACATCCGATACGACAAAGGTGCAATTTTCACATCCCTCTATAGCAGAAGAGACAAAGAGAGAATCCTCTGGGAATATAATTCTTATGTTCTCTTTCTTGCAAAGGCAGAAAGCCTTACTACTAATTTTTTCTATGTTTGAAGGAACCACAATTTCATCCTTTGGGAATGCAAGAATCAATGTTTTCTTGTCTTTCGACATAAGCATTCCATCTTCTATTGCAAAGTGCTCGTTCTGATCAGAAATCGTTATGTTCCTCAAGTTGTCGCAACCATAGAAAATGCCGCTGCCAAGGCTTTCCACTCCAGCCCCCAAGAAGAGGGTTGTCAGGTTCCGACAATTTTCAAACACTTCCGAGCCAATTTCTTTTACAGAATCCGCGATAGTCACACTTTCCAAATTCTCGCAATTAGCAAATGCGGTACGATCTATTGCTATAACACCGTTTTGAATCGTTGCTGACCTTATCTTCTTGTTATCACTAAACACAAAAGGAGCAATAGCAGTAACCCCCTCTGGAATAACCACGTCAGTTTGGTTATGCTCGTAACCCACCACAACGTTTTCGTATCTTCTATTATACGTCAGCTCGCACTCTTTTGCAATCAGCAAACCTTTCTCTTTCCGATAATAAGGGTTGGCCGCATCAATCTCTATATTTGCTAAATTTTCACAATATCGAAAGGTTCTCTCGTCCATTCTTTTTACAGAAGCTGGTATATATATGCTTGTTAGCTTTGGACTGTTAAATTCGCAACAGAGAGTTTCCAATGTGTTGGGGAGTTTTATCTCCTTTAAATTATCACAATATTTGAAAAGCCTAGACAAGGATGTAATTCCCTCCGGAACCGTTATTGACTGAATATTACTTCCGCCATCGAACCAATATATATTTTTTACCGTTTCTGGAAACTCGACCTCTGTCAATTGGATCTTTCGGGGGCAATGAATTACATTCCCATTTTCTAATAATATACCGTTATAAGAAGAATAGCGCTTATTCTGGGGATCCACATTAATTTTCTCCAAGCTTTCACATTCTTGGAAAGTATCCATCTCAACAACATGGGTCGCTTCCGGCAAATTTATTTCAACCAAAGAAGAACACCCCCAGAAAGCCCTTTTCCCCAGAGACTCAAGGCCAGACGGAAAGGTAATGCTGGTTAGAGAAGTACATTTCACGAAAGCACCATCTAGGATAGAGACGAGGGTTGAAGGCAGAATCACCTCTTTAAGGTTGACACAACCCGAGAATGCGTCACTGGATATCCATTTAACACCTTCGGGGATGACCACTTTTTCCAATCCTGTACAACACATGAATGCATTGGATTTAATAGATTGAAAATTACCTGAAAAAGTGACTTCGGTAAGCCATTCACAAAATTCAAATGTTCGTTTCCCTGTGTAAACGTTGGACATCTCTTCTTTCTCCATATTCTTTTATTAATAATGTATGTGAATTAACGGTAAAAGTCAAAATTGATAAATCATCTCACAAATGTAGAAAAGCAATACTTATAAAACCGTCGGTTGAGTCAATTTCATAAATTATACCTTAGAGTAAATTGTAAATTTTATCAATTTTAATGTTTTAATAATCAGATACTGCATAGTATAGATATGTGTAACCTTTTCACAAAGTTTAGAAAATTCCTTTTTATTTGCAAGCAATCACGGCATTTTCATTTGACTTTTCTTGTATAAATGAAAGTCCTTTCCAATCAGTATTATGGAAGAGAAATGAGAGGCAAAAGAGATTTGGGTGTCAGGGCTTTGCTTACCTTGGCTGGAAGCCATCCCTAATATATGTATGACCCAAAGGCTTCCAGCCTAAAGTGTTTAAGGTATTGTAATAACAGAACAAGCCGCACCTGAATAGATGCAGCTTGCTTTGTACTTATCCAGCCCCACAAAGTCTGAGGCTCTTTTTATTTATTTGCCCTTGCTCTTTACAACCTCAGGGCCTTAACGCTACGTCGTCAATCCTTCATCAAAATTCTCAATTGTTGCTGTTCCCCACCCTTTTGCAACAGAATGCAATAGGCTCCTGCCGGGAGTGGAGAATAATCCCCGAAACGCAGATGTTTCATGCCCTTCCCTGTGAATGTAGACAAGAGTTTTCCATCCACACCATAGAGACGGACTTGATAGGATTCGTCCGATTGTGGAGTCAACAGCAAATCGACCCGACCATTCTCCACCGACAAAATCTTACCCCAACTATTCGCAGGGAGACTCTGCACGGAGGTGTTCTCGGTCGCTTCCAACTCCCACCAATCAATATTCATCAAGAAGGTACTTTCGCCCGTATAGCTGAGCGTCAGTTTCTGCACGCCCTTCGGCAACTTCACGGTTGACTCCGCCACATACCAATCATTCCATCCATCCGACTTTTCTGGATCAACGGCAAGATTTCCTAAGGCATTTCCGACTGAGTCGAGAACCGTAATGAGACTTGGATCTTCTGCCTCTGTAGCCACATTGGCACGGAAGATATACTCACCAGCCACAGGCACATCAACAAGATATTGAGACCAATCACCGTCATTAATCCAGCCCAAGTTCGGAATGCCGTCCTTGTCCGGCTCCACTTGAACGCCTGACATGGAGACATAATCCTCCGCCTCAATCCTTGCAGGGATGACAATCGGCTCGAACGGCATATTGATCAACTTCAGATTGGCATCAAATTCATAGGTCTCGCCTGCCTTTGTCTCCAACGTGATTCGGTTTCCTTTATACTCCACATTCAACGTACCGCCACATTGGGAAGTGATGGAAACGAGTTCCAACGTACGACCTCGCCATGCCATCGAATCAATCACGAAACCACCACGCGCACGAAGCCCCGTCACCGAGCCATTCTCCCACTTAGAAGGCAAAGCTGGAAGTATTTGGATCTTTCCATTGTGGCTCTGCATCAACATTTCGTTAATACCCGACACGGCTCCAAAGTTTCCGTCGATCTGGAACGGTGGGTGCGCATCGAAGAGATTGTTGTAAGTTCTATCAGGTGTCAACAACATGCGAACGAGGTTATAGGCATGATCGCCGTCGTGCAGACGAGCCCACAAATTGATCTTCCAAGCAAGCGACCAACCCGTAGCCAAATCGCCACGTTGCTTCAGCGTGTTTGTAGCCGCCTCAGCCAATTCGGGCGTCTCGTCAACGGTAATCTGTGAGCTTGGGAACATACCGTACAAATGGGAGACGTGACGGTGATCGCTCGTAGGGTCGTCCCAATCCCCGAACCACTCCTGCAACTGCTTATGTTGTCCAATCTTATGAGGCGCCAATCTTTGAACGGAAGAGAGCATCTTCTCTCGGAGCGCCTCATCCACGCCCAATATCTCCGAAGCCTTGGCCGTATAATTCCACACGTCGCGGATAATCTGGTTGTCCATCGTCGGAGCGAAGCAGACATTATAGCCACCGTGGGCGTTCTCAGGCGAACAGCTCGGAGCCGTCACCAAGTAGTTATGCCCCGAAACAGGCTCCTCGACCATACTATTCAAGAAGAACAAGGCAGAACCCTTCATCGTCGGATAGACGTCTGCCAAGAAATCCTTATCCGTCGGATTATAGAGGTAATGCTCCCAAAGGTGCGTACACAACCAACCTGCACCCGTAGGCCACATACCCCAAGCGCCATCTATCGGAGCGGAACGGTTCCACAAATCGGTGTTGTGGTGCTCCACCCAGCCTTCGTTCACGCCCCAATGTACCTTGGCAGTCTCTTCGCCCTGCTTCACCATGGATTTCACCTTATCGATCAAAGGAATCGCACACTCGGGGAGGTTGGCCGACTCCGCCATCCAATAGTTCATCTCCAGATTGATGTTGGTCGTATACTTACTTCCCCATATAGGGTTCGTATCCTTGTTCCAGATACCCTGAAGATTAGCAGGTTGACCTCCCGCACGGGAACTAGCAATCAGCAAGTAACGTCCGTATTGATAGTAGAGTTCAACAAAATCGGGGTCGTCCGTAGAATTAAAATTCCGCACCCGGTAGGTGGTTATGTCGCCTGCACTCTCATGAGCCTCACCCAAGTCCAGACGGACACGGTTAAAGAGCGACTGATAATCCTTCAGATGGTCTTCCAAAATCCGCTCGTAACTCTTCCCTTCGATCTGTGCCATGATAGCAGAGGCACGAAGGCCAGGGTTGCCTGTGACATCCTCGAAAGAGTTGAAGTTGGTTGCCGTGGTCAAAATCAAAGTGGCAGAGTTGGCGCCCGAGACATTTATCTTTCCGTTGTTCAAGTCGACCGTTCCTCCATCCGCCACCACATTCATCCGATTCTGGAACTTAATGGCATTGACCGTGACATCATACACCAACGTATTGCCGTCCGACGAGAGATAATTATTCCGATGAGGAGTTGTCATCGCCGCGTTAAAAGAGATCATTCCCGGCTTGCTGGCAGAGAAGTGCACCACGATAACATGGTCGGGGTAACTGGCGAAATACTCACGAGTATACTCCACCCCCTCGAAGACATATTTTGTTTTGGCAATGGCCGTAGACAAATCCAATTCTCGATAGTAATCCCTTGCGCCCGTGTGCGGGAAACTCAGCTCCAAATTTCCGACAGGCTGGAAACTTGCCGGTCCAGGGCCAATCATACGGTCGCTGACGATAGCCTCCGCAGCCGCATAATTCCCCGAAAAGAGGGCATCGCGGGCTTGGGAAAGGAAAGTAGCCGCACCCTCCTTGTTATTATTGCCAGGCCCACCCGACCAGACCGTACTCTCGTTCAGTCCGATCACATCCTTCGTGACGCCACCATAGATCAAACCACCCATGTAGCCATTACCGATAGGGAGCGCATCCGTGAACGAATCGCCCGCATCCGAGCCATACCAAAGCACCAATGGCTTGGCATTCATCTCAAAAGAAGAGCCGACAAAGAGCAATGCGCCGGCAACCCATCTAAAAAAACGATTTGTTTCCATATCCAACTTGTTTTACAGTTCACACTAACAATGACCATGGATTAATCTTCATAAAGAGGAATAGGAGACCGCAAAAAATTCCCTCAAATATTCCTTCTGTGTTTTAGTTTCCTTTCCCGAAACGAACGTATGTATTAAGCATTACATCCATTGAAAAAGCAATGGACTATCGTTCCTTCGGTTAGATTTGGTTTATTCCGTTTGGTCAAATAAAATCATTCATTCTTTAAGGCAAAAATAGCACTATTTTTCTAAAAGTAAACAAAGGAGGGAAAAAACAACAACAGAAAAACAACGATTTACGCATCAAGCATAATCTCGACGCACGACCGATTTATTTTTCCTAAAAAAGAAGAGAAAATCGACAAAACGCACGATTACTTAATCCATATCAATTGCGCATACGGTGAAAAGGAGTTATCTTTGTAATGCAAACAAAATAGGTAGATTTTTCATAGTTAAGGTTTAAGTTAAATGGTAAAAGGAGTCTGTGAAGATTCCTTTTATTTTTTTGCCTTGAAAAAGATAGAATTCCAAGCCCTTTTTATGTGCAAAAATCAAAAAATTCATCATTATTCCGTATCTTCGGAGAGATTTTTAGTTTGAGAATTTATTATGGCAAAATTTGTTATAGAAGGAGGACACCCTTTACACGGCGACATATATCCGCAAGGAGCAAAGAACGAAGCATTGCAAGTGATTTGCGCCACCCTACTCTCATCGGAGGAGATTATCATCCACAACGTTCCGAACATCCTAGATGTCAACAACCTGATCAACCTGTTGCGAGACATGGGAGTCAGCGTCCGCAAGGAAGGGAAAGACACCTTTTCTTTCACCGCAAAAGAGATTAATCTCGATTTCTTGGAAACGGAAGAGTTCCACAAACGTTGCGCCGCCTTGCGAGGCTCCGTCATGTTGGTGGGTCCTATGATCGCAAGATTCGGACAAGCCATCATCCCTCAACCCGGCGGGGACAAAATCGGACGACGAAGGCTGGACACCCACTTCCGAGGCATACAAAAGCTGGGAGCTGAGTTCAACTACGATGCCGACAAAAAACGTTACGACATACGGACCAAAGGATTGGAGGGAACCTACCTCCTCTTGGACGAGGCTTCCGTAACAGGTACAGCCAACATCATCATGGCTGCCGTCCTCGCCAAAGGAACCACGACCATCTACAACGCAGCCTGCGAACCCTACATACAACAACTCTGCAAGATGCTGAACAAGATGGGAGCCAAAATCAGCGGCATCCAATCCAACCTGCTCACCATCGAAGGCGTGGAGAAACTCAACGGATGTGACCATACGATCTTGCCCGACATGATCGAAATCGGCAGTTTCATCGGCATGGCAGCCATGTCCGAATCAGACATCACCATAAAGGACGCCCACTACGATGAGCTCGGCATCATCCCTGACGCCTTCCGTAAATTAGGCATCCAGATAGAACGTGTCGGAGACGACATCCACATCCCTAAGCAGGATCTTTACACCATCGACACCTTCATCGACGGCTCCATCATGACGATTGCCGACGCTCCTTGGCCCGGACTGACGCCTGACCTCCTGAGCGTATTCTTGGTTGTGGCTACCCAAGCAAGGGGCAGTGTTTTGATTCACCAAAAAATGTTCGAAAGCCGTCTCTTCTTCGTCGATAAGTTGATCGACATGGGTGCCCAAATCATCCTTTGCGACCCGCACCGCGCGACAGTCATCGGATTGGAAAAGAAAGCGTCGCTACGCCCAGCCAACATGACATCGCCCGACATACGTGCCGGTATCGCCCTTCTCATTGCCGCCATGAGCGCCAAGGGGAAAAGTACCATCAGCAACATCGAACAAATTGACCGAGGCTACGAACAGATCGACGTACGTCTCAACGCACTCGGTGCCAAGATAACCCGAATAGACTAACGTGGAAGAGCTGGACAAGAATAGTTCCTTTGAGAACTGGGATGAATTAGCGGAGGAAGAGTCGGAAGAATACCGATTCAAAGGGCCCAAGACCCCTCTCCGCCAATTCATTCCTGCCCTGCTTTTCTGCGTACTTTTCATCCTCTTAGGATCCGATTTCTTCATTCGCAACGAGTTGAGCCACAAGACCATCACAACAGAAGAGATCAGAGCGCCTTTCACCGTTGTCTATCTCTCCCCCGAAAAGGAGATGGACTCCACTGAATTCCAGCAACTGAAAAAAAGATTGGAAGAGAACAAGAATTTTCAAACGAGCCTACAGACAGACAACGACTCGTGCCTTTTACAAAACGAACTTAGCGGAAACAAAATCATCGTATCCGACTCTTGGGCCTTGGAACCGCTACTATACAAATACAAAAATGACCCGACCATAAAAGGGATCCACGTAAAAAACCAAGAAGAAAAACCGTACGATTTCCTCCTGCACAAATGGAACCGTATCCGAAGCATCCTACTTTCCGAATAAGAAAAAAAAATTACCTTTCCTTCTTATAATCAAACAATTTCATAATATATATCAATATTTTTTCCTATTTTTGCCACATAAACCTCTAAACACAAATTGCAATATATATGTTTAAACATCATATACATTGGAATAAGACTTTCTTGTACGCATTTCTTTGGATTGCAACAGCCAATTGTCTTTCGCAAAACGCCACCGTTTCGGGAGGGGGAAGTTTCACTTTTGGCTCAGAGGGCGAATTTTCCTTTAGCGTAGGGCAACCTATCCATCAATTCAAGGAGGAGGCACAAGGCAGCATCTATACCGGAGCGCAACAGCCCATCATAGAGGAGGCTCTCCCCACCAAAGAGGGATTCCTCTACAAGACAGAGTCGCTCACGATCCAAGTCGGGCCCAATCCGACCCACGGAGAATGTAAAGTTTCCATTTCCGACAACAACAATTATCCATACGAAATAACCTCAATGACTGGGCAAACCCTCAAGAAGGGATTCGTGCAAGACCAATCGGTTATCTCCTTCGGCAACCAACCTGCAGGAGAATACCTACTTAAGATTCGTCCAAGCCAAGAAAAACCCAACATCATTGTATTCAAAATCGCAAAAATTTAATCTCAATGAAAAAAATAATTCTCACGCTATTTCTAACACTTTGTGCTTCTCTTGCGGCATGGGCCAATGCTCCGCAAACCATCAGTTACCAAGCCGTCATCCGCAACAGCAATGGCGACATCATACGTGAATCCAACATCGGCATCAAGGTGGCCATCCTCCAAAACGGGACAATCGTCTACGAAGAAGAGAGGATTGAAAAGACCAACAAGAACGGCCTCATCTCGTTTGCCATCGGCGACGGCAACGGAATAAGCAAACAAAGCCTCGAATCCATCGATTGGTCCAAAGGTGACTTCTCCATCCGAAGCGAAGTCGACTTGAAAGGGCAAGACATCTATTCCCTATCCATGACGACCCCGTTGACAAGTGTTCCGTATGCACTCTATGCAGAAAAGGTTTCGCCTAACGCACTCCCCTCAAAAGTCAGCGAATTGGAAAACGACGAGGATTTCGTCAGCAGAGCTCAACTCAACAGCATTTTGTCGGATTATGAAAAAATAAAAACCGAGCCTCAACCAGAGGGAGGGGTGATCATAACCAGCAACGACACAGCAAGATGGAATGCCAAATTGGACAATTTCGAAGAGAGCGATCCCCTCTTCGCTAAATCCATTGCCGCTCGTATCACAGCCAGTGATACAGCCAAGTGGAATGCCAACACTGCTAGTTTTGAGGAGAAAGACCCAATCTTCAACAAATCCGTAGCTGCAAAAATCTCAGCCAGCGACACGGCTAAATGGAACGCTAAGCTAGATAGTTTCGAAGAGAGCGACCCATACTTCAACAAGTCTGTGGCCAGCCATATCTCTGCAAACGATACAGCCAAGTGGAACGCTAAGATTGATGCAGAAAACGACCCTGTTTTCGCTAAATCCATCGCCGCCCACATCACCGCCAATGATACGGCTAAGTGGAACGCCAACTCGGAGAGTTTTGAGGAGAAAGACCCAATCTTCAACAAATCCGTGGCCGCTAAAATCTCTGCCAGCGACACGGCTAAATGGAACGCCAAGCTAGATAGTTTCGAAGAGAGTGACCCATACTTCAACAAATCTGTGGCTAGCCATATTTCAGCAAACGATACTGCCAAGTGGAACGCTAAGATTGATGCGGAAAACGACCCGGTTTTCGCTAAATCCATCGCCGCTCACATCACCGCCAACGATACGGCTAAATGGAACGCCAACTCGGAGAGTTTCGAGGAGAAAGATCCAATCTTCAACAAATCCGTAGCTGCAAAAATCTCTGCCAGCGACACCGCTAAATGGAATGCCAAGTTAGATAGTTTCGAGGAGAGTGACCCATTCTTCAACAAGTCTGTGGCCAGCCATATTTCAGCAAACGATACCGCTAAGTGGAACGCTAAGATTGATGCGGAAAATGACCCGGTTTTCGCTAAATCCATTGCCGCCCACATCACAGCCAGCGATACGGCTAAGTGGAATGCCAACTCGGAGAGTTTCGAGGAGAAAGATCCAATCTTCAACAAATCCGTGGCCGCTAAAATCTCTGCCAGCGACACCGCTAAATGGAACGCCAAACTAGACAATTTCGAAGAGAGCGACCCACTCTTCAACAAGTCTGTGGCCAGCCGTATTTCAGCAAACGATACCGCTAAGTGGAACGCTAAGATTGATGCGGAGAACGACCCTGTTTTCGCCAAATCCATCGCCGCCCACATCACAGCCAGCGATACAGCTAAGTGGAATGCCAACTCGGAGAGTTTCGAGGAGAAAGATCCAATCTTCAACCAATCCGTGGCCGCTAAAATCTCTGCTAGCGACACTGCCAAATGGAACGCCAAGCTAGATAGTTTCGAAGAGAGTGATCCACTCTTCAACAAGTCCGTGGCCAGCCGTATCTCAGCAAACGACACGGCTAAGTGGAACGCTAAGATTGATGCAGAAAACGAACCTGTTTTCGCCAAATCCATCGCCGCACACATCACCGCCAGCGATACGGCTAAGTGGAACGCA
>JAFZKQ010000044.1 GCA_017553575.1 Paludibacteraceae bacterium
CAACTGAGCTATGGCACCATCTGCAAGGCATTAATTTTTGATGCAACACTGCCTCATTTTTTCGATGCAAAGGTAGAGGTAATATTCGAATCTTGCAAGATTTATGGTGGAAAAATCGATTTTTTTGCTTTTGTTTTTTATTAATTTTTTGATTATTAGTTTGTTGTTTCTCTTCTGTTCCTTCCTCGATTCTTGTGGTTTGTCTCATTCTTTCGCCTTGTTTCTCTCTTTTCGGAGGTGGTGATTTTCGGATTTTATCTTCTATGGGTTATTTTTGCATCCGTTTGGAAATCTTTAGATGGTATGAGTTGGAAGGAGTGCTATTATGAAGATAAGGTTTTGGGACGTATTCTGCTTCGGAGGAGTGCGAAGGCTCGTTATGTCAGTTTGAGAATAAAAGGGGGCGAGGTTATTCTGACGCTTCCTTTGTGGGCGAATGAGTTGGCAGGGCTCTCTTTCCTTCGCTCTAAATACGATTGGATAAAGGAACGGCTTTCCCTTTCGGAACAGAGTGACCGTCGAAACTTTGTTTTTGATGAAGAGTCTCAATTTTCGACGTTGACATTCGATGTGAAGATAGTTCGTGCTGCGTGTGATGATTTTGGTTTCCGGTTTACAAACGGTCTATTGACTGTTTCTTGTCCTGCTTCGTTGGATATCCGACTGCCTCGTTATCAGGATATTATCAGGATGGGGATAGAACGGGTCATGCGTTCTGAGGCAGTGCGGGTTTTGCCTGCTCGTTTGGCCACTTTTGCTAAGCAGTTCGGGTTTTCGTATAAAAGGGTTTCCATTCGTTCCAGCCAATCGCGTTGGGGAAGTTGCTCCTCGTCGGGGACGATAAGCCTCTCTTTTTACATGATGCTTCTTCCGGAACATTTGGTGGATTATGTGCTCCTCCATGAACTTTGCCATACGAGGGAGATGAACCATAGTGCTTCCTTTTGGGCGTTGATGAGGGAGGTTACGGGTGGCAAATCTGATTTATGGCGGAAAGAGATCAAAGAATACCATACAAATTTTTGAGACCTGAAAGTCGAGATTTCTCGCTTTTGTGGGTGGATCCTGATTTTCTTGTTGTCGTTTGATAATCAGAATGGTATGAAGGTTTATGAAGGGTGACCGATATCTTTTTTTCTGTTTTGTCTCCAATTTTCTATAAAATAGGGAGGCTTTTTAAGACTTTTCTATATAAAAAACAACTATATTTGTATTTGCTAAATTGCGTTCGTCCGCCTTTGTGGCAGTTTCGTCTTGATTTTTCGGACGTTTCTTGGATTTTCCTTACGATTTAGGAAAGCAAGGTTAGAACGAGGCGTTTGGTGGAAAGAGCGGATGTTGATTCGCTAGGATGTTTAAAGCGGGAGATGTTGTGAACCGTTCTGTTTGGAGACTATTTTCCAATCGGTTGCGTAGGCTTCTGTGCGGAGCTCCAAGGAAGAGAATCGGTCTTGTCCTGTTTTAACATGATTTCGTTTGGTTATAGGTTCGATTCTTCTCTTTGGGGATTTGGGTGAATCGGAAGGAACCGTGGACCTTTTGGAATTTAATTGGATTTAGGTTGAAACATTATTTGTTCATATTATTCATATTGTTGTCGTTCTTCGGCTGCGATTTGTATGCAGCAGAGGAAGCGTCCTCGGCAGACTCTACACAGGAGGAACAGCAGTATGAGAATGAGACTCCGAAAGAGCGGAAACGCCGTTTGAAGCGTGAAGCTCAAGAACGGGAGGAGGCTGCCCGCAAGGCGGCTCTCGAAGCCCGTTTGGAAAAAGATAGGGAGGCGCGTCGTGAGGCGATGAAACCCCATGAGGAAAAGAAGGAGGAACCTGAATACGCAACGGAAGAGGAACGTGTAAAGGCAGAACAGAAAGCTCGTGCCGAGCAGGTCGCCGAGGAGCGTCGTCAAGCTCGGGAGAAGGAACGCTTGGAGCGAGAGGAACGTCAGCGAATCTATAGGGAAAAGGCGGATGCCGAAAAGCAGGCGCGTGCATTGAAGCGTCAGGAAGAGCGTGAGAAGCGTCAGCGTGAAAAGGAACTATGGAAACAGAAAAAACGAGAGCATGACGAGGCTCGTGCAGCCAAGAAAGAGGCTGAGAAGAAAAAGCGTGAATTGGAAAAGCAGAAACGAGAGGAGAAGCGTGCGGCTGAGCAAGCTAAGCGTCAGCGTGCGGCCGAGCGTCGTCAGCATCAGCAGGAATTGCGTTTCGAACGTCAACAGCGTAAAAAGGAGGCTCAACAGCGTAAGAAGGAGATGGAAGCCCGTCGTCGGGAACAGGCTCGAATGCGTGAGTTGAAGCGCGAAGAACTGAAAGAGCAGCGTCGGCAAAGAGAAAAGGAGCGTGCTGCGAATGAACAGAATAGAAAACTACAGCAGCGTGAACGTGCCCGTGAGCGGGAACTCGAAGAGCAAGAGCGCAAGCTGAGGTTAAAGCAACAGAATGATTCCATCCAAATAGAACGTCGTGCTGCTGAACAAGAGCGAATGGTTCATGAACGTGAACGTAAGGAGAACCGTCGCCAAGAGGAACTGAGGCGGAAGCGTAAGGCGGAGGATCAGGAGTTCGCCAATAGGGAGCGTATCCAAGAGGCTCGTGCACGCCGTGAAGAGATGGCGGAAAAACGTCGCGAGGAGATGGAGGCCCGCAAAGTCCGTATGGAGGCGCGAAGGGCACAACAGGCTCGTGCGCAGGAGGAAGCCAAACAACGTGAAAAGGCGGAGAAGCGTGCGCGCAAGATTGCGGAGAAACGTGTCAAGGCTAAGTATAAGCAACATAAACGTAAGACGGACGAGGAGACGCGTATGCGTGAGCGTTATGAGAACGCATTCCGTGAAGACTCCGTCGATAAGGATGAAGAGGCATTCCGACAGCAATTGATGGAAGAAGAAGAGGAGGAAAACCTCAACGAGGAGGAGTTTGATGAAGATGGAAACCCAATTGTCAAGTCGGAGAAAAAGCTGAGCAGAAAAGAGCGGAAGGAACGGAAGAAGCGAGAGAAGGAGCGTGCAAAGCGTAAGGCCATCATGGAAGAGATGGAACGCGCCAAGGCCGAGGCGGAAGAGAAAGCCGAGCGTGAAGCCGAGATCGCAGCTGAGAAAGAGGCGATAGAGAGGGAAGAGGCAGAACGGAAACTGGCTGAAAGTGAGGATGAGGATGCCGATATGGATGCTTCTGGTTCTGACAGTCTCATGGTGGAGATCGAAACTATCCAAGTGGATATGGATAGTGCCCTTCTTGCCCAGCAAATGGCCGAGGTCGAGGCGGAAATGCAGAACTTGGCCGAACTGAAAGAGGCTCAAAAGAACGGTGATGGAAGCGTCATCGTCCGAAAAATTAAGATACCGAATTGCCGGTATAAGAATGAAGTATATTATAAGAGGAAGAAGTTCTTGTTCTTATATCAGTATGACTTCTTCTTGCATTACTTCGACCACCGATATTTCCATAGGAAGCGTTTCTATGATATTGTGGATTCTACGCGTATTGTAGCTAAGCATGTCATGGATCTTGTGGGTAATACTCAATATAGGAAGGTCGATTTCAATGAGGTGGTGGATTCCGTGGCGATTCTCTTGCCAGACTATCCGGTGGAGGAGTATTTGGATTCTGTCATAACTCAGCTCAATTTGGAGTATTTGGCCACGGGTGAGATTAAGATCCGTTACCGTAAACGTAAGCAGAAGTTCATCTATGCGAAGTATAAACCTTCGGATATGGAGAATGCTTCGTTGGGTAACATCAAATTTTATGCGATGAACCGTCGGGCATTGATTGAGGAGTTGGATGCTTCCCAGTACGATTCGTTGTTGCCTCAGCCTGATTCGACGAATGCCGACATGATGTTGTTGGCCGACTCGTTGGACAAATTGAAGATTCGTCTGATGGGTGATACGACGGTGGTGGGCTCTGACGGCTTCGAACCTGTGATGGACAACCTCCAACAGCAGTTGGATGACGGCTCCGGAGGCGGTTCTGGCGACTCGCCGGCTTCGGATGGTTCCTCTGATCAGCAGGTGGCCTCTCCTCGAAAGGAGACTCCGATAAAAGAGGGCGAGGAAGCCTCCTCGGAAACCTCTACAGAGAGTGATGATCCGTAAAACAAGCAGAAGCGGTCGCTTCTCGTTTTAGGGGATAGAACATATTATAGGGTATTTAAATTACAAAGCTTTGTTTAAGAATTTAGTTATTAGAGCAATCTCGGGTGCCGTATTTGTCGCCCTTGTGGTTTCGTCAATATTGGTAGATGCGCCAATCTATTTCGGCGTATTGTTTCTCTTGATAGCCTTGTTGGGGTTGCATGAGTTTTATGCTTTGGGAGGGAAGATGTCTCAAGTCTCCATATCTCTTGTCTCACCGATGGTGGCTGCGGTCTCCTTCCTCGTGGCGGTGTATCTAACTTCTCTCAAGAATGGGTCGATAGACTATTATCTTTTTTATGCATTGGCGGTGGTGGCCATTTTTGCCATTTTTGTTTTGGAGTTATTCCGAAAAAAAGAAAATCCGATAAAGAACATAGCAGTTTCGTTGATGGGACTTGTTTATGTTGTGCTTCCGATCTGTGCAATGTTTATGTTGAAGTCTATACATCCCATTTGTCTGTTGGCTTTCTTCGTTATCATATGGGCTTCAGATACAGGGGCCTATCTGTCGGGAATGTGTTTCGGTCGTCACAAGATGTTTGAGCGAGTTTCTCCGAAAAAGACTTGGGAGGGATTCTTCGGTGGTTTCTTGTCCGCATTGCTCATGGCGTATCTCTTTGGCCATTATTCCACGGAAAACGCATTCCCAGTTTGGTGGTGGTTCATTTTTGCAACCATTGTGTTCGTTTCGGGCACCTTGGGCGATTTGACTGAGTCGTTGTTCAAAAGGACCCTCAATGTGAAGGATTCAGGCTCAATCATGCCTGGCCATGGCGGCATCTTGGATCGTGTTGATAGTGCCTTGTTGGCGGCTCCTCTTGCCACGGTTTTCACACTTTGTTATGTGTGCTATTTTGTGGAATGGTGAGAATAATGGCGAATTTTGGGATTTCAACTAAAATATGTTAATGGATAACGTTGTAAGTTAGTAGGCTATTTGCTAACTTTGTGGCGCAAAAAAAAATATCGATGACATTACATAAAGAAGGAAAAGGAATTTTGTTGACTCTCTTGGGCGTTTTGGTGGTCATTAATTTGATCATCTACTATTGTTTTTTCGAGAGCAGTCCTTTGGGAGTGAAAATTGCAGCAGGAGTTTCCCTTTTCTTGTTCTTGTTTTTCGTTAACTTTTTCCGTAATCCCAACCGCCAGTTTGAAGGCTTTGAGGATGGAATGATTGTGGCACCTGCCGATGGTAAGGTGGTTGTAATCGAACCAACGATGGAGGATGAATTCTTGAACGAGAAGAGAATCCAAGTCTCTATCTTCATGAGCGTTTTCAATGTGCATGCCAATTGGTATCCGACACAAGGAAAGGTGGTTTATTATACTCATAATGATGGTCGTTTCATGGCGGCTAACTTGCCGAAGTCAAGTACGGAGAATGAACGTTCGACTGTCGTGATTGAGACGCCATCGAAGACTCGGATTCTTGTTCGTCAGATAGCGGGGGCTTTGGCTCGCCGAATTGTCACGTATGCTTCTGAAGGAAAAGAGTGCCAAGTGAACGATCAGTTGGGCTTCATCAAGTTCGGTTCCCGTGTTGATGTCTTTTTGCCGTTGGGTTCGGAGGTCTTTGTTAAGATGAAGCAGAATGTTGTTGGAAACAAAACGTTGATTGCGCGCCTTCCGAAGAATCAAGAATAGTAATCCCAAATTAAAATTGGCGTATGAATAAGATTAAGGCTTCTATCCCAAATGCAATCACAAGCATGAATCTTTTTTCGGGATGCATAGCTTGTGTGATGGCTTTTAATGAAAATTTCTTTTGGGCTACGATGTTTATCTATTTGGCATCCATATTTGATTTCTTTGATGGGTTGTCGGCCCGTGCCTTGAAGGTTAGTTCTCCAATCGGAAAGGAGTTGGACTCTTTGGCTGATATGGTGAGCTTCGGATTGGCTCCAGGTGTCATCTTATATGCTTGGTTATCTTCTTTATTTTCAAGGACGGAGTTGTTCCCTCTCGTCGGCGAGGTGGATTTGCTCTCCCGTGGAAATCAGATTTTGCCTTATATAGCCTTTTTGATTTCCGTCTTTTCGGCTCTTCGTTTGGCTAAGTTCAATATTGACGAAAGGCAGACATCTTCTTTTATCGGATTGCCTACGCCTGCTAATTCGATATTCATTGCTTCGCTAATCTCTTTGGCTGATATGTCGGCCACTTCCAATCCGATGTTGAATTTCCTTTCGGAAAAGGTTGCAGCCCTTTGTGGAAGTGTCGTCTTCATCATCGTTTTGATCATCCTATTCTCTTGGCTTTTGGTTTCGGAGATTCCGATGTTCTCGCTTAAGGTCAAGAATTTGCGGTGGGCTGATAATAAGATTCGTTTTATATTCTTGATTTTGTCTGTCTTGATGACGATTCTCCTTTGGTGGGGAGCCGCACCTTTGATTATATTATTGTTCATTTTAATGTCTATACTTACGGGCCGAAAGAGTTGATCTTCGGTTCTTTAACGGTATCAAGGGTGATGGGAAGCTGTCATCCTTTTTTCTTCTGAGGAATGAGCATTTTGATGGCATCATAGGGGTGGAAAAGTACTTATTTCTGAAAAACACATCATGGGTTTGAACTGAAAAGGAAAAAGAATCGAACCCACTTAAAGATATAGATATGAAACAGTTTGTTAAGTATGTTTTGGCAACGGTTGTGGGGCTTGCTTTGTTTTCATTCCTCATCTCTTTCTTAGGTCTGATCGGTTTAGGTTCTTTGGTTGCCTTGTCTGAGTCCAAAAATCCAGTTCTTCCCAAATCCGTTTTGTCGATTCATTTGGAAGGTAATTTAGTGGATCGTTCCCAAGAGGATATCTGGACCTTGCTTTCTTCAGACGAGACTTTAACGATTGGCTTGGACGATATTCTCCAATCTATCGAGGCGGCAAAGAAGAATGATGACATCAAGGGAATCTACCTCTCCACTGGACTTTTTGAAGGTGGGTATGCTTCGATTGCGGAGATTCGCCAGGCTCTCCTCTCTTTCAAGGAGACGGGTAAGTTTGTGATTGCCTATTCCGGAGCCTATACGCAGAAGTGCTACTATTTGGCTTCGGTGGCCGACAAGGTTTTCTTGAATCCCGAAGGTGTCATAGATTTGAATGGTGTCTCTTCTTCCACTCTCTTCTATAAGAATCTTTTGAAGAACATAGGCGTAGACATGCAGGTGATAAAGGTGGGTACTTATAAATCCTTCTCAGAACAATATACCAATACGGAGATGAGTCCGGCCAATAAGGAGCAGTTGCAGGTCCTGACATCCTCTATCTGGAAATCCCTTTTGGATGATATTTCGGTCTCAAGGGGCATTCCTGTCGATTCGTTGGATGCGATGGCCTCTTCTTTTGTATCTTTCCAATCTCAGGAGCAATGTCTGAATTGGAATTTGGTTGATAGCCTTTGTTATTATGATGAAGTTGAGACCTACATTGGTCAGTCTCTAGGCTTGGATGAGGGGGAGGAAATCTCCATCTTGGAACCAAAGGATTTGTTGCAGGATGATTTGACCCAATTGGGAGGCGGCCAAGAGGTTGCCGTGGTCTATGCGATAGGAGAGATTGACAATGGAACGGTGGACGGCATCAACTCTTCTGAGTTGGCGAAGACTCTGCGTGAGTTGGCGAAGAATGACGAGGTGTCGGCAGTGGTCCTTCGTGTTAGTTCGCCAGGCGGTAGTGCCTATGGTTCGGAGCAGATTTGGCGTGCGGTGGAATTGGTGAAGGCTCGGAAACCCGTAGTGGTCAGCATGGGTGATTATGCTGCATCGGGAGGCTACTATCTCTCTTGTGGCGCTCATCGTATTTTTGCGGAGTCAACCACGGTGACAGGCTCCATAGGAATTTTCTGTGTCATCCCGAATGCCGAGGGGTTGATGGAGAAGATCGGAATAGATTACGAGTCGGTCAATACGAATCCATTTGCGGATGCCCCTAATATTCTCCGTCCATTGTCCGATTCGGAGCGACGCATCTTGCAGGAGTATGTGAATAAAGGCTATCATCTTTTTGTCAACCGTTGTGCGGAGGGTAGAAATATGCCTTACGATGAATTGGAGAAGATTGCCCAAGGACGGGTCTGGAGTGGCGCTTCGGCTTTGCAATTGAATCTGGTAGACCAAATTGGTGGCTTGGATGATGCGATTGCATCGGCGGCTGCCATGGCGAATGTCTCTGATTATACGGTGACGGAGTATCCGAAGAAGAAAACCCTCCTTGAATCATTGCAGGAAAAGCCAAGTCTAGGCATGGATAAGTTATTCTTTGGAACGACTTTGAAGAGGGAGCGTGATGTGCTTGAGCGTGTTCGCAAGATAGAACGTATGCAGGCCATCTTGCCGTATGAATTGGAGATTCAGTAATGCGGTTCAGTTCTCTTCTTTCTCTTGCTGAATAGAAATCTCTTGGTGATCTACCCCAAGTCGAGCTGTCGTTTCTATGCCAAGATATGTTTTGACGGAGAGGAAAAGTCGAAACAGCGAATTCTCGGCTTTTGAGCCGGTGTGGAGATGGTAAGATTGATTTGGGATAGCAAATCGTTCGCTTTCCAGCCGAAATCCACAAAAAAACATGGAAATGCTTGTAAATCATGTATAAAATGCATACATTAGAGGTGTAATACCATGAAGTTGGCATTTTTAAGGTCTTTTCTTGTTGAATTGAAATAGAACTTGGATTAAAAAAGTGAAGGATGGATTTCGTAAAATTCATCGTTTTAACATAGAACACAAAAATGGGTTTGGAAAAATCGGTGCTTTTTGTTTGAGGTATTGCTCGCTTGTGGGTAGGCGGATTTCCTCGAAAGAGAATAGGAAGTACACGAATTGAAATGACGGAACCCATCTGTTTCAGTGAAGAGTAGGAATCGGGATGACTCAAGTCTCCTCCATGGTTGAAGAGGGATTTTGGAATCTCAGGGTCTTATACTAAAATCGTAGGGAGGAATGAATTTCATATATGTCTGTAAAGGGTAGATCCATATTGTTGAAGATATTATTAGCTCCTTTTGCGTTTTTGTATGGCAGAGTTGTTGCCATCCGCAATTGGATGTTTGACAATGGCATATTGCCGTCTGTCTCCTATGACTTTCCCGTTATTTGTGTGGGAAACATCACGGTAGGGGGGACGGGCAAGACTCCTTTTACGGAATATCTCATCCGTTTGTTGCTTCCACAGAAGAAGGTTGGCGTGTTGAGCCGTGGCTATAAGCGTTCGACTTCAGGCTTTGTGTTGTCTACGAAATATTCCAAGGCTTCCGAAATAGGGGATGAGCCTTGCCAGATAAAGCGGAAGTTCCCGGAAGTGGTCTTGGCCGTCGATGCTAATCGTCGCCGGGGCATTCAAAAAATGCGTGAGAGGGAGCAACCGGAGGTCTTCCTCTTGGACGATGCCTATCAGCATCGTTATGTGAAGCCGGGTCTCTCCATCTTGCTGATCGATTATAACCGTTTGGTGACGGAGGATTCCCTTTTGCCTTTGGGGCAACTTCGTGAGCCTGTCCGTTATATGAACCGGGCGAATATCGTGGTGGTCAATAAATGTCCGACCACCATCACCCCGATGGAGTTGCGTATTATCAAAAAGAAACTCTCGCTCTATCCTTATCAGACGCTCTATTATTCGTCGATAGCCTATGGCGATTGTGTTCCCGTCTTTGCTGATTCCCCTCTGACTGAGGAGATGTTGCAGCCGGACTCCCTGCGTCAAGGTGATTATGCCGTTTTATGTGTGACCGGCATCGCTTCCCCAAAACCGTTTGAATCCTATATCTCCACCTTCGCTAAGATTGCGAAATCGTTGAATTTCGGTGATCATCATAGCTTTACGAAGGGAGATATCAATTCGATAGAGAAAGAATTTAAATCAATATCGTCCCCAAATAAAATCATTTTGACTACCGAGAAAGATGCGGTGCGTCTACAAGAGAATCCGTTCCTCTCCGATGAGTTGAAACGGGTGATTTGTTGCATCCCTTTGACGGTCCGTTTCTTGGGGGGTGAAGAATCTTTTAACAAACAAATTTTAGAGTATGTTGGAAAAAATTGATAAGACAGTTGAGTTCTTGAAATCTCGTTCGTCGATGCGTCCTAAGATTGCCATCGTGTTGGGTACAGGCTTGGGTCCTTTGGCTGATAATATAGAGGTGACGGATGCCATTCCATATTCGGAAATTCCTGGCTTTCGGACCAGTACGGTTCAAGGACATAGTGGGAAGTTGATATTTGGTACGTTGGCGGGAGTGCCAGTCCTTGCCATGCAGGGTCGTCTCCATTTTTACGAAGGCTATCCGATGTCCGACATCGTTTTCCCTGTGAGGGTCATGTGGCGCATGGGCATCAAGGTGTTGATGGTCTCCAATGCGGCAGGAGGATTGAATCCTAAATATGTGCCAGGTGACATCATGTTGATTCAGGATCACATTAATTTGTTCCCAGAACATCCGTTGCATGGACCAAATGATGAGCGGATGGGACCTCGTTTCCCAGACATGGGAAATGCTTATGATAAGGATTTGATCGCCTTGGCGGAGAAGATCGCTTCGGAGAACTCCTTCCCGGTATGTAAGGGAGTCTATGTCGGAACGCAAGGACCTACATTTGAAACTTTGGCGGAGTATCGCTACTTCCGTATCATAGGCGGAGATTCCGTGGGAATGTCAACGGTGCCGGAGGTGATTGCAGCTCGTCATTGTGGCGTGAAGTGTTTCGGTGTCTCGGTTGTCGCCAATGTGGGATTGGATGCGGAAGCGAATGCTGTTTCCCACGAAGAGGTGCAACAGAATACGAAAAAGGCGCAAGAGAACCTCTCTTTGCTCTTTACTGAGATGGTCCGCAGAATGAAAGTGGAGTAGTCGACTGGGGGTAGTCATAATAAAATACAAAAAGTTGGGATGGGAAACTCTTTTCTCATCCCCTTTTTTTGTCGGATTATGATTATCTTTACAAAGTATTTCCCGAAAAAACGGGAGACGTGAAAAAAGATAGATTGTTGTATGTAGAATAATCAAATTAGCTTATGTGGTTAGATGTGCTTATTGCTTTGGCAAGTTTTGCTCTCCTTGTTTGGAGTGCCGATAAGATGGTGGAGGGAAGTGCTTCCATCGCAACTCGTTTTCATATTTCAAATGTGTTGATCGGTTTGACGATTGTCGCATTCGGAACTTCTGCTCCGGAACTAATAATCAGTTCTATTTCATCCTACCAAGGGCAATCGGCCATGGCTATGGGAAATGTGATGGGTAGCAACATTTTCAATGTGCTGGCCATTCTGGGAGTCACCTCGTTGATTACCATAGTTCCCGTACAACGTCAGACCATTCTTTTCGAGGTGCCTTTGATGATTGCGGCGACGGCCATGATCGCTATCTCCTTCTATTCGGGCGATGGCGGTGACTTGGTCATAAACCGTATAGAGGCATCCGTGATGCTTGTGGGCTTTGTGGTCTTCCTGATCTATATTATCATCTCTTCCAGAAATCAAGCGGCTTTGCCACATGACGAAGAGGTGGAAGTGCTTCCAATCTGGAAGTCGATCTTATGGGTGGTGATTGGAATAGCTGGTTTGCTCTATGGCGGCCATTTGTTGGTGAACAAGGCGGTTTTGATAGCTCAAGGTTGGGGCATTTCGGAACATATCATCGCCGTGACGATTGTTTCTGTGGGAACCTCCTTGCCAGAGTTGGTGACGTCAGTTGTTGCTGCCTATAAGAAAAACACGGATATGGCGGTGGGAAATATCATCGGTTCTTGCCTTTTCAATTCCTTCGCTATCTTGGGTATCTCTGCCATGATTTCGCCTATATCGTTGAATATGGACGTTGATTTGGATATTAAAGTGAATTTCTTGGCGGCCATCTTGTTGTATGTCTTCATCTTTACAGGAAAAGGGCGAAATATAGAGCGCTGGGAGGGTTGCATCCTCCTTTCTGTTTTCGCTGGCTATATGTACATGTTGCTGTAAAAGGCGATGCTCAGGAAGATAAAAAATATACTGCTGGGTACTCTGGCGGTCATTTTGCTCATCAACATTCTGCTCATCGTGTTGGTGAATACTTCCTTTGTGCAGTCTAAAATAATCGGTTACGTTACAGAATGGGTAGGGGAGAAGACGGGAACGGAGGTCAGTATCGGTCGGGTAGACATTGATTTGTTCCATGGACTTTTCTTGGACGATCTTTATCTGGAAGATCAGGCTGGCGATACGCTTCTTTATGCGAAGAGGGTTTCTGCCAATGCATCCTTCTTGTCGGCTTATTATGGAGGGAATTTGCATCTGCGCAGGGTCGAATTGTCTGATTTCAAGGTTTATATATCGAAAGATTCAGCCTCGGCTCCTTTTAACTTCCAATTTTTGATTGATGCTTTTGCCTCTGCCGATAGTGTCAAGAAGGATACGACGCCTTCCAATTTTGATCTTTCCATTTCGAAGATATGGCTTTCTAATGGCTCGTTCAAATACGATATTCATTCCGATACGTTGACGCCTGCCCTTTTTAATCCTTCCCATATCCATGTCGATAGCTTGATGGCTGAACTTCAGTTGCAGTCTATCCAGTTGGAAAAATTGGAGGCAGGCATTGCATCTCTCTCCTTTCGGGAATGGAGCGGTTTTCGTTTGGACGATTTGAATCTCTATGCAAAGTGTAGGGATTCGGTCATAACCTCCGACTATCTGAAACTTCGGATGCCTAATACGCAATTGGAGGTGGCTACAATCTCTGTCGATTTGCGGAAAATGTCGGTGAAAACGCATCTTTTGGAAGGCTTGGCCTCTTCAGCGGAGATATTTCCATCCCATATTTATCCCGCCGATTTGAAGGCTTTCCTGCCCAATTTGGCTTCGATGCGGGATACGTTGGGTATCTCAGGTTCCATATCGGCAAATTTCCCCTCCGCGAAAATCTCCGATTTGAATTTTTATTGTGGGGATGGCCTTTTGTGTTCGCTCGATGCCGAGGTGGACGACCTCTGTCATCTCGATTCGGCTCAGCTTTCGATTTCGGCCAAGCATCTTTTTGCTTCGGTTCCATCCGTTAAAAATTGGGTGAGTTGTTTCTCGCCCGAGGTGAAATTCCCCGAAATAGTCGAGAAAATTGATTATGCGGAGCTCTCCCTCTTTGCCAAGGGAACCTTGGATAGTTTGGATGTCGATTTGGACCTCCTCTCTCAGCCTGGGGAGTTGAAAGCCTTTGGCAGGATCGGTTATAATCTTGGAACTGGGGAGTTCCATACGGATGTGGATTTGGAGAGTAATGGCCTTAATCTAGCTACTTTGTTAGATACGACCTTGGGCTTGGGAAATATCGCCATGCGGGCGAATGCACTTCTCTCTATCCCTCGTGAGGGAAATCCTGACGTGACGATTTCTGGCGGCTTCCCGTTGATTGTCTACAAGGACTATTCTTATCGGGATGTGAATTTGGATGTCCGCTATTTCAACAAGAATTCCCTTGAATTGTCCGTTAACTTGCCTGATACGAATGCTCAGTTGTCGATGAAAGGGCATATTTTGAATATAGGGACGGATTCTATGGATTGCGATTTGTATGCCACTACGCACCGGTTCTCTCCTTATAATCTTCATTTGGCGGGTGAGAATATGCGATCCTTTTCGCTCTCTACTACCTTGCGCTTGCGTTCGCACGGCAACTCTTTGGACAATATCTCTTGCCGTCTTTTCTTGGATAGTACTTCGTTGCAGTCGGATACTTTGCAGCTCTTTGTTGAGAAGTCCTCTTTCGCCATCGCTGATGTTTCGGATGGAAAGCGTCGCATAGATTTCAAGAATCCTTATTTTTCCCTTTTCATCGAGGGAATATACGACGTTCCGTCAATTGCGGATGGGTTTACGAATATGATGCATCCCTATTTGCCTACCTTCTTCCCTAAAACGGATGTGGTGGTCGATTCTTCTAAAAATGATTTCTCTTTCGGCTTGGATATTCATAATGCGGAGCAGTTCTGTCAAGTTTTGAATCTCCCGGTTTTATTGGATAAGCCAACGAATTTGTCGGGATTCTATCGGCCCGCCTCTGACGGCTTCGCTGTTCGTGCAACGGTTCCTTCGATGAAATCGGGCGAAAATGCTTTGACTGACGCTCAATTGAATCTTTTTTTGGACAAGGAGAAGAAAATGTATGTTTTGGATTTCACTTCAAAATATGGCAATCTTAAGCAGAAGTATCCATTGAATTTGAATCTTCATACGGAGGCGGACCATGATGTCGTCCTTCTCTCTTTGTTGTATGACAATAATCCTTGCAACTTCAAACTGAGCGGAAAGTTGCTGACGTTGCTCTCCTTTGAGAAGGAGGAGAACGGTAATGTCTTTGCAAAACTCAACTTTATGCCTACTGACTTGATGCTGAATGATTTGAATGTCGAATTTGAGCCTGCCGTAGTCGAGTTGAAGCCTAATAACATCACGATCTCGGATTTTGGGTTCTCTTTGGATGAGCAACCCTTCCTGATGGCGAACGGTCGGTTGTCGGACTCGGAAAAGGATAGCTTGATTGTCTCATTCCATCGGGCTTCCGTCCATCATCTTCTCTCTGCCGTCAATAAGCAGGATATTCCTGTGGATGCCTTCCTTGATGGTACAATTCACCTCTACTCGTTGTTGGGAACGCCTCGTTTCTATACGAAAGGTTTTCATGTCGACGACATTGTCTATCAGAACGAGTCTATCGGTTCCTTGCTCCTGAATAGTCGATGGAATCCTAAATTTCAGGGAATGCGTATTGGGGCGGTGCTGAATCGTTCCAATGAGTTGGCAGCTACGGCAGATGGCTATCTCTCGCCTGCCAATGACAGGATTAAGTTGGATGTCCATTTCGATATGATTCCATTGGCGATGGCGGAACTTCCTTTGAAGGGTGTTCTCCATGATTTGTCGGGCTATTGTGGCTCCGACTTGCAGGTGACGGGTAAATTGTCTTCTCCTAATATCGACGGCTATTTCTATTTCAAGGATGCGAAGGCGACGGTCGATTATACGGGAGTGGCTTATCATATCTCCGATACGATTCTTTTCTCTCCTAACCGAATCATGATTCGTGATTTTGATATTTGTGATTCCAAAAACAAGAAGTTGAATATCAGTTGTGTCGTCCATCATAAGGAGTTCTCCGACTTTAGGTATACGGCTACTTTCCGTATGGATAACCTCCTGTTGCTCAATAATCCGGAGAAGAAAGATAGTCTTCTTTCGGGTACTTTCTATGCGTCGGGTGTCGTAGATGTGCGGGGCGACATGAAGTCGGCCAAGGTGACGGGCAGTTTGAAGAATGGCGATTGGACGAATGTGATGATTCGTCTGCCTGAGAGTGTGACCCAAGTGCGTACCTATGACAATATTGTCTATGTCACACCTTCGACGGAACGAGACACCGTTCGAAAGACGGTGACTCCGGCCACCCCTGATAAATTCTCGATCAATGCGGATGTTTCGGTAGAACTGACGGAGGAGGCTGTCTTTGGGGCTCTCATTAGTCCTGCCACAGGTGATGCCATCTCTTTCCGAGGGGCTGGAAACATCAATGCCAAGTATGATTCGGAGACTTCCAATACTAAACTTTTCGGACAGTACACCATCAAGAATGGAACTTTGAAGCTGAAATTGAGCCAGTTGCCTATCAAAACCTTCTCCATCAAGGAGGGCAGTCAGGTCTATTTCAATGGCGATCCGATGGCTTGCTCCATGGATATTACGGCTGGTTATCGTGTCCGTGCCGATTTGGCGTTGTTGGATCCTTCGTTCTCTTCGATGGGACTACCATCTACTCGTGTGCCGGTGGAGTGTGATTTGAATATCACAGGCAACCTGAAGAAGTTCGACGTGAAGTATGACATCTCCTTGCCGGAGGCCAACGAGGACTTGTTCCGTACGGTGAATAGTTTGATGACGACGGACGATATCCGGATCCGTGAGTTCGCCTATTTGTTGGGCTTTGGCATGTTCTATCCTCCGAGTGGCGAGACTGAGACCAATTCGAGCATTGTCAGCTCTTTGGCATCCTCCTCTTTGTCGGGTGCCTTGAATGGGGCTTTGTCGGGCTTGCTGGGCGATCGTGTCTCTATCGGTGCGGATGTCAGTTCCTCCCAGGAGGACCTTTCTGATTTGGAGATGAATCTCTCCGTCTCCACCAACTTCTTCAACAACCGTTTGGTGCTGAATACGAGTCTGGGCTATAAAACAGCAGGAACGGCGGAGGCCGAAGCCTCTGATAATTCGTTAATCGGAAATTTTGATGCCGAGTATAAGTTGACAAAATCGGGAATGTTCCGATTGAAGGCATATAACCATGCGAATAATGAGTTTTACAACTCCTCCTCCACGACGCAGGGTCTAGGTATTGTCTTTGTGAAGGAGGCCAAACGGTTCAGCGGATTGTTCGACTTGCGTCCGAATCAAACGGTGGCGACACCTTTGTTGCCTGAACCGACAGATATTCATAAGGATTCTGTGGAGGTGGTTCGAGATACGATGGCTATCCCTTATCGGGAAAAGAATATAAAAAAGGAAAGGAGGCCGATGGATGAGTAGTCTTTGGCGCTATATTTTATGGGGAATGTTTTTGGTGGCTTTCTCTTCTTGTTCCTTGACGAAGTTTGTGCCGGAGGACGAGCACTTGCTGAATAAAGTTTCGGTGAAAAGGGACAATCGGAAGGTGGATGTGGCCGAATTGGAGGAGTTGGTACAACAGCAACCGAATAAGAGTTGGACCTTCTTGGGAAGGGTCAGCCTACGTTTTTATTCCTTGTCTGGTCGAGATACCTCTAAATGGAGGAATAGGATGATTCAGAAAATAGGCGAGCCGCCAGTCATATACAATTCTTCTTTGTGGAAAAGTACGGAACTCCAGCTTTCTAAGAAGATGACCAATTTGGGTTACTTGAACGCCAAAGTCTCTTCGGAGGTCAAAACGAGGCGTAAAAGGGCAGACGTGACCTATTTCGTCGAGTCGGGGCCACAAAGTGTCATCCGTCATTTTACGATGGGGATTACGGATTCTGCCATAGCCCCCTTGTTGGATCATCCCAAATTGAAACATCTCTATGACATTAAGGAGGGAACGCCTTTCGAGTCGGCTCGATTGGACGGAATCTCCGATGAATTGACCTATTTTTTGCGTTCTCAGGGCTATTACAACTTGGTGAAGGAGAATTTCTATTTCATGGTCGATACGACTGTGGGCAATCGCCAAGTGGATGTGACGCTCATGGCCCGTCGGTTGGATAGAGACTCGATTTCTTCGATGAATCCAGCCTTTATTAGGTATAAAGTGCGGAAAGTTTCGATTCTGAGTGGCTTGGATAGGTTCGATCCGCAGAGTGTGGCCGATTTTAAGCAGGTGGATACGGTAAACCATCGTGGGGTGGATATCCTCTACGGAAAACATCCGTTTATCCGTCCTTCGGTTTTGTATGCGAATAATTTCATCCGTCCCGGTAGGTTCTACAGCGATAGGATTTTGGAGAACACCTATGCTTCCATTAACGGCATGAGTGCCGTGAAGCAGGTGAGTGTCACGTTCCATCCGATCGAGGGGACGGATCAGATGGATGCCGCTTTGACGATTTCACCGGCAAATATCTACTATTGGCAAGTTGGTGTGGATGGTACGAACTCGGCAGGTGACCTTGGAATGGCGAGCCACATCAGTTTTCAGGACAGAAACATATTCAATGGTTCTGAGACCTTCGGCATCAAGTTAAACGGAGCTTTTGAGTCCATTCAGGCGAATGACGATTACGGAATTGCCTCCGACATCTATTATGAGTATGGCGGGGAACTTTCCCTTGCCTTCCCTCAGTTTTTGTGCCCGTTCATCACGGAGAAGCAGCGTCAGCAAGTGGGGGCAAGCACCACCTTCTCTTTCAGTTTGAATTGGCGCGACCGACCAGAATATGACCGTCGTTTCTTGAGTTTGGATTGGAAATACAAATGGTCTGCGTTGCGGAAGCGATTGAACCATACGTTCGATCTCTATAACATCAATTATGTGGTCTCTCCTCGTACCTCTTCTTGGTTTGAGCGTTATCTGGAACAAAAGAACAACGCCTTGCTTCGGGAAAGTTACAAAGACCAGTTGATTACCCGAACGAGCTATCAGGTCTCTTATGCCAGTACGCTGGGAAAGGCGGCTCAGTTGAAAGGTTACACGGTCATTGCCACCCTCGATTTGGCAGGTACGTTGCCTTCCCTTTTCTCCCAGTTGACGGGTCGGGAGACGCATGATGGAAGTTATGAGTTGTTTGGCATTCCTTTCGCCCAATATGCGAAATGCAGTTTCGATTATACCAAATTATTCCCAATTGATCGATATAATGTGATTGCTGCCCATACGGGAATCGGCTTGGCTTACCCTTACGGAAACTCTTCGGTAGTGCCTTATGAACAACAGTTTTTCGCGGGAGGTCCCAATTCCGTCAGAGGTTGGAATTCCCGTAGGTTGGGACCGGGTGCCTACCAGTCGCAGGGAGCTTCCGACTTCATCAATCAGACGGGTGACTTGAAGTTGTTGTTCAACTTGGAGTATCGTCTGAAGACGGAGAGCCTGATGGAATATGCCCTTTTCATCGACGCTGGAAATGTTTGGGCCATCAAAGATTACGAGAATAAGGCGGAAGGCCGTTTCTATTTGGACAAGTTTGTCGAGCAGTGCGGTATGGCTTGTGGCTTGGGTGTCCGTCCGAATTTGGGATTCCTCCTTCTCCGTTTTGATGTGGGCTTGAAGATGTACGACCCCTCCACCTCTGATTGGAACATAAGCCATCCTCGACTAAAGTCTGATTTGGCCTACCATTTTGCAGTGGGTTATCCTTTCTGATGTCGTTTGGCGTACAAGGGCCTATCCAAGAATATTTTATCTAGGCATAATTGAGGCTCGTTTATTTGGTTTTGAGAATATTTTCTCTCCACTTTTGCTGATTTAAAAAATAAGTAGTAATTTTCCGATAGTTTTCGGTGGAGTTTGATTGAAAGGCTGAGAATTTCTTGTAATGTACAATAGTTTCCTATTGCGAGCTTGACAATCATTTTGCTGGGCATATAAAGTGAAAGTTAAGTTTGAAATTCATTTGAAATAGTGATTTATGAAAATGAGCAAATTATGTTTCCCGTTAATCTCTCTCTTGGGATTTTCTCTTTTCTCATGTGTAGATGACAGATATGATTTGGGTAATATCTCTGATGATATCTACCTTCCGATAGAGCAAGTTTTCCCTGTGGGAAGTTCGGAAGTGAATGTTGGAGATCTGTTGCGTGAATTGGATTTGGAAGGTCTGCATGAGGAGGCCGACGGTCTTATCTATTTCCAATACGATACGATTAGTTCCTTCGATGTCAATTCGTTAGAATTTGAGTTGGATAAAGACACCTCTTGCTTGTATATGTCTGAGATTTTCCCTGCTGTCCAGGGACTTGGAACAGGCTTCGGTATCTCTTTGCCAGAACTCTTCGATATTGATGTGAAGCAGGAAATCCCCATAGTGGCCAAGTTGCCTATTACTTTTTCCGATGAAACGGGAGAGGGAAGGATAGACAGTGCGGACATCCGTCGCGTGAGTGTCGATTTCCAAATCGTCACGAACATACCAGGATTGTTGGATGTCTTGGATCTCAACGTCTCCATGCCTGAGAATCTCAAACTTTCCCATACCCGGTCTCCTTTCACTTGGGATAAGAAGTTGGCGAAGGCCGAATTGCTCTTGGAGGATGTATGGCTCGACTTGACGGAGTCGGACACTCTTTTGTTCGATTGTCTGCTGAAGATAGACGGAAAGTTGCCTCTCTCCCAAATTGACGAAAACTCCTATATTGGTGTGGTTACTTCGGCTAATGCGATCAATTACAAGCGTCTATATGGATTCTTTGTGGCTCATACCGTGCAGGCGGATACAAGTTCCATGGGCATCGACATCTATACGGAGGAAAACATCGATTACTCCTTGTCGTTGGTTGACCCTCGTTTGGAGATTAAGGCATGGACGAACTCGGGAGTTCCTATCAATGTCGGCGTGGAGTCGTTGGTGGCGCGGACGAATGCAGGCAAGTCGGAAGTGGCCAAGTTCGGAAATGGTTCTTCCCGTTACGTCTTGACGATGGTCCCTGCTACGAAGGAGGGCGAAGAGGTGCTTGGTATGCATGAGGTGTTCAATAGGACTAACGGTGGTATAGACCGTTTGGTCAATATATCCCCAGATACGATCGATGTTGCCACCTCCTTCTTTGTGAATGGTAAGGAGGGTTCGGCCAAGAAATCCTATTTCTTGTTGGATTCCACGTATATCCGCTTGGGCGTCACGACGGTGGTCCCAATTTGGATGAATGCCGGCAGTTTTATCACGATGAGGGATACGATAAAGGACATCGATATCTATCAGGACGTGGTTGATTATGAGGAGGAAGATTATGAGATCGAGGAGGCTACGATCTATTTGGAAGTGGAGAACGGTTTGCCGTTGAAGGCTGAGGTCGATTTCTCGTTTATTCGAGAAGATACGATTAAGAATTATGAGGACGGTCATCTTATAGAAAAACTTCTTCTTTCGGAAATCAAGAACGAGCGGTTGAAGCAAAATGTGAAGTTGGAGCCTGCCAAGTTGGATGAGGAGACGCACTTGGCATTGAAGCCTGTCGCCAATCTTGTGAAGATAGTTGCGGACAAGTCGATGTTGGAGGACATCAAAAAGATTCGTCACATAGGTGTTCAATATAAGGTGGAGGTGCCTGTCGCATCTGCCTCTGTCAAGGTTTACTCCCAGAATTTGATCAAGGCAAAAGCCTATGTTCATGTGAAGGGTAATTATTCAACCGGTAGTGATAAGTAGTAGGGAGTGGGAGTCCATTCTAAAGAAATAATTCTCAAGATGTTATAAGATGAGAAAACAGATATGTAAGTGGTTGTTGGTGGGATTGTCTTGTGCTGCTTCTTTGTCGGCGCAGGAGGCGAATACCTTATATTTCATAGATAAGAATCCCGTGAGGCATCAGTTGAATCCTGCCTATCAGCCAGAAGGAAAGTTTTTTGTGGGTATGCCAGGTCTCTCTTCCTTGAATTTCAGCCTGGGGAACAATTGCTTGACGTTTGAGGATCTTTTCCAAGGAAAAACCGTTGATGGCGAAAAGCGGACGGTCTCTTTCTTGAGCCGTTATGCGGATGACGGTATCGACCATTTCTTGGATGCCTTGGATGACCGCTTGCGCATATATACCGATTATGATTGGATGTTGCTCTCTTTCGGTTATCGGATAAAGGAGAAGCATTATGTCACTTTCGGTCTCTCGAACAGGGCAGACGTGCAAGTGACGATTCCGAAGGCGATTCCGGAGGTCTTGTTGAAGGGAAATCCGGACGTGGATGCTTGTAAGTCGTTTGATATAGAGGATCTTATGATTGAGTCGACCCTTTATTCGGAGTTGGCTTTCGGTTATTCACAAGCCTATAACGATAAGTTGACTTTCGGTGCTAAGTATAAGTTCCTTTTGGGTCATGCCAATTTCCGCACCCATTTCGATGATTTGAGTCTGACGATTGGTAAGGATGAGTGGAAACTGACGGGCGACGGCTCGATTGATATCTCTGCCCCATCCGTGGAGATAACGGAAAATGAGGATGGTACGATAGACGATTTTGATTTTTCCGGTGGCTCTTTCTCCGACTTCTTCGGCCCCTCTGGTTATGGATCTGCTCTCGATTTGGGAGTCTCCTATAAGTTGTTGCCAGAATTGGAACTCTCGGCCAGCGTACTCGATTTGGGATTCATCCATTGGAGCAGAAACCTTCATTCTTTGCAGAAAAAGACGGATTTCGTTTTCGACGGAGTGGTCTATCACATAGAGGATCGGGATACTGTCGATTATTTCGAGGAGTACGAGGAGATTCTGGATCACATGTATACCGTGAAAAGTGCGGAGTCTTATACTACTTGGCTGACATCCAAAATCTTGCTTGCTGCTGAGTATGGATTTTGGGACAACCGAATGTCGTTGGGTCTCTTGTCCAAGAGCTCAATCCTAAAGCAACGGATCTATGAGGAGTTGATGCTTTCGGCGAATGTTAAGCCTTGGCGAATCTTCTCTACGTCGTTGAGCTATTCTGTCTTGGACGGTGAATGGCATAACATAGGCTTGGCTACCAATTTCAATTTTGGGCCTGTGAACTATTTCCTTGCCATGGATCGATTGCCTCTTAAATATGCCAAGGGTGGGGGAATGATAATCCCGACCACAACGCAAGGTGCCAATTTCTCCATGGGCTTGAATTATGTCTTTGGTTATAAGCCGAAGAAGGATGAGCCTTCGGAAAAACTCGATAGTTTGACGAAGTTGAAGGAGCCAGAAATACCTTCGGTTCCTGACACGATTTCTGAGAAGGAACAACAGATTGCGGATACTTCGCTTATTATTCAAGCAGAAAAGGAAGTGCTTGATTCCTTGGAGAAGGTCGCTCCTGATACGGTAGCTAAGGTGATAGTGCCGGATACAGTGCCTGTTTCCCGTCCTGATACGGTAGCTAAGGTGATAGTGCCGGATACCGTGCCTGTTTCCCGTCCTGATACGGTGGCTAAGGTGATAGTGCCGGATACCGTGCCTGTTTCTCGCCCTGATACGGTGGCTAAGGTGAAAGTGGATACGGTGGCAAGTGTGCTTCCTGACTCGCTGAATAAGAAGTTGTTGGAGATGGAGGCTTCCTCTGAGCAGGAGGGCGAATTGATACCGGAGGCCTTGTATGGTGTTCGTTATTCGTCAGATGGCCATTTGATGCTATTGGATCCATCTTGTTATCCTTTGCTTGATAAGATTGCTAAGCGCATGAAGGCCGATCCGGGACTCAAGTTGTTGATCCGTGTACACTACTTCCTGGATGAGCGCGGAGAGGAGTATAGCCGATTCGTCTCCAAGGAGCGTGCAAGGTTGGTTCGTGGTTATTTCGTGGAACAAGACATCTCTATCGCAAGGTTTGACGTGGTGGGAGTCGGTGGCGATGAGCCAATCACCACGAATGCGACGGAGCAAGGACGGAAGCAGAATTGCCGTTCGGAGTTGCGTTACATCAAGGAGAAGTAGGATTTTCCTGAACTCGCTGTAAGGGTGTTGCTTGCCGTTGTTTTTTTGTGTACTTTTGCGAAAAAATTAGCAGATGAAGGCATTAAATGAACTGACAATTGGCATTTGTAATGACCATGCAGGAGTAGAGGTTAAGAACTATTTGATGGACCAACTCAAACAGGAGGTGAAGTCTTTCAAGAATTTTGGAACTGACACGACGGACAGTTGTGATTATCCCGACTATGCCCACCCGATGGCCTTGGCTGTCGAAAAGGGTGAGTGCGACTTGGGCATTGCGATCTGTGGTACGGGCAACGGCATCAGCATGACTTGCAATAAGCATCAGGGAATACGTGCGGCTCTCTCTTGGGAGGTGGAAATCGCAAAGTTGGCTCGTGAGCACAACAATGCCAACGTAGTGGGCATTCCGGCTCGTTTTATCTCTAAGGAGAAGGCGTTGGAGATTGTCCGTGCTTTCTTGACGACCGATTTCGAAGGAGGTCGCCATGAACGTAGAGTGAATAAAATTCCTGTAAAATAAAGGATTACATGTAAGCCACGGTGTGGCAACATATAAAAAGCCATGGGTTTTTACTCATGGCTTTTTGTGTATGTGTTGTTGCAGTTTCCCTACGAATTTAGAGAATCTCCCTTGCTATCCATGCGCAGGCCTCCGCATCGGCCAATGCGTTGTGGTGGTTTTCCAGACAATACCCACACTCGGCGGCTACGGTGTGTAATTGGTGGTTTGCCAGATAGGGGAAAGTTTTGCGAGAGACACGAAGCGTGTCGTAGAATTCGTAATCGGGATAGTCCATCTGGTAGACACGGAAGACGGCTTTTAGGCAACCCTCGTCAAACGGACTGTTGTGGGCGATGAGAGGCAATCCCGCAATAAGAGGCTCGATTTGAGCCCACACCTTGGGGAAAATGGGCGCGTTTTCCGTATCTTCTTGGCAGAGGCCATGTACTTGCGAACACCAGTAGTTGTAATAATTCGGCTCGGGCTGGATGAGTGAGTAGAAGGAGTCTACGATTTCATTGTCTCGTACAATGACGATACCCACCGAGCATACTGATGAACGCTCATGGTTTGCTGTCTCAAAATCTATTGCTGCAAAATCTCGCATATTATTCTTGTTTGTATTTGTTCCACATTTGTTCTATTTTCTCTGCCATTTCAGCCCGTAACCACTTCGGTTCCAACACTTCTATCTCATTTCCTTTGGAGAGTAGCTCCTGCTGGAAATCAAACTCGGGGCAGATGAGGAGGGTAAAGATGCTGTACTCCTCGTTCGTCTCTACCTCTTTCTGAGTCTCGTGGAGTGGTAAGGAGCGGAGATAGTTGGCTTGGGGTGCCGACACTTTCAGCTTGACGGTCTCCACCTTTTTCCCTGTGCCCACAATGATGCCGTAGGAGTTGAAGAAGAAGGCTTCGGCGTCAAACTCTTTCGGTATTTGGAACCTCTCCTCGTCCACTCTCCAGAGTTTGAGGATTCGGTCTGTGGCATAGATGATCACCCTGTTATAGTAGGGATTATAGGCCACCAAGTACCAACGTTGTTTGAAGAGTTTTAGGCAATACGGATTTATGTTGAACGTGTTGCTCTCTTTCTTCCAATAGCTCTGGTACGTGATCTTCAGTTGCGTGTTTGTCTTCATCGCGTCGATGATGGCGGGGAGGTGCTCTTGGCCGGACGGAATCTCCTCAAGGAGGATGCGGTCTTTGATCGATTGGCTGTTTAGCAGTAGGTTGCTGACTGAAAACGTTTTCAGGAGCCAATTCCGTATGTTGTCACGCTTTATATCCTCCTCGTTTCCAATGTAGTAGTGGTAGCCGCCCTTCCGTTCGCACTCGATGTTCAGGTCGAATAGCATCTCCGTCGCCTCTTTCCATTTGTGGAAAGTCCGTCGTGCGATGGGTTTCTCTTCCATCCCTTGGTCAAGCCACTTTTGGTTGATCTCTTCGAGGGTGATTTTACCAGCTCTATAGATGGTCTCAACCAACCAAACGTATTTAGTAATAAGATCTTTAGCCATAAGCGATACATTTATTCGCCAAAGCTATGTATAACATGTGAATAAACAAGGCACATGTTTGCTTTTTTGACTAAAAAAGGGCGTTTTTATCGTTGCGTCTTTATGAAGAGGGACAATTGTCATGGTGATACGAAGGCTTCCAGCCTTTTTCTCGACTTGGCCATCTGCCGACTGCACCTATCGGTGCAATCGGTTACGAATAGGGTAGGCTTCCGGCCTTTAGATGGTAGCTTGTGACTCTACTTCTTCCCTTGGAATAGGGAGGTGAAATCACATGGATTACACTTTTATCAAGATAAAAATGTCGTTAGGCTACACTTTTATCAAGATAAAAATGCTGTTTTGTTACACTTTTATCAAGATAAAAATGTCGTTTGACTACACTTTTATCAAGATAAGTTTTGTTTGGCTGGATTAAATTGTATATTTGTGCTTGAAAATCAAACAGAAAGATTATGAGACGTGAAGCACTTCAATTATTGACGAAATGGAAGAACCAAAGGAGTCGAAAACCTCTTATTGTTCGTGGAGCAAGGCAGACGGGAAAGACGTGGCTTATGCGTGAATTTGGAAGGCAAGAATTTGAGGATACCATATACATAAATTTTGAGAATGAGCCACGTTTCAAGAATCTGTTTTTGGAGGATTATGATACACAACGCATCCTATTCGCCATCCAAATTTTTTATGGCAAAACGATTGATCCCGAGAAGACCCTTATCATTTTTGATGAAATACAAGCGGTAGAAGGAGGTCTCACTTCATTGAAATACTTTTGTGAGGATGCTCCGCAGTATGCGATAATTGCAGCAGGTTCGCTATTGGGCATTACGCTTCATGAGAAGACATCTTTCCCTGTCGGTAAGGTCTCCTTTTTGGACTTGCATCCTCTTTCGTTTTCTGAGTTTTTGACGGCGAACGGGAAGGAACTGATGGTGAAAGCCATGTGTGAGGGGCGATGGGATGTGTTAGAGTCGTTCCATTCTGAGCTGTTGATGCTTTTGCGTATTTATTTGTTTGTTGGAGGAATGCCAGAGGTGGTGCAAAGGTGGATTGACACAAAGAATTTTTCTGAAGTTCGAAATGTCCAATATGAGATTTTACGTTCCTATCAGGCTGATTTTTCAAAACATGCCCCCAAGGATCAGGTGCCAAGGTTAGATATGGTGTGGAACAGTTTGCCTGCGCAACTCAGCAAGGAGAATAAGAAATTCGTTTATGGGGTAATGCGAGACGGAGCGAGAGCGAAGGATTTCGAGTTGGCTATAATGTGGCTTTATGATTGCGGTTTGATTCTTAAATCGAATAGGGTGAGTGCAGCGCGGATGCCACTAATTGCCTATCAGGACCTGCACGTTTTCAAATTATTCATGGTCGATGTGGGTTTGCTTAGTGCATTATCCGGATTGGATGTCAAGACTTTGATCGATGGCAATGTCATATTTACCGAGTTTAAAGGTGCGTTGACGGAGCAGTTCGTCATGCAGGAACTTGTCACATCGGGTGTCGATTATATCGGTTATTGGACGAATGAGCGTAGTACTTCTGAAATAGATTTTCTCATACAACAGCAAGGCAGTATCATCCCGATTGAAGTTAAATCAGGGAACAATTTACGTTCTCGAAGTTTCACCCTCTTTTGTCAGGCGAACAACCCCGATTGTGCACTGAAGACCTCTCCGTTGCCGTTCCACTCAGACACGAATGTGCAAAATGTGCCTTTATATGGGTTGAGTTCTTTCTTGAAGAATAGGGAGATTGAGTTGTCATTAAAGGGAAAGGTCATCAACTCTTCTGTCGTTGATGACCTTTGAGTAGTCGTAAGAAACAGCCATGTTTCTTACGACCCAATAATATATTGCCACATCATCAACGAGTTAGACCTCATAAGACAATCTGGCAAACACACTAATCACTTCAGATTAGTATCAATTATCTCGTCTAAAACGAATTGGAAAAAGACGGGTCTCTCCTCTGGCTTTATTCCTTTCTTTTCAAACTCATCAATTGCGTCATCGACATCATGAATCCCCAAAGTGTTTAATTGATCCTTTACATCTTTATTCATATAAAGATAATCTGTATGCAAGACCTTTACATCGAGGAACCAACTGTTTGAATAGTTGTGAAAATGGATTCTATCAACCTGCATCAATTCATCCAAATAACCATAAGGGCCGCATTCGTCCATTATCTCATCATCATTTTGGTGCAAGTCAATGAATCTTGTTATATTGCTATCATACAACCTTCTGCAGTAGTGGTTTGAAGCATCTCTTATCTCGATTTTTTTTGTGCCATCAAGGATTTGTAAAGCGAACTCCTTCTTCATAATCAAATCAAGGCAATCAATCCTCCTTGGCATTGGCGCACCATGCGCATCGCACCACTCCTTACGAAAACCTTCTACCTCCTTAATGGCTTGTATGTATTTATCTTTTAAATCACTATCAATCATAATTATATAAATTTAAAAAACTAAAAAAATTGCGTTACCTCACCCTTGTAATCGAAGAGCGAAAGGTGGGGCGAAAAACACATTAGGCATAATGAAGCCGTCGCGTTTTGTCCACCTTTCATTCTTTATAGACAAAGATATTGCTACCTTTCAATAGTCCAGTCTCCTTCTTTTATCTTTTTGCAGTTGACAGAATCGAAGTAGAGAGACACTCTATCACCCTCATGGGCAGAATCGCAAGGAACTCCTTTTATACAAATCTGATTAACTACAGTAGTGAAAGAAGAATCTTTTCCATTGGAGAATTTCACAGGGTCGCCCAGCTTCAAGGTTCCTATTGCAATTTTCCCATTCACCCCTGCGCCTGATATACGGCCAGACACATTCTTTTGAAATGTATCTTCAACTTTCATCTTAAATGGAGTTTTGGCAGTAGGATCAACCTTCTTCACTGTCATGCCTTTCGTCAGGTTCTTTTTGTCGATGAGGCCAACCATAAGGCCTATTCTCTCATCTCTGGTAGCCCATTCAACAAGAGAAGAGGCCAACTCAATACTAGAGACAATAGCCCTTCTTCCATTACTCATGACAACTTCATCTCCAACATAGATGGTTCCCGAATCAATTACGCCTACCAGCGAAACGCCTCTACCGCTAATATAGAAAATATCCTCTACTACCATAGAGAAAGGTCCTTGGTCTTGTTCCGGCTCACCCTCTTCTATAGGCGTGTCTATGGAATCGGATTTCGCCTTTTCATCGGATGTTTTTGCTTCTTTCTCTGTGGATTCAATGACCCAACCAAGCGCCAGTTCCGCATTGATTTTCTCCAAGACTCTCTTCTTGTCCTGCGTATTCAGATTTGAGAACAGCAACTCTCCGTTAGACAAAAGTCGTTGGTTGTACTTGTCGCTTTTCTCCTTTCCAATCAAAGGAACGCCACATTTTACGATATTCAAACCTTTTACACGTTCGATGCCTGCCTCCTCTACGGCTTTGGCGTATGTGAGCGTTGGGTTCTTTTCGCATAATATTGTGCCGTCTGATCGAACGATACGAATCTGGGAGGCCTCTGCTTTTCCTGATTCAATGTCTGAGGCATTCGAGATATTTGAACTTTCTTCTGCTGAGGGCTCATCTTCCTTGTCTCCTTTCCCCCTGTTTTCCCGTACCGTCAACAATTGCAAATTGTCGAGATTTGTTTTGCCTCCTGCGCTTATTGGGGTGATATGGTCAATCTCGAAATCCCAACGATTTTTGCTTTTGTATCCACTCTGTGCAGAATAGAAATAGCCCTTTTCATCGGTGAATTTTTCGAAAACTTGATTCCGTAACCACTTCTCGTATGCAGGGTCAACCTCTTTAATCTGAGCCATTGTCATATCTTCATAAGAGCGCTCCTCAAAGTTCTCTTGGGGTTTCTCATGTACTACGACATAGTCCTCTGGATGAAGAATCCGGTCTCTTGTTAATATGATTTCTCGACGATACATCTTTTCTGTAAAATCAGAGAAGGCACTCCAAGCGTCTTGATCACTATCCCATTTGCTCTTAATGTACTCTTCCGTCGCTTTCGAACCAAAATCTTGATCAATTATGTACTGAGCAATGGCTGTGATGTCATAATTCTCCCGCTCCGTAAACTCATAATACTTAGGCGTTTCACCCGTAATCAGATAGTAACGAATCAAATCATCAATGTCTTCTGACCG
>JAFZKQ010000045.1 GCA_017553575.1 Paludibacteraceae bacterium
CTATATGGCTTTCCAAAAGAAAACTCAGCCGAGCCTGTCGAGTCGTAGTAGCATATATTCTTCAGTTTGTCACTCATACCGAAATAGGCAATCATGGCATAAGCCTGCTTGGTTGTACGTTCCAAATCGTTCATGGCTCCCGTAGAGACACGGCCGAAGACAAAATCCTCGGCAGCACGGCCACCCAAGGTAGCACACATCTCATCGAGCAACTGTTCCTTGGTCGTAAGTTGACGCTCCTCAGGCAAGTACCAAGCGGCACCCAATGCCTTTCCACGAGGGACAATCGTCACCTTAACCAAAGGATTGGCATAACGCAACATCCAACTAATCGTAGCATGACCTGCCTCATGGTAAGCGATGGAACGCTTCTCCTCCCGAGTGATAATCTTATTCTTCTTTTCCAAACCACCAATGATACGATCAACAGCATCCAAGAAGTCTTGCTTCTGGACCGTTGTCTTGCTCTTGCGGGCTGCAATCAAGGCAGCCTCGTTGCAGACATTGGCAATATCCGCGCCCGAAAAACCAGGAGTCTGGCGAGCAAGGAAATCAATATCAATAGAATCATCCAATTTAAGAGGGCGCAAATGCACCTCAAAAATCTCCTTACGCTCATGCACATCCGGCAAATCGACGCTGATCTGACGGTCGAAACGACCCGCACGAAGCAACGCCTTATCCAAGATATCCGCACGGTTGGTCGCAGCCAATATGATGACACCACTGTTCGATCCGAAACCGTCCATCTCCGTCAACAATTGGTTGAGCGTATTCTCCCGCTCGTCGTTTGAACCCATGTTCGGACGAGTGCCCCTTGCACGACCGACAGCATCGATCTCGTCAATGAAAACGATACAAGGAGATTTCTCCTTCGCCTGACGGAACAAGTCACGCACACGTGAAGCTCCCACGCCGACGAACATCTCCACAAAGTCGGAACCCGACATGGAGAAGAACGGCACATCCGCCTCACCTGCAACAGCCTTCGCCAACAAGGTCTTTCCCGTTCCCGGAGGGCCAACCAACAAGGCACCCTTCGGAATCTTACCTCCCAATTCAGTATACTTCTGTGGATTCTTCAAGAACTCCACGATCTCCTGAACCTCTTGCTTTGCGCCTGAGAGGCCGGCCACATCCTTAAATGTCACCTTATTGCCACTGGAACCCTTATCGAAAAGTTGCGCACGCGATTTTCCTACACTAAACACACCACCGGCGCCGGCACCACCCGACATCCGACGCATGAAGAACAACCAAATAGCCACCAAAAGGATAATCGGTCCGAAGCCCCAAACAATCGAGTCGAAATAGTCACGACTCTCCTCAAAACGATAGGAGGCCTTCGTTTTCTTACCCTTCTGCCACTCCTCCATGGACTCCGTGAACTTTTCAGCCGACGGAATCTGGACATGCACCACAGGATTGGCGACATACTTCGTCGAATCAGAGCCATAGACATCACCCAAATGACCCTCCTTAATCTTTGCATTGGCGATATTCTTATTCGCCACCACCGTGATCTCCGACACGGCCTCTTTCTCCACCAGCGTTCGGAACTCGGTCCAAGTGACCTCCTTTTGTGGTGCACTCACATTCATCACGTTAATGGCGATTATGGTAAGTGCCAAAATTCCATACACCCAATAGACATTGAATTTGAACTTCTTGGGCGATTTAGGGGAAATGCCATTATTTTGTTCTTCAAACATATAAATTCGTTTTTAGGTCGAGTTAATCCAAGTCTGGGATTTCGGTCAATACCGCATCCGCCCACAAACTCTCCAAGTTATAGAATTGCCTATACTCTGGTTGGAACACATGGACGATTATTTCTCCATAATCCATAGCAATCCACTGAGAATTAATCACTCCGTCGACAGCGAAAGGCTTCACACGAATCTGCTCACGCACATAATCCTTGATGGAGTCGGCAATCGCTGCCACATGCGTGTTGGACTTTCCTTCGCAGATGACGAAATATTGGCAAACATAGTTCTCCAACTGAGACATGTCCACAACTACAATCTTAGAGCCTTTTTTCTCTTGGATGCCCTCAACAATCTTCTCTATTACTTTTTTTGTTTCTTCCATTTCTAATTTGTTTCTGTTTCAAAACCTCTCCTTCCGAAGAAGGATCTCTCTACGCCTACCCTAGCAATTGGTTGACAGCCTCATCTACCCGATCAAAGGAGAAGCCTGCAAGGGTATGCTCCGCCAAAAGGGAGATTCGGTCATTGCACAAATTACCGATACTACCCTCATGCGTATGTGAAATATTCTTGTTTGGCACAAATTTGCCAGCCTCGATTTCCAGACCCACCTTCTTGTAAGCATCACGGAAAGGCATACCCTCTTTTGCCAAGCGGTTCACCTCTTCCACACTAAAGATGAAGTCATATTTGCTGTCTGACAAGATATCTTCCTTCACCTTCACCTCGCTCATGATATGGCAAGTCATCTTGATACAATCACGCAACTCTTCGAATGCTGGGATGAAAATCTCCTTGATAATCTGCAAGTCACGGAAATAGCCCGAAGGAAGGTTGTTCACAATCATCATGATTTGCTGAGGCAACGTCTGAATCTTGTTGCATTTAGCCCTTGTCAACTCAAAGACATCCGGATTCTTCTTGTGAGGCATGATGCTCGAACCCGTCGTACACTCGTCAGGCAACTTCAAGAAACCGAAATTCTGGGAGGTGAACATACATGCGTCAAAAGCCAACTTCGAGATCGTCGCAGCTATCGTCGCCATGGCGAATGCCACCGTACGCTCCATCTTTCCGCGACCCATCTGGGCATAAACCACATTATAGTCCATCGAATCGAAACCCAACAGATCCGTCGTCATCTGTCGATTCAAAGGGAACGAAGAGCCATAGCCCGCAGCCGAGCCCAAAGGATTACGGTTCGTTATCTTCCAAGCCGAGAGAAGCACTTCCAAATCGTCCGCCAAGCTCTCCGCATAGGCACCGAACCACAAGCCGAAAGAGGAAGGCATCGCAATCTGCAGATGCGTATAACCAGGCATCAAGATGTTTTTATAACGCTCACTCTGGGCAATCAGGATATCGAACAAGCGTTTCACATCCATCGCCAAATTCTTCAATTGGTCGCGAGTGAACAACTTCATGTCCAACAAGACTTGGTCGTTGCGGGAACGTCCGCTATGGATTTTCTTACCCAAATCGCCCAAACTTCTCGTCAGCATCAACTCCACTTGGGAATGGACATCCTCCACGCCCTCCTCAATGACGAACTCACCTTTGTCCGCCAAGGCATATATTTTCTTCAATTCAGCCAAAAGAACGGGCAACTCGTCATCACCGATAAGGTCTATCGTATTAAGCATGGTTATGTGAGCCATGGAACCCAACACGTCATACTTTGCCAAATAAACATCCATTTCACGGTCTCTACCAACCGTAAACTTCTCAATTTCAGCATCGGTTGCCTTTCCTTTATCCCATAATTTCTGTGCCATCACAAAGATTTTAAGAATTCATATTCAACAACGGTCTACACCATCCAATTTGCAAAAATACGATTTTTTCCCAAAAGCAAATAATTATAGGTTTGGAAAATAGGCCCATCTTCATCCTCCGCCCACATTTCTGGCTTTCGTCAAGAATCAGAGTCCCAAGAAATCACACCGAAAGCCTTCTCAAGGCAGCAATTTCCAAGAGGCCTGCGAAGAAATCGGCTCGTCTGGCAAGATTTTCTTTAGATCTTCCTTAAAACGATGTTGACATATTTTAAAGAAAACATGAATCCCCACCTTCCCCAAAAAGAAACTGACCAAAGGAAAAAACATTGGGAAACCGCCCGATGAGACAATACATATCATCATTGGGAAAAAGAAAAAGATAACAGCCAGTAGTAAACGAACCAGGTACGCATGATAGCATTCCACCACAAGTTGATGGGAAGAAGTGGCGAAAACACGAACCTCCATATGTCCGTAGCCTTTATTTTCGAAAGATAAACAAAGGCATTTCCCCTTTTCCTCTCCCTCGTACAAAGTAGACTCATGCTCCCAATGGCAATCATAGATTTTATTCTTTCTTCCCCAAAAAGAATCATTTCCTTCCAAGCCGTCAAAATAATCAGCGACCTTTTCCAAATTGCCCGAAGCATATACCGTTCTGTAATAATTCCACACAACTAAAAAATTAACAAGTTAGCACTCAAAGACGCAATTTCCAAGAAGATTCCGAATGGATTGGCTCTTCCTTCAGAAACTCTTTCAAGTCTTTCATCAACCTTTTTCTATCTCTCGTAAAAAACAAATGCACCATCAATTTCAATGCCAGAAGTAGCATCAACAGAGCCTTCAAAGCAGGCCAAAGTTCTTCTATTGTATTGTCACCAGAAAACAAAATAATTACCAGTAAAAACAAAGGAGGGAAAACGATGAAGAAACGCGCCCACGCATTATAAAAGCACTCGACGACCAACTGATTGGAGGGAGAATTAGAGATATGGACATCCATCGCATTTTTGCCATGACGTGTTTCCACATAAAGCAAAGAGCCCCAATCGCCCATACAAAGTTCCTTTTCCCGCTTCTTTACACCATTCTGTTCAAATTCATTTATCCAATAACACGTATAACCAGAGAAGGAAAGAGTGGTTCTAACAAGATCAAGGTAATTGGCAATTTCCTTCAAATCACCTGAAGTAGGATAAACTGTTTTGTAATAATTTTTCATATAGCGAAATTTAGTTTTCCTATCAATTAAGAACCGATCTCCCATCTAACAAGGAAGTATAACAGAAAAATGGGAATTCCTCCCAACAAAAGAGCCAAAGAGGCTTCCAGAGAGAGATTCCAAACACAAAAGAGGGTTGCAAGCGCATATATGAATGCCAGAACTCCCAAAGTAAGTCTCCTTTCTTCCGTCAGACTCCTACACAAAACACGCCACATCAACACAAGAAGCACGCTTACAACATTCACCGCCACAAGCGTGAAGAAGCGAGAATCAGAAAATCCATGCAACCGTTCAAGAGTTCCCGCCAATGTCGAATCATTCTCTTCTCCATAAAAAGAAAAGATGAAATTACTCAAAATGATGCCTATCAAAAGGAAAAGTTTCCACCCAAAGGCCATACGAGCTAATTTATATTCTTCCATAATAAGCCTCTTAATAACATATAGATAGAAGCCTGCAAAAGCGGTTCTTCCAAAACAAAAATAGAATTTAAAAAGAGAATAGCAAAATTTTTTCTTCCCTTCCAACTCAAGAAAAAACGAGAAAACAAACATCAACGAGAAATAGAAACATGACTTTTTAACCCACGTTTTGCAATTCTTTCAAAACAAAGACGTAAATTTGCAGACAAACATTGAAAGTTGGCAAGACAAACGGGCAGTCCAACCGAACCAAAAGTAACGATTATGACTTTTAGCGAAAACGCAAATAAGATTTTTGACGACGTAGTTATCGATTACCACAAGAATGATAACGTTGACACTCCTATAGTCAATCCTTTTAAACCACAGACCATTGAGAATGTGCTATACCTCAAAAATTGGATCGACACCGTTCAATGGCACTTGGAGGATATCATCCGCAACCCTGAGATTGACCCAGTTGAAGCTCTCGCCATCAAGAGACGCATCGACAAATCCAATCAGGACCGTACCGACTTGGTGGAGAGAATCGACAGTTACTTTTGGGAGAAATACCAAGGCATAAAGGCTAAAAGCACAGCCGTCATCAACACGGAAAGCCCCGCTTGGGCTATCGACCGACTTTCCATCCTTGCCCTCAAGATTTACCACATGAGGCAAGAGGTCGAGCGAAAAGACGTGGACGAGAGCCACAGGACGGCTTGCCAAAAGAAGTTGGACGTGCTGCTCGAACAACGCGTAGACCTCTCTTCTGCCATCGACCAACTTCTCTCCGACATCGAGAGCGGAGACCGCTACATGAAAGTGTACAAGCAGATGAAGATGTACAACGACCCTAACTTGAACCCGGTTCTTTACGGGAAAAAAGCATAATTACACCATGAATATCCTTGTCATCCGAATGTCGGCAATGGGCGATGTAGCCATGACAGTCCCTGTCATCAGTTCCTTCGCAAGCCAGAATCCCGACATACAGACGACCGTGTTGACCCATCCACGTTTCAAGGAGATGTTCCCCGAGCAAGAGAACGTCGAGATTTACGGAGCCGACACGAAAAAGGAGTACAAGGGTTTCTTGGGCATCATACGATTATTTAAAGCCCTCATCGCCCACAAGCAATTCGATTTAGTCATCGACCTGCACGATGTGATACGAAGCAAAGTGCTGCGCGCCCTTTTCGAACTGAAAGGAGTCCCTTGCCATGTCATCAAGAAAGGACGCTCGGAGAAGAAAAAACTCACCCGCGCCAAGACGAAGGAGATGAGGCAACTCCAAAGTAGCATTGAACGCTACTGCGAGGTTTTCAAATCTGCAGGATATGAAGTTCCCCTCTGTTTCAAGAGAGAGGCATCCGAATTGACAGACGACATCACCGCCATCACGGGCAAGAAAGAGGAGAAATGGCTTGCTATCGCTCCTTTTGCCCAGCACAAAGGCAAAATCTATCCTACTGAACAGATGGCCAAGGTGATTGAACACTTTTCACAAAAGGGCAACTGCAAAATCCTTCTTTTCGGAGGAGGAAAGCAGGAGAAAGAGATTTTGGAAGGTTGGGAGAGTCTATACCCGAACACCATCTCCATCGCCGGAAAATTCCCTTTAAAGAAAGAGTTAACCCTCCTCGAACACGCCGACCTCCTGATTTCAATGGATTCAGCCAATATGCACTTGGCCTCATTAGTCGGTACCCGCGTCCTCTCCATCTGGGGAGCGACCCACCCTTTCGCCGGATTCTTCGGATATGGGCAGAAGACGGAGGATGCCCTCCAAATCGATTTGCCTTGCCGTCCTTGCTCCATTTACGGGAACAAGCCTTGCCTACGCAAAGACTATGCCTGCATGAGCCAAATCACCCCAGAGATGATCATTGGGAAGGTGGAGGAGATACTATCTCCAGCCACCAATCGTTAATCACCCCCTTTCGGGGAATTCCTTCAAAACTTTTCGGAAACAAGCTATCCCCTCTTCCATATTTGCGATTATATCTGCCGCGATCTCATCAGGTTCAGGGAGGTTGTCAAGATCTGTGAGACTCTTATCCTTAATCCAAAAAATATCGAGGTTGGTTTTGTCACGGGCAATGATTTCGTCGTAGGTGAACTTACGCCAACGTCCTTCTGGATTTTCCTCGCTCCACGTTTCCGTACGCACATTTCGGTTCTCGGGATGGTAGAACACATAATCAGCAGGTCCCTCATCAGTCTGATACTCACGTATGGCCACGCCAACACCCACTGAAAAAACTATTTTATTTTTCGATTGGATTTTCCACCCTGCTTGTTCGAGCAGAGAGTCAATCTTATCTCGTGCGATCTGTTCCGGATTCTGATTCATGTGCCATATTTTAGAACCCAACTCGTCTGAATCATCCTCATGGATGTGGGTTCCTCATTGGTACAAATATACGATTTTCAAGAAAAAAAGGCACAATAAGCACAACATAAATATCCTTCTCCGCAATCAAGTAAAAACAAGGCGACTCAAGAATGCATCTCCTGATAAACATAAAAAAATATAGTTTTCCTCGCCAATGAGGAATCAGTCCGTTCTATTTTTCTCTTTCCCGCATCAAAAATCCGGATTAAGCGTTACCACACCAGCCTCTTCAAACTCCTTCTTTGTCGGGATATAAAAGGGATGGTCTCCCATTTTTCGGTTAATTCTCTTCAGCAGTTTAGTAAAGTTCTTGTATAGATAAGGTTTATTTTTCTCCAGCAAATAGTCATCAAAAGGGATAGGGCCTGCCTTTCTGAGCAACTCATATTGTTCCTTGGATATGTGAGCAACCCAATAAACCCAATTAGGATTAGGGTTTTCATGGTGAGAAAACAACACCATCTGCATAGGCGTAAATAGCAAATAGTACCTGCCATCTATAAGCCAACTATCCCAATGGAAATATTGGGCGTTCTTGTCAAAAAAACATGGGAAATAGATGTATTTATACTTGCCACTCAAAAGATCAGAAGGAACAGAATAGACAATTTCCCCATCAACCGTATCACGGACCACTTGAGCCAATTTGGTGGAATCCAATTTTTCCTCCGACCACATAACATAATGCAGCACCTGCGCATAAGTAGGAATAAGGGAGAAAAGGAACAAAGAACAAAATAATACAATTCTCATCATAGGGATAAATCTATTTATATTCCTCTATCTCAATCAAATACCATTTCTTATTTATGCAGATAAAGTTAAAGTACAAATAGGGAGTTCCGTTCTTCATGACGAACAAACGGCGGTTGTTCACGCTGGATGAATTGTCGGCAGAAAAAAGACACAAGGAGGGGAACAAGGCGACGAAATCAAAAGTCTCCCATTCACGGGGCATCAACAATTTCGAATCCACCTCAACACTTCTGTTCTCCTTATAGGTTCGATACGGGAAAGGGAATATCGTACGTTTTTTTTGGAAATCGACATCTTGCGAATAGGACATCAGGAACTCGACAAAGTCGCGTTCGCCTCCATAATCCACGTCTTTTCCCGAAGATGAGAGTTGCCAACGATCCTTTCCCTTCTCGAAGGAATAGCGCACCGATTTACGCTTCATCATATCCACCACCGAGACGTTTACCACCTTTTGTATCGAAACCTTATCCAAGGAATCCGTACATAAGATAGGGATATTGACCGGAGTAGCCAATCGTAACGGCTGATAGGCCTTAGCCGATTTCACGACGCCCGTCTCCGTAGGCAAAGGGAAGGAAACGCTTTTGCTCTGTTTTTCCGGATGGCGGACAAAATCCAAAAAGAAAGAGGAGAAATTTTGGCACGAAAGAGAGGTCGGGATGCAAAGCACCACGAAAAGAAACGCTAAAAATATCCGACAAACTCTCTTCATATCCATACGCATACGATTTCAGACGGACATTGAATCCTCTTAAGCGAGTTCTACTATGATTTCGAGAATTTTTTTGAGTTTATTCCGGTAGAGACGTTTCCCGAAACGCCTTTTCAATTGTTTGTCATTCAACGTTAGACGTATGTCTTTCCTAACAAACAGCAAGATGCCGAAATGAAACAAAAAGCACCGAAAAGTTTTTCAAACCCTATTATTTTTATTCTAAACGGCGAATCTAAACATCCGCCTTGATATAGCAACGGACAAATGTATGTCCTATTTCCCGAATACGAAAAAAAGAAAAGCCAATTTTGCATTTTTTAGGAAAAGATGGCTCTTCCGAGAGACATCCTCAAGCAAAAAGCCTTTCCTAAAAAGGAGACGAAACCACCCTCTACCGAAGACAAGGGTGGTTCCTCTATTTTTACAGTTCCACTACGCTGGTAGATCCCAACGGACCTATCAGAAATTATAACCTACGTTGAGCGAAAGAGAACGATTCTTAATCACACCTTCACCTGAGGCCTTTTGCATATTAATAAAGCCCATTTGGAAGCCCACCGACACAGACAAGCCCTTGTCGCTGTCATAACCCAATCGAGGATAGAATGAGAAATCGAAATTGTTATACATTGGTTCCTCTCGCTGCTCATCCGCATCGGATTGGAACAGGAGAGTACTAAGTCCATCCACCGTACGATTACCATACAAGCCCAAGCTGATCATCGGAGCCAAAGAGACGAAAGCACGGCCCTTCTTGTAACGCGCACTTGCCTTCACGTTAATCGGCACGTTCATATAGATCACGTCGTCCGTAGCATCATACTTCTCATAGGATCCCGTAGGCTCTCCCTCCAAGTCATGTCCACCATCAGGGAAGAAACCGACCAACTCCATTGGCACATGGCGATAGGAGAACAACAATTCAGGTTGGATGGAAAAATACTGACCTACTGGCTTTTGTCCGAAAGGAAGGTCACAGTTGATACCGAGTTGCACACCAGGTCCCCAGCCTGCAGTACTTCCATTCATGCCTGCCAAACCGTATGTGGAGAAGGTTGGGCCCACCGTGAAACCAATCGTTATGAAACGCTTCTCAGGAACTTTCTTATCTTCAAGCAATGAATCTTTTGGGTTTAAACTTCGCATCAGTTGGAACTCCTTAGCTTGACGAAGTGAATCTGGGAGGTTTTTCTCCTCTTCGGAAAGAACCGTCGAATCATCCACTTTCGATTCTGGCGCCACAGGGACTTCTGTAACTACCCTCTCTCCAGCCTCTAGCTCCTGAGATGGGGCCTCTCCCTGCGAATAAAGCAATGCAGAAGCATTCACTAAAAGAACAGCAAGAACTATCTTTCTCATTATTAAATCTTGATATTATTATTTTACTTACTTCAAGTCTTTTGCCAACATCACACAGAAGCGATGAACTCTGTTTCGCGACTTCTCCCTCCTCCTTCCAATCCAAACTAAAAAATCCGTTCCCGAAAGAATGCCGCCTCAACTGAATGCGAAAGGAATTGAAAAATTCCTATCAAATCACAAAAATATATATTTTTTACAAAAATCATTAAAATAGCACGTTAAAGTCACCATAAAAATCCACAATCCCTCCATTTAGACGTAAACCAAGGAGGAGAGAAGAGCATAAAATTTGCAAAGTAGCCCTATGCTCAGTATCTTTGCAAGGATTTATCGGATGCGCCACCAAGCGGGCTATCCCAATCAAAAAACCGACATAAAGATATGAAATACAAAATCTTTACCATCATCCTCGCCCTCATCGCTCCACTTCAGATGAAGGCAACCGAAAATGATGATTACACCGAAGAATTGGAGATTATCCCTGACTCGGTATGGGCAACCGACACCATTTGCCAAGGGACTCCCCTCTACAAATTCGTCAACTCACCCGCTTTCTACAATGCCAACCTCAGCGTACTGATAAAAAACATCGGCACAGGCGAGCAGTTGGCCGAATACCACTCCAAATACAACCTGATTCCTGCCTCGGTGACCAAAGTCGTGAGCACGGCTTCTGCCTTGGAAATATTGTCAGACACGTTCCGATTCAGGACAAAACTCGAATACGACGGTGAGATCAAGAACGGTGTCCTCCGCGGAAACCTTTACATAACAGGCGGGGGCGACCCTACGTTGGCATCCAACCAATCGCAAAAGAAATGCACCCTTTTCGCCACTTTCCTCAACGCAGTCAAAAAGAAAGGAATTAAAAAGATTGAAGGAAACATTGTGGGCGACGCATCCCTCTATGCCGAGGAAGGCAGCCCGGGCATTTGGCTCGTAGAAGATATCGGTTCCGCCTACTCTCCTACCCCTTCTGCCCTCTCCTTTTACGACAACTTGTTGACTTTCACCATGCAGACCGACAACTCGGCAGCAAAAGTCAGCCATGTTTCACCCAACTGCAAACTTTTCCAACCTCAATTGGATATCGAAGTGGCAAAAGGCAACGTCTACTCCAAATGGGCGAAGTCGGACTACTCTTGGACGCCTACCGTCAAGGGAAGATTGGCACCCAACAGCAAGCACGGCATCCGCATGGAGATTCCGGAACCTGCCCTATTCGTGGCCGATTCCATGCTAAGCACGCTTCAAAAAGCAGGAATCACCGTCACGGGCAACATCACCACCCAAAGGGTTCTCCGTTCAACGGAGCCAAGGAAAACGTTGGCCACCTACAAATCCGAGACGTTAGGGGAGATTTGCAAGCCAACCAACTACAAAAGCATCAACTTATACGCTGAAAACATTTTCAGCCAAGTCGGACTAAAAAGGGAACGTCCTTCCACCAAGGCGGCGTCCGCAACAACGATAGCCCTCTTCTGGAAAAAGAAGGGTCTCTCCTCGTCCAGCATATTCCAAATGGACGGCTCCGGACTCTCCATGAAGAACGCCATCAACTCCGCTTTCCTCGTCGAGGTGCTCAGCTATATGCACAACAAAAGCAAATACGGCAAAGTCTTCTACGAATCGCTTCCGGTAGCAGGTGTCAGCGGAACCGTGAAATACCTGATGGGAGGCACTCCATTGGCCGGGAAAGTCCACGCCAAGAGCGGAAGCATGGAGCGCGTACAGAACTACTGCGGCTACATTCAAGAGGGGAACCGATGGTACGCCTTCAGCATCATGGTGAACAACTTCTCCGGACCAAGATCCACCGTCAAGATGGAGATCAGCCGACTCCTGAACGGAGTGATGGCAGAAGAGAACGCCCGATATGATGCGACACCCCTACAGGAGGGCAAGATTGAAACTCCAGAGGTGAAGAAAGAAGAGGAAGCCAACGAGGCAGCTAAGACAGAAGGGCAACCTTCGGAAACAGGGAAGAGCACCACAGAACCAGTCGAGAACCCAAAAACGAAAAAGCCATGAAAGGATTCTTGAGACGCCACCAACTGATGCTTCTCCTCCTCTTGACGATTTGCTCATGTACAGAATTGGAGGAGAAATCATCCATTCCCGACCACGAAGTCTACATCAAGACGTTCGGCAACGACTATACCACGCTCAGAATAGCGGGGAACAGCATCTCCTACATTCCATCCCAAAATTCAGTCTACCCCACGAATTTCAGATTCGGCTTCGGAGGCGTGCTCATCTATCGAGACATGGAAGATAAAATCCACGCCTGTGATCTGGCTTGCCCTGTAGAAGCCACACGCAACATATTGGTGGAGGTGAAGATGCCTTTTGCCACCTGTCCTTCCTGTGGATCCAAGTTCGACCTCACCTTCGGTTTCGCCTCCCCATGTGAGGGACCTGCAAAGGAGACATTGAAAAAATACAATGCCATCGACAACGGAACTGCCATCATCGCATCCTACTAACCCCCGAAGGATTCCGGATGAATTTCTGCCGACAAACACAAAAAGGAGTCATCCAAAAGCAAGGATAATTCAAATCCATTGACTAATTTTGCAAAAGATTCCTATTCGTAGGAATCCGCACTAATTTTTTAATAACAGACAAAGGGGAGAGCCTCCGCAATCCCCGAACACAAAGGATAAATAATATGAAAGAATTAGAAAAGCTCATCGCAGAGAAGTTATTGAAAATCAAGGCAATCAAAGTACAACCATCCAACCCATTCACTTGGGCTTCAGGTTGGAAATCGCCCATATATTGTGACAACAGAAAAACCCTTTCTTACCCAGAGATCCGTACACTCATCAAGATTGAGTTGGCTCGCCTTGTCCGCGAGAAATACGATGATGTAGACGTTATCGCCGGAGTCGCAACAGGTGCCATCGCTCAAGGTGCCATGGTAGCGGAAGAGCTTGGATTGCCATTCGTTTATGTACGCTCCTCCCCAAAAGACCACGGTTTGGAGAACCTCATCGAGGGTGATTTGAAACCAGGACAAAAGGTCGTTGTCATCGAGGACCTCATCTCAACAGGAGGAAGCAGCCTCAAGGCAGTAGAAGCCCTCAGAAAAGACGGTTGCGAAGTCATCGGAATGTTGGCTATCTTCACCTACGGATTCCCTGTTGCCAGCGAGAAATTCAAAGAGGCAAAGGTGGAATTGACCACATTGTCCAACTACGAGGCTGTTTTGCAACACATGCTTGAAAGCAAACAAATCGGAAAATTGGAAATGGAGACGCTTCAAGAGTGGAGGAAGAATCCTTCTGAATGGAAGGCGTAAACAACTGGTATAGAGAAAAGAAAAACGGGCTTGGGAGAAATCCCGCCCGCTTTCTCAATGACTAAAATAGAACATCAATGACAACATTCGAAAGCGAAATTAAGAAAGCCAACTGCAACGAAGACGAGATTTATGATTTGATCTCAGACTTGAACAACATCGACCGTTTCAAGGAGATGATTCCTAGCGACAAGGTCAAGGATGTCACCTACGATGCAGATAGTTGCCAATTCACTGTGGACCCTGTCGGAAAATTGGGATTGAGAATCGTGGACAGAGAGCCCTCAAAAACCGTAAAATTTGCGGCAGACCAATCACCAATAGATTTCAACCTCTGGATCCAAATGAAGCAAGTTGCCGAGAACGACACAAGGATTAAGGTCACCGTCAAAGCAGAACTCAACCCCTTCATCAAACCCATGGTGGAGAAGCCTCTCAACATGTTCGTTGAGAAGATTGCGGACAGTCTGACAAAAATCCCGTTCAAGGAACTCAAAAAGAACTGCTAATCTTTAGGAAAACCTCCTAAAGATTCTGACCTAGACCAATTTAAACAACTGAGAATAAAGTATAAATTCCGAATTTCCTGAGATTTATAAATGAGAAAAACAATTACTACCCTGCTACTATCTATCCTGTCAATTCCTGTTTTTTGCAACATTAGGCTTCCTCGTTGGGAGTCTGCCACTGGAATTGACGGATTGACGACTTGCACCTTCAAGGTGCAGGGCGAATTCCCTCCTTTTACCTACTCGCTAAAGCAAGTAGAAGCAGCACCCTATGCTAGCAAGTATAACACGCAAGGCGGGCTATCTGAAACATTTCCCGATGTCCCTGCCGGGAAATATATCCTGACCGTGAGCGACAGGTTATATCACAAGGTGGAGTTCCCCATCGAAATCAGATGCGAATTTGACTTAAAAACAAACGACGACACCATCGTGGTGAATGTCCCTTGTAACGGAGGATCGGAAGGAATCGACATTCCCCTCTCCCCTGCGGAGAACGACTTCCTAATCGTAAAAAGCACCATAAACAACTATGGATCAGGCGGGACCAACCACTCCGTCGCAAAAACGAACCATGAGGTACGAATCACCTCCAAGCCCAACTTCCCTTTGGCAAAAATCGTCACAGATGAGGAAGGGAAGCTAGTCTACCACTTGACGGGAGACATTAATTCCGAAGGAGATAGGCTCACCTACGAATTAGAGTGCCAGGAGATACGAAAAGAAGCCTCCATCGTCATCCAATTCAAGATGGAGAAGCCAAGAATCAAGGAAATCGAGTTAAACCGCAACACAGCCACCCTAATCGTCGAAGGCGGTTCGCCCGACTACACCTTTCTCATCAACGACAGCATAGAGAACCATTCCGGAAAGGTTTACAACCTTCCCTTCGGGCAATATACAGCCACCGTCATCGATTCAAAGGGATGCAAAAGCGAAAGCAAAAACTTCTTCATCAACAAGGAGATCTATCCCAGCCTATTCTTCACCCCCAACGGAGACGGGATAAACGACACGTGGCAGATCATGAACATCGAAGAGTACAAGAAATACAAAATACAAATCATCGACCGCAGAGGCGTGACGTTAAAGGAGTACATAAACGAATACATTCCTTGGGACGGCACCTACAACGGGACTGACATGCCCAGCACCGACTATTGGTTCATCATGACCTCCGACGAGACCGACCAAGACTTCTGCGGACACTTCACGCTTCTGAGAGGCGGGGAATAAGAGAGGACTAAAACAATATCATTCTTTCGAGTCCCGAAGGGACGGCAGAGAACAGCCATGGGTGAAAGCCCATTGGGGAAATAAATCAAATCATTTGCAAACCCATCCACGTTTACGTTCCATCCGCATGGGTTCATACCCGTGTCTGTGATATGTCACATCTTTGAGGTTCCAACACAAAAAAGGGGTGCGTCAAAATTCAAATTTTGACGCACCCCCACTCTTTATCTATTCAAGTTTATTCCTTAACCAACTTGACTGTCTTAGCTCCGTTAGAAACGAAGTAAACACCTGTTGCAAGATCAGAAACCACCACCTCGGCAGCATCAGACTCTGCGACGAAAGCCTTTACCACAATACCTGACGTTGAAGTGATGGTCACGAAATCACCCTCATTCAAACCACTGACAGTAACCACATCCTTGACCGGATTAGGTCCAACCATAAGAGATGCGACAGCCTCGACAGGCTCTGTACCTGTACTCTCCTCGTAGTACATATTCCAAGAATCGAACTGCAACTCTCCACTGAAAGTAAAGAACAAGTCTTTTGGTGTTGAAATGTCAGAAGCCAAATCACAAGAGAACTCCTCAAAAGAGGAATTAGCCTCAATGTTCAAGTATCCAAGGACAGGACCGTTAGCCGAACCTGTTGAGATTCGGATTGCACCACCACAAGAGGCAGAAACACGAGCCTTGAATTTGTTAACGCCCTTAGCCTGCACGCCACAAAGACCGATCCAAGCACCACTCTTACCGCTAACCGCCATATTGGTTGACTTGCCTACGTAATTCACCTCTACGCCGTTCTGCCAAGCGAAGCACTCAGCTTGAATATTCTTAGTAGCATCTACCGGTGTTACTTGGTCTACACCCTTCGTCGTACCTGCGTCTACACCAAGAATCTTTCCTGCTGACTCATCCACATTCGCATAATCGACGTGTGAACAACGGTAACCACCTTCGACACCAATCTGATTCTGAATCCATTGGCTATGGTAGCAGATGTACCACTTATCCTTGAACTTGAAGAAGGAGTGGTGGTTGTTACCATTAGAACCGAGCCATTTAGAAGGGTTGTCGAAGACCTTACGATCGTACGTAAATCCTCTCATAGGATCCGTAGAGATCATCGTGGAGATAACCGCATTGCTAATACCGATATTGTTTCCACCTGTGTTCCAGTTCGTACAATATGAGTAAACATAGTTCTTACCGATCTTATTGATACCTGCATCCTCGAAGAGATAAGGAGGATTCAAAGATTGAGCCGAACCATCAATGCTGATGAAGTCTTTTCCAAGCTTAGCGATACGGGCAGTTCCCGGATCCGCATTTCGTCCTTGAGGCACACCACCACCGAAGTAGATGTAACCCGTACCGTCGTCATCCACCAAAACTGCAGGGTCAAACAACCACTCCACATTACAGTTTGGCATTGAACGGGTAATCAAGCCTTGACCATTCTTCACATCCTCCCATGGTCCATAAGGAGTGTCACCGGCAACAACATAAATACCATTACCACCATTAGCGAAGTAGAGGAAGAAACGCTCCTTTCCATTCATTGTCACGTGACAAGCTGTCGGAGCCCATGAATTGCTAGCCTTTGAGATACCTCCTTGACCCGCTACCTTCATCGGTCCATGGTCGGTCCAGTTCACAAGGTCGGCAGAAGCAAGACAGACGATTTCAGTAATCGTACCATACTCGTTATTCTTGATACTACCATTCTTATATTCGTAGATATCATGGGTCATGTAAATATAGACGGAGTCACCGTAAACCATTGCACAAGGGTCTGCGCCATAACGCTGCGTCATGATCGGATTGTGGTTGGTTGTAGGCTTCACCTTAGGGTTCACATTGCTTAGCGAGATAGTAGAGAAGACAGAAGCCAACTCCACCTCGTCACGTTTTCCTATCACACAGCCATTTTCATCGTATGGGTCATCGCCATTAGACTCGTACTTCTCAAACGTCAAGTAGTCGATATCGAGCCAACTGCTGGTAATCTTTAGTTGGAGCGTGTGTTGACCCTCCGAAATCTCTTTGGTACGGACAATGACTTTTTGGTAATCCTTGAAGTTTCCTGTATTAGGGGCTGAAATATCACCCGTAACAGCCTTGCCATCAATCAAAAGTTGGAAAGAAGCAGTAGCGTTATCTGTAGCCGCAGATATGGAAACCGTATACTTAGAAGTCTCCTGCACATCCACCGTATAGTTCAGCCACTCACCCTCTTGGTTGTAACCAATAGAATAGCCCGTGGCAGCCGCATAAATATCGACGCCGTCGTTACGGAAGGCCTCACCTCTGTTCTCTGAGTCCTCATCGCTGTAAGCGACTCCTTGTCCACCGAAGTCATACTCTTCAGCCTCTATCTTGCCTGGAATCGAAGCTGGTGAACCATTATAAGGACCAGCCTCCTGCGTTCCATTGCCATTTCCGTTAGCATTTGTCTCTCCACAAGCCAAAGAGAAACGGCTGATAAATCTCCAGATCTCACGTACGGAATGGTATACGTCGTTAGATGGCCAGTGACCTTTACCATAGACCTTGTTCAAGCAAACTTCGACACCACACTTACCGTTCTTCCACAAGTAACGAGTTGCAGCGCCGTCAATGACAGACTCGACAGGCTTCTCATCACAACCGTTTGCCTTTGCCCAAGCTGATGCCTGTGCATAAGCACCTTGTTGTTCTTGATACATACCGTTAAATTGACCTTTCCAAGGTTCGTAGTGTACCACATCATCGGCATCACCATTGGTATGGATGATAGGAATCGGACGAGATGGCTTAGCTGTCAAGTCACCGATTGGATAACCGGAAACAGGCGCACATGCTGCGATTTGGTCTGCCATGTTGTTAGCCACAGCATAGGTGAGCATTCCACCCATGGAGAAACCAGACATATAGACACGATTCAAATCGATTTTATACTTAGAGCTCATCTCCTTGATGATTGCCTTGATGAAGGCGATATCCGCACCATTGCCACCCAAATCCCACGTAGAACCGTCAGACTGAGGATAAACGACAAGGAATTTTGCGGTGTCGGCCACTTGATCCCAACGGGACTGCTTTTTCTGATAAGCTATATCTTGCCCCATACCGTGAGCCGAGATAACCATGGGTCGGTTTTCTCCCATTCCACTTGGTGCATACACATCAATCGTACGGTTTTTACCATTTACATTGATGGTACTCTGAACGCCCGGAAGATTTTGAGCGACAGCAAATGCTGATAGCATTGAACCTATTGCGGTCACAAGTGCCGTTTTGTAAAGTATTCTCATGATATTATATAGTTTTGAGTTTGACAATTAAAGGCAACCAATCCCACAAGGAGGGTTGATGCGACCAATTTCTGTATTTTGTTTGGCGTCACATTTCCATCTTGAGCAGTAATGCTCGAAAAGGCAAGTGACATAATAAATAATTTAATGTAAGTTCATCCATGGTATAGAGTTCACTATTCAACGCACAATTTTAAGGAATTTGCAGGTAATGGAAGTGGAAAAATCGAGCAAAAGACAAGACCTTTGTTTCATTTCTGCCCTTTTTACGCCTATTTTCTGGGGATTCTAGCCAAAGGTGGATTTTATAAAAAGATTTCGTGGAATTTTTGATTTTACCGTTTGAAGGATTTTTTTGAAAATACCTATTCTGACGATTCCACTCTGGTTTCATAAGTTCTGCTCTGAGTCTTTTGTCAGTCCACGTTATTTTTTCCCTTCACCATTAGTCACGCGACGATGCAAATCAATCAAAAAACGAATCTTACGTTTCACAAAAATCAGATAACGACAAACAAATGGATTGAAGAGACAGTCAGATATCGAAGAGGGAAAGTAACCATACTCAACAAAACCAATCTGAAAAATGATTATATTTGTAAATTGAATAAAAGGAGACTATATGATAAAACCATATCCAATAGGAAGACAAGACTTCAAGGACATCATCGAAAGCGGGTTCGCTTACGTTGACAAAACTGAACGGATGTATGAGATGGTGAAGAACAGGAAATTCGTATTCCTTTCCCGTCCTCGTCGTTTTGGCAAATCATTGCTGATCAACACACTACAACATTATTTTGAGGGCAATAAGGATTTGTTCAAGGGTTTGAAGGTAAGCCAGTTGGAAAAGGATTGGATAAAATATCCGGTCTTAAGGTTTGATATGAGTTCATATAAGGATATTCCTGTAGAATCCATATCTTATGCTATCACAAACGATCTTTCTAAGTATGAGAAAGTGTACTCTATAGAATCATCGGATAAATTAAGAAATGGAGAGCGTTTCAAAAATATTATAGAAGCCGCATATCAACAAACTGGTCGCAAGGTCGTAGTGCTGATAGACGAGTATGATTCTCCTCTGCTTGCCCATCTTCACGACGGAAAAGTGCCGGAGGTGAAGCTGATTCTTCAGGAGTTATACCAGCAACTGAAGGTGAACGAGCAGTATGAGCAGTTTGTCTTCATCACAGGCATATCCCGATTCTCTCAAGTGTCAATTTTCTCCACACTAAACAATCTGAGCAATATTTCCATGGATGACCGCTTCTGTGACATCTGTGGTATCACATCGGAAGAATTGGTCGAGAACTTTCAAGAAGATATTGAAGCCTTTGCACAAGAAGAGGACTGTTCGTATGAGGAGATGGTCACCAAACTGAAAAAACAATATGATGGCTACCACTTCTCCGCAAAATCTAATGGCATATTTAATCCGCTAAGTGTGATTGCCGCATTCGACATCAAACAGTTGAAAAATTTCTGGTTTGAGACCGCCACGTCTTCCTACGTCATCGACCATCTGAAGAAACATAACGCGCAGATATTGGATTTTGAGGGAATACAGATGTTCGAATCTGGCTTCTATGCGTCGTATGAGGATGTAAAAAGTGTCTATCCGTTGCTCTACCAGGCTGGCTATCTGACGATAAAGGATTATGATAAAAGTTCAAAAGTCTATACGTTGTCTTACCCAAACAATGAGGTCCGTGTCTCGATGTTGGAGGTGATGATGCCATCGTGGGTGGGTTGCAGCACGGACGACGGAAAAATCAATATGCAGAGGTTCTATTTTGCATTGAAGGAAGGCAAAATAGACGAGGCGTTCGAACTGCTCAAGGAGTTTTTCGTTCAGATTCCGAATGTGTTGAACAACAAGAACGAGAAACATTTCCAGACGGTGATTTATGTCCTGTTCCGTTGGTTGGGCTTTTATACGCAAGTAGAGGTCAACACCTCCAAAGGTCGTCTCGACTGTATTCTGTTCTCTCCTAAATACCTCTTCATCATCGAATTCAAAGTAGATGAGAGTGCGGAGAAAGCACTCGCCCAAATCAACGAGAAGGGGTATGCCGATCCTTACAAAAACGACAGTCTCCCTATCGTGAAGATTGGCGTCAACTTCTCAAGCGAGGAGCGAACAATCGAGGCATGGAAAGTGGAGGAGGAAAGAAATTGACCAACCTAATTCAGCAATCACAGACTGTCAATTTCCGGAGTGGAACACTGAAATAGCGATTCCCCTTGCCGTGTGCATCGTCGCCATCAGGCTCCCCTGACGGTCGGTCGCCGCCGCAAAGAGCGAGTCCTTGCCCGCACTCTTCACATAGATGGCCGCCAAGCCATTCCCTCCGTAAATATAGTGGACCTCACGCTTTTTTCCAAGGGAATCTGAAATTCACTTTTTGTCTTTCTTCGCCTCCCTCTCATCCTTCTCGAATTTATATGGATGGAGTTTAGCAATCTCCTCTAACACCTTTATTTTTTCATCATTGGACATGTCAAGGAAATTCATGGCAAAGCAATTGTAGTAATCTTCATTGACTTTTTGTGATTGCTTATATGACTCGGCGGTCCA
>JAFZKQ010000046.1 GCA_017553575.1 Paludibacteraceae bacterium
ACGTGAAGAATTGGATATGGTAAAATCGCAATATGATATTTTAAACTTGAAGTCACAATTTGTGACTTCAAGTTGGGGTGGTATAAGGAAAATGCCGAATGCTTTTACTGAACAAGGAATTTATATGCTTGCCACGGTTTTGCGTGGTGACCTTGCCGACCAACAAAGCATTTTTATAATGCGAGCTTTCCGTGAAATGAGAAGTTTTTTGCATAATAACGCCTGTTTATTCGCAGAAATCGACACCATTCAAAAACACCTCATAGAGTCTGACATCCATCACAAAGAACACGATAAGCAAATTGCGGAATTGTTTTCTTTGATGGATAAGTACAAAATCGATGATACCCAGGGCATCTTCTTCCAAGGTCAGATTTTTGACGCATACGCAAAATTTCAAAGCTTTATTAGTCAGGCACAGAAGGAGATCATATTGATAGACAATTATGTGGATCTGTCTGTCCTTGAAAGGCTCAGGTCCAAAAACAGTGGCGTGAATGTCACCATTTACACCCAGCCCAATACAAGGCTGACCGCACAGGATGTTCGAACCTTCAACACCCAGTACCCCACACTGACGGTAAAACACACCTCACAGATGCACGACCGTTTTCTAATCATCGATAACAGCATTCTTTATCATGTTGGCGCATCACTCAAGGACTTGGGGAAGAAATGTTTCGCCTTCGACCTGTTCGACGCAAGCTTCATCCCTGATATTCTGGCGAAGGTGGTGTGATTAGAAGACAAGAAGTTTTGGAAATTCACCCCACCTCCACCATCAGCCTGGAGGTCTGTAACAGATATAGCCCAGGGCAACGCCCTGTGGGTGATGATGAAGCGTATTTGGGGTGGCATAATAAAAATGTATGTCATAAAATAAATTGCATTTGTATTACAATTGCATTATATTTGCATTTGATTGTATAACAAAAAAACTACAAAATATGGCAACAACAATTGTACGTAAACCAGTATCTCTCCGTTTGAGGGAAGACATTGTGGAGCGTCTAAAAGAGAACGCTATCCTTGTAAACCGCACTTTCAACAATTATGTGGAGAGCATCCTCCTCGATGTGGTTTATGATAAACCCAATGAGGTGACAAGAAAAGCGATAGAGGAAGCAAAAAATAGGAAACACTATCCTGAGAATGAACTCTATAATAGTGCCACTGAGTTAATGAATGCACTTAATACGGAATTAGATACGGAATGAAAAAGATATATCCATCAAGTCAATATAAAAAAGACTATAAACGCTATCGTTATCAACCCAAGAAAATTGCCGCATTGATCCAAGTGATTGATTTGTTGGTAAATGACCAACCCATCCCTGCCGAATATCAGCCGCATATGCTCCATGGTGAATACAAGGGATGTATGGAGTGCCACATTCAGGGCGATTTTCTGCTTATATGGATTGATGAGGAACACGATATAATAGAATTGGTACGTTTGGGAAGTCACTCTGAATTGTTTGGCAAATAATCATTCAAAATAAATATTGGTAATTCGTAACCGGCAGGTTATGGTAGGCGAAGTGTAGAAAGGTCTCTTGACTGATTTATGTTTCGGGTGGAATTTATGCGCTCTCCGAAAAACTCCCTTTCCTCCATAAAAAATGCGGTATAGTCCCAAGAGACCATACCGCATGGTTTTAAATGAATAATGTTTTTATCGTTTAAAGGATGTGAATGGTAACGGTGAGACCGGCCATTACGATGGATACCATGCTCATCAACTTGATGAGGATGTTCAATGAAGGACCAGACGTATCCTTGAATGGGTCGCCGACCGTATCTCCAACGACGGTTGCCTTATGGTTGACTGAACCTTTGCCGTTCAGGTTGCCCTCCTCGATATATTTCTTGGCGTTATCCCAAGCTCCACCTGCGTTGGACATGAAGACTGCCAAAACGAAACCAGCAGAAAGTCCTCCAATCAAAAGTCCCAATACACCGCTCACGCCGAAGATGACGCCGACGAGCATAGGGGTGATGATGGCGAGGATGGATGGGAACAGCATCTCGTGTTGTGCTCCCTTGGTGGAAATCTCCACGCAACGTGCATAGTCTGGTGTGCCCTTGCCTTCAAGGATGCCTGCAATCTCACGGAATTGTCTACGAACCTCTTCCACCATCTTCTGTGCGGCTCTACCTACAGCGTTCATGGTGAGACCGCAGAACAAGAATGCCATCATGGAACCGATGAACATACCGATTAGTACTTTAGGGTTCATCAAGTTTACTTGATAGTACTCCATGAAGTCGATGAGGGAAGCATCTGCCGTATTGACTATTCGATCACCGATGGATAGTGTGGTCTCTTCGATACGGACCAAGGCAATCTTGATCTCCTCTACATAGGATGCCAATAAGGCCAAGGCTGTCAATGCTGCTGAACCGATGGCGAATCCCTTACCCGTAGCGGCTGTCGTGTTTCCGAGTGCATCCAAGGCGTCTGTACGTTTGCGGACTTCTGGACCCAATTCGCTCATCTCGGCGTTACCACCTGCGTTGTCGGCAATAGGGCCATAGGCGTCTGTTGCCAACGTGATACCCAAGGTGGAGAGCATTCCTACGGCTGCGATACCGATACCATACAAACCGAGGCTCAAACCTTTGGCGGTGAAGAAAATCTCCATGTCAAATCCAATTGCACAAAGGTAGGCGAGGATGATTGCCGCACCGATCGTGATGACAGGAATGGCGGTGGAAATCATACCCAAGCCGATACCTGAGATGATGACGGTAGCAGGTCCTGTCTCGGAACTCTCTGCCACTTTTTGTGTCGGACGGAAAGTGTGTGAAGTATAGTACTCCGTTGATTTACCGATGATGACACCTGCCAACAAACCGCATACGACAGAGAAGGAGATACCCAACCAGTTCTCAATCTCCAATGCATTCAATATCACGAAAGTGAAGATGGCAACGAGGAGTGAACTTACGTTTGTTCCCTTGCTCAATGAACTGAGCAACTCTTTCATGCCTGCGCCCTCTTTGGTCTTGACCAAGAAGATTCCGACTAGGGAGAGAACAACACCGAATGCTGCGATGAGCATAGGAGCGATGACCGCTTTTTCTTGCATCTCGCCACCTACTGCCGCATAGGCTGCTGCACCGAGAGCTGCGGTAGCAAGGATAGATCCTGCGTAAGACTCGTAGAGGTCGGCGCCCATACCGGCTACGTCACCTACGTTGTCGCCCACGTTGTCGGCAATGGTGGCAGGGTTACGAGGGTCGTCCTCTGGGATGCCTGCTTCAACCTTACCCACGAGGTCAGCACCGACATCCGCTGCTTTTGTATAGATACCACCGCCCACACGAGCGAACAAGGCCTGCGTGGAGGCTCCCATTCCGAATGTCAGCATGGTGGTGGTGATAATAACCAATTTCTGTCCGCCTTCCGCATCAATGAAGTAGTTCAGTACGATGTACCAGATGGCGATGTCCAGCAACGCCAAGCCGACTACCGTGAGACCCATGACCGCACCAGAGCGGAAAGCCACTTTCAAACCGTTGTTGAGCGATTTTCTGGCAGCGTTGGCCGTACGTGCAGAAGCGTAGGTGGCGGTCTTCATTCCGAAGAATCCAGCCAAACCAGAGAAGAAACCTCCCGTCAGGAAGGCAAACGGAACCCAAGGGTTCTGTAGACCGTAGAATGCCATCAAAGAGAAGATGATCGCCAAGACGACAAACACGATTCCTACCACTTTGTACTGTTGCTTGAGGTAGGCCATTGCACCTTCGCGCACATACTGCGCGATTTTTTTCATTACATCTGTGCCTTCATCCTCTTTCTTCATCCATCTGAAGAAGTAGAAGGCGAATCCTAACGCCAAAATGGACGCAAGGGGAACTGTGTAAAATAAACTTCCCATACGCGATATAAATTTATTAATCAGAAATCTCTACTTGTCAAACTCACTCCTCCTCACTTCTCTCACTCGCCTAATTTGCTTTGGGTAATTCGTCGTGGGTTATTATTTCTTGTTTTTAACAGAATTTTGCTAACACTATATAGCAAAGTTAAAATTTATTTTGAGAAATTGGTAGTGTTTGCTGATTTTTTTACGAATGTTTGAAAATAATTTGGTTCTCTTTCGAAAAGGTTGGGAATTCTCCTTGATGGGCTGCCTCTCAATTGCCTTGGCCCTTGGTGTGGATGGTGGGAGGGGATTGTACTGAGGTCTCCTTTAGCTTGGGATTTAGTTCTCCATAAAAAATGTAGAGTGATTTATGTGTTTGTATATCAGTTTTATATATTGTTTTTGTCTGTGAGTTTTCGCTGGGATTTGTTGCTGCGATAGGGAAGAAGGGCGTCTTTATTTTGCCAAGATTAGTGAGCGCACTTCTTTTTTTACTCAGTATTATGATTTCCGTGTGATAGACACGCAGCAGAACTATACGTTGGAGGAAAACGCTCTCTCGTTGAATTTGGAGCCGGGTCTTTTTGTGGGACGTGTAGGAACGGCTTGCCTGGAGTTGGGCGTTCGTCGTTTCTCTCGTGAGGAGAAATATCGGACTCGTGATTATCTCATTCGGAATGAATGTTGGGTGCCGACGTTGGGCGTCAAGAGTGATTGGAAGTGGGGACGAGAAAGTTGCCACATTTCGTTCCTTTTCGGAAAAAACAAATCGACGGATGCCGATTATCGTGTGGAAGTGAAGGAAGGGGGAATGCCTCAGTTGGATTTTCAACATGCCTTCTCTCAGTATGCCTTTTATCATAGTGATTTTAATTTCATGCAGGCTCGTTTGAACTATGTGCATGCCTTTTCAAAAATAGGTTTGGGCGTGGATGTGAAGTGCAGATTGGAAAGGGGAGAGCGTGCGGAAGATTGCTCTTACCAGCGAACGGTGGCCTATCCTTCTTCGGCTCCTTCTATCTCATTAGAACCGGACAGTCATGATGCGAAATGGGTTGCCCTCTCTCTTTTTGCCCAATTTTAGATGTCCATTCTGATTTTTTGATTTTTTTTGTAGTGATAAATTATGAATATGAATAAAGAAGTATATGTGAGAGTTTTTGTTAGACGAATGGCTCTCTTTTTAGGCCTTTTTTTGCTCCCCCATGCTATCTGTGCCCAACTTATGGGCGTTGTTAAAGATAAGGAGGGGGCTCCTTTGGCGGGTGCGTATATCTGTAAATTGAATCCGGAAAAGATTGTCGCAGTGACAAATGAACGTGGCGAGTTTCAGTCGGATGAGATAAAACAGATGGATCGTGTGATGGTCAGTTATGTGGGCTATGCGAATGATACGGTGCTGGTGAAGGCCTTGGATAAGCCCCTCGTGATAATCCTTTCCAATGACAATCAAATGTCAGAGGTTCAGGTGGTCGGAAAGTCGTATGGCTTGCGGAAGGATAGGGTGAGCGTGACAAACCGGGAGGTGATTTCGGAGGGAGAGTTGTTGCGTGCCGCGTGTTGCAATCTTGGTGCCAGTTTTACGACGAACCCCTCTGTTGATGTCAGTTATTCGGATGCCTCCACGGGTGCTAAGCAGATAAAATTGCTGGGTCTGTCGGGGCGGTATGTGCAGATGTTGTCCGAGAGTATTCCAAACTATCGGGGAAGTGCTGCTCCTTATTCGTTGGGCTACATCCCAGGCACTTGGATGCAAAGCATACAAGTCTCCAAGGGTAGTTCGTCTGTTAAGAATGGCTATGAGGCGGTTACGGGACAGATTAATGTGGAGTTTAAGAAACCGCAGGAGCAAGAGCAGGTGAATGCCAATCTCTACGCCAACCACATGGGCAAGGTGGAACTGAATGCGGATGGGAATCTTCACCTTACGGATAAATTGAGTACGGGCTTGTTTGCCCATTGTGAAAAATCGACGATGGCGCATGATGACAACAAGGATGGCTTTGTCGATGGACCTATGGTGGATCAATTGAGTTTGCAGAACCGATGGGCATGGATGGGAAAGAACTATAAGTCTCAACTCCTTATAAAGGGATTGTTTGAGGACCGTGAGAGTGGACAGATTGCGGATGACTTCCATGCGGTTGGTGATCTCCCTTATAAGATAGACATAGAGACGCAACGCTATGAGGCGTTTTCCAAAAATGCAGTTATCCTCAATCGGGAAAAGGGGATGAACGTGGCTTTGATTGTCTCAGGTTCTTGGCATAACCAAAAGGGGGATTATGGCTGTTTTGACAGTGAGGAGTATGATCGTTTGTTTTCTGCTTCGCCTTTGTCTTCCGATGAATTGTCTCGTAGAGGAAGGTTCTATCATGTGAAACAACAAAACCTTTATTCGTCGCTACTTTTTGAGACGAAGTTTGACAAGCAGAATAGTTTGTCTACCGGTTTGAGTCTCAACTATGACCGTTTTGATCAACAATATCGGTTAGGCGATGAACCCCATCTTGCGTCGGTTAAGGAGGTGGACGATGAGTCCGTGGTTGGCGCTTATGCCCAATACACCTATACCCTTGATGAACGGTGGGTGGCGATGGGTGGTTTGCGTTGGGACTACAGTTCCGTTTTTGGTTCTTTCTTTACGCCAAGAGCGCATTTGAAATATACGCCTAACGAAGTGGTCTCTTTGCGTGCTTCGGTGGGAAAGGGTTATCGTTATACGCATCCGTTGGCAGAGAATAGTCATCTGTTGGGCAGCTCCCGAAAAATAGAGATTCGTGACGGCGAGACGCAGGAAGAGGCTTGGAATTATGGACTCAGCAGTTCTTTCTCGATTCCTGTTGTTAAGAAAAATCTCACGTTGGGGCTTGAATATTACTATACCCGTTTTTCTGAGCAATTGGTGGTGGATATGGACGAGACCCCTCATTCGGTGGTCTTTCATTCGCTTGATGGCGACTCCTATTCCCATACCTTCCAAGTGGATGCTTCTTACCCATTTTTCCGGGGCTTTTTGCTGACAGGAGCTTATCGGTTGACCGATGTAAAGGCGACTTATAACGGGAAATTGCGGGAACAGCCATTCACGAATAGGTACAAAGCTTTGTTGACGGCTACCTATAAGACGAATCTCGAGTTGTGGCAGTTTGATTTGACGTTCCAATACAATGGAGGCGGTCGTCTTCCGTTGAATTATATGGAGGAGGACGGGACTCCTTCTTGGAAATCCCATTATTCCTCCTATCCGATTCTCAATGCTCAGATTACGAGATTGTTCCGACATTGGACGGTCTATGTAGGCGCCGAGAATTTGACGAATTATAAGCAGTCTAACCCAATTGTGGATGCCCAAAATCCTTGGGGAGATAAGTTCGATACTTCGTTGGTTTATGCTCCGATCGAAGGTATAATGGGTTATGTAGGCTTGCGTTATAAATGGAAAAAATGGTGATTGGGAAATAGGTTTTTCACTAAAATAGAGTAGAAAATGAAAAAGAAAATGGTACTGTTGGTGGCATCTTTAGGATGTATGCTGACGATAGGCGCAAAGGATTTAAAAACGGTCACTTGTTCTATGAATCCTAAAATGCGTTGCGTTAATTGCGAAAATAAAATAAAGGAGAATCTCCGCTTCGAGAAGGGCGTGAAAGCGATAGAGACAAATTTGGAGAAGCAGACGGTGACGGTTACCTATGATGCGGACAAGACCAATGTGGATAACATCATCAAAGGTTTTGCTAAGATAAAGTATCAAGCCACGGTGGTTCCTCCTGCCGAGGAGAAGACTCAGGAAGAGCCTGCGGAAAAGAAATAACCTCAACCTCTTTGGAAGAGCCTTAGGGGCTATATAGAACAAAAGGACTGTCACGTTGTGGCAGCCCTTTTTGTTTTATCGCATTCTTGTGTATCGCGTATATTTTTTGGATTGTCCGTAGTTGGCAAAGCAACTTTGGAACTTCTGCGGAATCCTGAATTCCAAGCCTATCTCGTGTGTTCCGTAGTTGCCGTGGCGAAGGTTTCCGAAGAAGTAGTCGTAGGAGTAGAATGCGGACAACCACTCAAAAAGGTTCACGCCTGCCATGATGGAGCCTTCATACTCGAATCGGTAGCTGGCTCCCACATAGAACAAGTCGGATGGATGCCATTGATAGTCGAAGATGTAGTAAAAGTAAAGGCTCAGTTGGTGCTTCCATCTGTCGCGGTAGTTGTAGACGAAGTAGGAAGGCGAGAGACGCCACCATTCCGATGTTTGGAAGTAGTAGTTGGCATAACCCGAATAGAGCCTATGTAGAGGTACATCCTCGGTTCCTTCCAATAGGTGGTTGGCCGAGAAACCTAGTTCGAAGTTCTGAAGCAACAGTTCAATTCCCGCCTCTGCGTCTGGTGAGGTTCCTTTAGGAATCTCATAGGATTCAGCCGTATGGAGGGTGTTGGTCTCTCGAATCTTTTCTGCATCATAGCCACGATTCATCAAACCGCCTCCCACACCGAAATTGATGTAGCTGTCGTCTCCAATGGGCACCATGAAGGCAAATGTCAACTTGGGGTTGCGCGTGTATTGGTAACCGATCTCGTCGGAGAGGAAGGAGAGTCCTACTTGGGAGTGGGCTCCCATAAAGAAATATTTTCCTCCCACAAAGTATGTCCGAGGTGCTCCGTCGAGTCCTGTCCATTGAAACCTACCTCCTAACGTAAAGGTGGCATACATGATTTCAGGCACGTAGGCCGGATTCATGTAGTTAAGCCTCAGTTGCTTGTTGGTGAACAATACATCTTCTTGCGCACTCAGGTTGGTAAGGGCGAAAAGAGTAAGTAAGATTATTGCGAACTTCTTTTTCATTTCTGGGCTATTGCTTGGGGAGGAGGATTTCTCCCCCTCCTTTTAAATTATCTGACTAATGTTATATAACCTGTTTTGATCTTTTTCTCTCCGTTGATGAAGTAAGTGATGGCATAGAAGTACGTGTCGCCGAAGGCTTCGTCGCCCTTGTTCGTTTGTCCGTGCCAACCGATACCTTCATAAATCAAGTTTCCGATTCGGTCGAAGATTTGGAGTTCGTAGTCTTCCATGAACTCGTCTTCCGGTGTCATCGTGTTCGGAACATCGAAGTCTGGGTCAACCAACAATTGGGTTGTTGCTTCGCCAGCGCAACCGTAAGCATGTTCTACCGTCAGCGTCACGTCGATAGGTTTGGTGAGGCGGACTAGGGCAGCTTCATATTCGTGGTCTTCCACGGAATTGCCGTAAGATTTTTGTCCGTCGCCGAAATCCCACTTGTATGAGTAGTTCTCGTCGAGGGTAGAGCTGATGGAAGCCTCCAAGTGTACTTCAAACGTATCTCGGTTGAGGTGGAATAGCGTTGAGTGAATCAATGGAGTTACGATGATGGTTGGGTCTGGTTGCTTAACCGTGTTGAGCGTTATCGTCGTATCTACCGGACATTGGTTCTCATCCACACCCGAAATAGTCAGGATTTCTGACCTTGATGGGGTGAAGGTGAATTCATCACTCTCGATGGTTGAGTCAGCTATGCTCCACTTCGTGTCGTAGAGATTGCCCGTATTCAAGTTGATCGTATTGCCGAGGCAAATGTTCGTCTCACCGTTGATGATGGCTTTCGTCTTGTCGTAGGTCTTGAACACGAAGTCGATGTTTTCCTTGCAGACAGGCTTGTTGATGATGGTCGCCGTCAGCGTTACGTTTGCATCGCCGCTCAAGACAAAGTCATAGGACTTGCCGTAGTGGTTCAATCCTTCGGTGACATTCTCCCACTCGAAGTCGGCATTGCTTGCAGAAGCGGAGAGGGAAACGGAGTCATCGTAGCAATAGATGCTCTTGATGGAAGTATATTCAAGATCTTCCACCTTCAACATGTTGATATGGGCGGTGTGGGTGGCCTTACATCCGAATTCGTTCACAACGGAGAATTGGTAGTCACCCGTATAACCGATGTTGCTCTTCAAGTCCATGCGTTGGCTCTTGTCGGTGCCGTTCCAAAGGGTATCTGCCTCCTCTTGAATCTTCTGCATTGCCATGATCTCGTCGAGTGTGACGGTCAATCCGGCGCAGGTGTCAAGATTGAACGACAATGGTTGGATGGCATCTTTTATGCTTACGTCAAACTTCGTGCTTGGACTCTCACAACCGTTGATGACTGATTGGGTCACATAGAACGTCGCCTCTTTCCAATTGCTTTCGTTGGTGTTGATGACGATGGAGTCGAGTCGTTCGTTGCTGTTCTCCGTATACCAGTTCAGTCTTGCGCCGTTGTCTATTGAGTTGGCGTGAATGGTATGGAGACCCGTATTCTCACAGAAGATGAAGTTGTTGTCGATGTCTGGCTTCCTGTCATACTTCTCTTGGATGGTTACCCTCATGGTTGAGGCTTCTCCTTGGCAAGCTTTGTAGCTGAGTCTTGCGAAGTACTTCTGCTCTCCTGCCGTTGCGGAAGATGGCTTGTAGCCAGGCTCCAATGGATTGTCGTTTTCGTCCGACCAAATCACCTCGTATAGTGGGTTCTCCCATTTAGCGAGAAGAGGAGCGGTCAATTCATCCTTACAGTAAGCCGTATCGCTGACAAGAGCGATCTCTTCTATGCTGCTTTGGATGTGTACGGTATAGTCTTGCAAAGCCGTTTGGCACTCGCCTAATTGTTGACGGAACTTATAAGTGAAGTCGCCAGCATAGAGGGACGATGGCTTCAGCGTACCGTCTTTGCTTACGGTCGCATAGTCGTCGTTAGGATCGTACCAAAGAACCATTGCATTCTCGTCGGTTGGTTGGAGTGTCAAGGCCTCGGTTGGAGTGGCTTGGCAATACGTCGTGTCGCCGTAGCCGCTGATCAAGTCTGGCACCTTGTTGATTTGAACCAGGAAGGTCGTATCGATGCTACAGCTGGTTCCGTCGGCAGGTTGGATGACGATGCTTGCCGTCAGGCCGATCTCTTGTACTCCTGTTGCCTCTGTTGCAATGGAGATGTTATCGATGTCGTCGGAAGCTTGGTTCCAGATGTAGTGCTCTGCTCCAGATACCTTAGCCTTGATGGTGTCGCCAGCACAGATCTCCTTCGTATAATCCAACTCGATTTCGATCTTCGGAGCGTAAGCGAGCGTCATGGTGTCGCTTGCTTCGCATCGGTTAGCGTCGGTATAGTGGGCGATGAAGCTACCTGCTTGTTTGATGGCAGTGTAGTCTATCGGCATGATAGGCTCCGTGCGACGGGTATCATCCAAGAATGGGTTGACTCCTTCTGTTACGTGTCTCTCTGCGAAGGCCACGAAGTCGAAGGTCTCACCGAAACAGATCATCGTATCCGTAAGGGTAGGAGTGATGGCTGGGTGGATGGTGATGGTCATCGGAGCTGCCTCACTGCTACAGTGGCTGCTGAGGGTCGTTTGGCGGATGAGGTAGAGCTTGTCGCCCTTCTTCTCCGTGTTGACTTTCAGCGTGTCGGTGAAGATGGAATCAGGGTAAGCCGTTGAGAGATCCAACCATTCGAGGATGAGGTCGTTGGTCTCACCCTTGCCAGCCAAGGTCTGGATGCCTGTTCCTTGACAGAAACTGGTGTCTCCACTGATTGGTGCTGGTTGTTGGTGAACGGTCAATTGAACGGACTCACCAGCTTCACAACCGTATTGGTCGGCAATCACCACTTGGTAAACACCGGATTGGTCGATGACATTCGGTGCCTCTACGGCGATGCCGTTTTTGGTTATGCTCTTGATCTCGTAAACCTTCTTCTCAGGAATCTCTGTGTTGCTTGCGTAAGCCGCTTGGTTCACGACATTCTCCAAGTTGATGGTCTTAGGTGCGCAGACCTCCTCTTGCTCGTCGATGTGGAGTTCGATGCTTTGGCGGACGTTGACATAGATGGAAGCGCCCTTGCCTTTACATTTCGTAATGCGGTCTTCTTGCATAACGGTGAACTCTACATTTGTTACGTTGTCCGTATTGACAATCGTATTCTCGATTTCATTGCCTTCTGAATCGTATCGCTTCAAGTTGAATACGTTGTCTTGGTACTCAACATAGATGGTTGCTTCGCCAGTGTTTTGGCAAATGTCGATTGTGTCGTTTGGCAATGTTGGAGGGATAGGGTGGGTCGTGATCTCCACCGTCTCGCTGCTGACACATGCCTTTTTGTTGGTGATGTGGTACGTTCCAGTCAACTCGAGCGATTCTGTCTTCGCTTCGCTGGCTCCCTCTTCCAATGTTGTCGTGAAGGTCAGGACGGAGTCTTGGATGCTCTTTCCTTCGGCATTCGTCCATTGATATTCTGGCCTCTCTTCTCCCTCTTTCGGATAAGCTGTCAAACGTACGTCTGAGCCGTCGCACAAGGATGTCTCGCCTTTGTAGAGGATGGTTGGTGCGGCATGAGTGGCAATCTCAACCGTGCTCTTGGCTCTACATCCGGATACGTTGTCTTGGGCTTCGATGAGGTAGAAGCCGGCTTCTGTGACGGCGTTGGAGTAGAGCAGTTGTGCTCCCTTCTTCTGTGCTTCGTCGGAATGGAAGATGTTATTCTTCAACTCGTTTCCTGAAGTGAAGATGAGGTCGGCTATGGAATCCAAGTTGACGCTCTCTGATTCACAGATATGGATGGTCTCCATAGGGGTGGTCTTGATGGAATCCAAGATTTGATAGCTGACTTCCGCTTTCTCACTCTCGCATCCGTAGATGGTGTCTCTTCTCCAAACGTTGTAGGCCACCTTGTCGCCGTTGCTCAAAGCTCCGTCGATCTTGAGCGTGTCGGTGATGAGGGTCTCGTTGGATCCGATCTTGTCCCAGATATATTCGTAGTCTCCTGCGATGAATTTAGGCGAGATGGCTGTGTCCACTCCTTGGCAGAGATAGATTGGCATTGTCTCGTCAAAGGCAGGAACCTCTGGCTTGCTGATGAATTTGAGGGTGACGTTTGTTGTCGTCTCACAATTGTTCTTGTCTGCATAGACAATCTGATAGTTGCCCGTCTCCTCTACTTGGGTGGAGTCTGCTACGGATAGTTGGTCGGCACCGTCGATTTTGAAGATGTGCTCGATGTTCAACTGGTAGCCTGAGACGGATTCGCTCTTCTTGTCCTTTGCATATTTTGCCAAGTTGAATTTCTCCGGCATACAGATGTTGGTGTCTCGTAGGCTGACGATGATATGTTTGTTTACATTCACGGTCACAGAGGAGAGTTCACTGTAGCAGGCCAATCCTCTGACATTGTTCTCTTGTTTTACGAAGAATTTGTAGATGGTGTCGTTGACGATGGACAAACTCAATTCATTGTCGTTGCTGAATTCATTCTCCTCTACGTCGTACCAAATGAGCGAGAATTTCTCCCTCTCTTCTTCTGAACGTTCCAAGAGGATGTTTGGATCTGCACCTTTTTCCGTTTGACAGAAACTGAAGGTTTGGTCTGTCAGTCTCTTCGGAGTCTCGTTGATTTGGATGGCTTGCTTTACGGAATCGATACAAGAGGTTCCGTCGAGTTGCGCAACTACCAAGACTACGGTGTCTTGCATCAACTCTTTCTTGTTGAATTGGTCTGAACTGCCTTCAATGAGCCCAATACCTTCGAACTGCCAAGTGTAGCTGGTTGCTCTGCTTTCGCCGACTGCACTCAAAACGAGCTCTTCGCCTTGACAGAGGATCTTCTTTCCTTCGATTTCAAATTTAGGCTTGTCGTGGAAGATGAGCGTCAGGGTGTTCGTGGCTTCACATCCGTTCAACTTGTCTGTTGCGGTGAACTCATAGACGATGGTGTCTTGTTTTGCTCGTGACACGTCGCTCAGGTTCGTCATGTTTATAATGTTTCCTCCTGCTTTCGCTCCGTAAACGATATCCGAATTTTGTCTTTCGGCAATAATGAAGGAGGATCTAGCGGTGTCTGCCACGTTGATGTGTTCGCCGGCACAGAGTTCGATCACACCGTTTTCTCCGATTGGGGTTACTTTGATAGGGTCGGAGATGACGGCTACGATGGAGTCGAGGTCACTGACACATTCTGTGTAGATGTTCTTGGTGAATGCCGTGTACTTCTTCTCTTTTGCCGTGATGAGGAGGCTGTCTCCTTCGATGGCTTGTTTTGTCTCACCCCAGAAGATGCGTGTCTCCTCGAGAACTGGGTTCTCGTTTTTAGCTCCGATCTTTATCTCGGATAGGGTACCGCAGAAGAAGATGGAATCCACTCCGTTCTCGATGACTGGTGGAACTGGCTTCTGGTTGATAGTGACGAATACCGTATCGGAAACGGAACATACCTTCTCTGCATCGGTGACGGTGTAGATGTAGGCTACGCTGTCACGACCTTCGATGTATCTGAGTTTCTCTACTTGTCCTTCCTCCAATTTCACTGCCTTGTCATTGTCGATACGGGCGTAAGTGATTTCGATACCTTGCACGTTGGTCAAGTTGATCTTGTTTGCGTTGGTGTAGAGGTAGTCGTTAACCAAGTCCTTGAATGCGACGGAGTCTGGCTGACATGTACGCTCGATGTCGTCCATGGCCAATTGAAGGGCCTTGTTGATGGTGACTTCGATGACGGTATCCTTGTAACATCCCGTTGCCTTGTTGGTCTGACGGATGGTGTAGTTGATCTTCTTGGAGAGACCGCTGAACTCGATGGTGTCGGTGTTGACAGGCGTCTTGATCTCCTCGCCGTCGCTGTTCATCCATTGTATGGAAAGGTCGGTGGCTGCATTGTCTTCCGAAGCGTTGATCTTCACTTCGATAGGGTGTGAACCTGAGTGTTGACAGTAGGTGCCTCCCTCTGCAAGGGCTACCTCAGGAATCTTCCTTACGTCCATTTGAATGAAGATGGAGTCAACGCAACGCCACTCTTTGTCAGTAGCGACCAACTTGATCTTTTCGCTGGTCTCCAATTGGAGTTTCTCAGGGGCCGGGATTCTGGATCCCTCTTCCCTGAACCATTCGTATTTGTAAGTCTCTGTCGGAGCCAAGAGCAGGGTGTCTTGGTACTGGCAGATGATGATCGGATCGATTGGGTCGATCGTTGGCAATTCGTGGAAGACGATGGTTGCCGTATCGGTGAGGTAGCATCCGCTGACAGAATCGAGAACCTCGATGAAGAAGCGTTGGATGTCTGTCTGCGTCTTGATGGCCTTCGAAGCGAGGGCATCGGCCGAATTGATTGGGTTCGGTGTGGTTCCAATCAATCCCCAGATCTTATATCCGATGTTGGACTTATAGTTCGTCTTGTTGCCGGCAGCCAAACGTTTCTCTACCTCTTCCTCCAAATTGAAGGTTTCGTTGTGGCAGATGTTGATGGTGTCGGTGAATGGCTTGAACTCGATAGCGTTGGAGATGTAGGCCACGATGGTGTCTGCATCACTCTTACAACCAGTCTCCAAATTCTTGGAGTAAGCCGTATAAGTTCCGAATGAGAATCTTGAAATGTCTATGCTGTCGCTGCTGGTTGTTGCCTCACCCCAGAAGATGTCCGTCTTCGTTGTGTCGGAGTTGGTGTCGAGCGCGTGCAACCAAAGCGATGAACTGACTTTGCAATAGAAGAGGGTATCTATACCGCCTTCGATGACAGGAATCGTCGGCTTCTGGTTGATGGTGACGAATACCGTATCGGAAGCCGTACATACCTTTTC